>CALWLN010000187.1 GCA_944381535.1 uncultured Lachnospiraceae bacterium
GAACACTTCTGGGAATCACCGCCCCCGGAAAATTCACACCGTAACCCATGGTATCGCAGGCCCGGATTTTGATGGGAATGTTGTATTCCTTGCTTAATTTCATCAGTTCCAGACAGAAGGGAATCACGAATCCATAGATATCGGAGCGGGTGATATCCTCCAGATGACATCTGGGACTGATACCGGTCTCCAGGCACTCCCGGATGACGCTTAAGTAATGATTCATCACTTCCCGCCTTGACATTTTCATTTTATAAAAAATGTGATAATCGGAACAGCTCACCAGAATCCCGGTCTCCTTCATCCCGATATCCTTCACCAGCTGAAAATCCTGTTTGCTGGCACGAATCCAGCTGGTAACCTCCGGGAACTGATAACCTCTCTCCATACATTTGTAGACGGCGTCCCGGTCCTTTTTGCTGTAGAGGAAAAATTCACTCTGGCGGATGAGGCCCTTTGGCCCGCCCAGACGGTGCAGGTAATCGTAGATAGTTACAATCTGCTCCGTAGTGTAGGGCGCCCGTGACTGCTGACCGTCACGGAAGGTTGTGTCCGTAATCCAGATATGATCAGGCATATTGTGTGGCACGATCCTGTCATTGAATGCTATCTTGGGGATTTCCTCGTAAGGGAACAGATTTCGGAAGGTGTTTGGTTCCTCTACGTCTACCAGTTGGTAGAAATGCTCTTCTAACTGGAGCAGGTTGGTGTGTTGGTTCATGACTACTTCTCTCATGGGTTGATGCCGCCTTTCTGATGGTTTTTCGTTTGTTTCTTATGGAATTCCATATGATTTTGCATGTCTGTATAATCGTATACAACAATGTGTTTTGCATAATTGTATACGATTATACACTTCAAAAAAGGGGGCGTCAATAGTTTTTGAGAACTTTTCGAGTCATGCGGCTATTTTCTTTACTAAAATAATCTCCTATAAACTTTAAGTTTCCGGTATTACCTTTTGGTTTTTTTTCAAATAATCCTCACCCCACTGATGCATAAAACGACTGATCAGGTCGGATTTCGTATATAGCTTCCTGCTCTCCGGATTTCCATACCTTTGAACAAGCTCTGATACAGGAATTGTCCGGTTCATCGTCATGCCGGGTGTGGTTTCGTTTATGTACGCATTCATGATAACGTCAATACCGTCCGTTTTAAGATTTCCGAGTTTCCACCATTCTGTGGGTTCGGCTATGTTCGGATATACGTCAAAATCAGCATTGACCGCAAGACTTGGAACGCTTGGATTTATATTCAAAGGTTCATCGTTATCATATAGTTCCCGGAGTAAATCTTTCTCTGTTTGACCAAGCATACTAATTCCGTTACGGCTAAAAGCGATAAGTTCAGATGGAATTTTCTCAATATCCGAAAGTTCCGGCCTTTCACTTTCAAGATCATACCCGTCTCCCTCCGGTGAAATACCGCCAAAAAATTCGGTAATGTTATAGTCGCGAATAAGCTGTAAAAATTCGTTAAGTTCCGAAAGACAACGCTTGGTCAAAAAAAGTTGCCACCGCGGTGTAATACCGACCTCATGACATCGCTCGGTTGCCGTAAGCTGATCCCGGAATGCTCCTTTTCTGCGCATCCCCCAGTCGGTATTTCCTTCCATACCGAAAAAAGTGATCTGGCAAGTTTTTGGTGGTAATGCTGCGGCCCATTTAGCATAGGACTCATCCCGAGCCAGCCTCCATGTGGATAGAAGTTCAAACCGTTCAGCATAGCCGGGTGAGGACAACTCCTGCTCTAATCTCCAAAGTTCACGGTAATCGTTGCGAAAGTCCGGCTCGCGCCACCATGAAAAGAAACTGAATTTGTCTATTCCACATCCATCCTCATTGCGCCATTCCTTGAACTGTGCGGCAATGTACCTGAAATCGTCAATGCTCATATGACCGTTTTTGTGTGTACCGAGCCAACAGTGCCTGCAGCGATTCGGACAGCCCGCCATATCTGCCATTACTCCAAGATAGTTCATCTCAAATTTACTCATCCTATTTTCCTCCAAATAAAATCTTATTACCTCTCTTAATAATAAAAATACGGCAAGGTGATATCCTGATAATGGGAATTTAGCCTTGCCGTTTGCTTTTTATACAAACAATAAGGCCACGGACGAAACATCCGCGCCTTATTGCTTAAATATTAATCGGAAATAGCGACACCTAATCGGACATAGCCAAAATTATGCCTTTTATGCCGTTATCACCGACGAAATTAGAGGTAACGTCCTCTGTATTAAGCTCCGCAAAATGTCTCGTCGTTATCCTTTTCTGCGGAGCAAACTAGTCGATTAAGTTTCATGACATTTGAAATATAGAACATCATTAAATTCCTCCATGTAGACAATACTATATCATACATTTTTAGTTTTAGTCAATCTTCCAAACATTCATTATTCTGTTTGATCATTGCAGGGTCACTGTCTGTACCACATATAAATCACTGCCCAGATAGGGTGCATAAGCACCCGGCTCCTTCTCTGAAAAATCCAACTGGAAATCCCAGCCCTTTTCCTTCAATACCTCAAGGGTCTCCGGACGGGGGGCGGACTTTGCCCGTAAAAGATATCCTTCTGTTTCCAGTCCCCATTTTCCAAAGACATTCGCAATCTCATCCTCTGTCCCAATCACCACGCAATGCTCATACCCCCAGTTTTCCGGGCTGTAATATGCTTCCAGTTCCAAATTCCGCTTCCCGTAAGCGCAGAGAGGGTGGTCGTATAACACGGTTACCCCCATGCTCTCCATAACCTCCACGGCTTTTTCCGCAAGAAAAATATCACGCCGCATCCGCCATGCTTCCTCGGATTCCTCTGGCTGCTTCTCCGGATAGTCTTCCGGCTGCTCCGGTGGATCCTTCTCATGATCTGTCAAAGGGATTATATTCACGGCATACGCATACAGCGTGTCCTTATCCCCATCATATTCCCCGTAAGCGGAACGGACACCGACCACATCATCGGTTTCCAGGCCATTGGGTATATAATTCAGGAAGACCACTTCTTTCTGTATGGCTTCATTGGCGACAGGAGGGGCTGCCGTCTCATATTGCTGCTGAACTCCATCCTCTGTAGTCCCCCCTGCCCTTTCATCCATGGATCCGCAGCCTGTCAGAATACAGATGAGAATCAATGCTAAGGCTGTTTTCCATATACTCTTTTCCATAAAGCGAATCTCCTTCCTTTCCTATCGCCAGGCAACGCCGAAATTTGTTGTCCCGTTGCTGGAGAGGCTGGTTAATGTTACTTTGATAGTATAAGTTCCCGTGCCATAACTCCTTGGGTCAAACTGTACAATTTTGAGGTTTGCTCCGCTGATGGCACATGAACGGACAAGAGCTCCGCTTGGGGAAAGCACCTCCAGCTTCATTTCGCCGATAGTTCCGCTGGGCGCCGTGCTGCCCGCATGTCCGCTGCCTGAAGAAAACTGGATACGGTTGGCATAGGCAAGGGCCACACGCATACTTGTGTCGCCGGACGTGACCGTCATGTTATAGCTTCGGCTGGCCGACACGCTCGACAAAGAGCCTGTGGTGGAAGAATAATTTCCCTTGTATATTACCCAGATTGCAGCATGGGCATCAAGCAATCCTGCTCCATATTCCTTGAAAGTACTGTAACCAGTGGTATATCGGCTGTCCTTAGATGCAGATGCCGCCAAGATGGCTTTCACAATATGCTGCTTCGTCTTTAAGGCTGGCTGGTATTCACACATTAAAGCAATGGTTCCTGTGACAAGCGGTGCGGCATAGCTGGTGCCACTACGGCCGCTGCTATTATATGTTCCTGGGGCTGAGATATCGGGTTTGAACGTCAGGTTGCTGCTTATATTCGCACCGCCATTATTGTATGACGAACTATTGTTGATCGCATATGGCGATGTCATATTTGTATTTCCGACAGTGATGATATTGTAGGCCATTCCGGGAGATGTTACCCCTGTGCCACCCTCATTCCCTGCGGATTTCACAAAATGTACATCATGATTGTACGCAATATGGTCCACCCACCGGGAACGTTCATCATATGTATTATATGTGGCCCATCCAGCAGAAAAGTTAATAATATCTGTAACGATTTAAAAATTAGGTATGCTATAGAAGCGGCTCTGTCCGCTCCTATAGCATGAGCCCCGTTAGGTCATTAGGGTTAAACTGCATTTTTTCGCATAGCTTCTGTACACTTTTCTTTATCG
>CALWLN010000188.1 GCA_944381535.1 uncultured Lachnospiraceae bacterium
CTCCACTCCCGTATCAAAGGATACCTTTAACAGCTTATGGCGTTCATGCCAATCCGCCTGGGTATCAAAATCAATCCGGGCCGCCCCCGCATCCAGGGATACGGTCTGAGTTAATACGGACTGCCCAAAACGGGTCACGAACCGAATGGAGGCCCTAAGTCCCTCCGCAAGGACAACAGCGGATTTGCGCTGTCCCTCAAGCTCCACCTCCCTGTCCTCTGTCTGACTGTCAATGTCCCAGGCATCAAAGGCGCGGGGCACATCCCGATACAGGCGCAGGCGATTCGATACGCCGCCTACTCGCTCCTCTCCGTCCGCCAAAGTAAACACTGAGATTAGCTGTCCGTCAAAATTAAAAACAGCCCGAAGCACATCGTTCCAGATTATATAGCCGTTCTCAACGGCCTTTGCGAACGCAAACTTCCCCGCTGCGGTTGCGTCCGGATGCTCTACTGCGGCAACTGCGTCCTGCCGCTTCCGAACCGGGCGCAGGGATACGCTGCCCACAGAAGGAAGGGATACCATGGCCAGAGCGCCGCCTTCAACCTTCATGCAGGGGACCGCCTCCCCCTCCCGGGTCACTGCGCCCTCCGCAAACCTGTCGTCCAGCAGCACAAGCTGTGTCCGCTCCCGGGACTGTGTATGATAAATTGTCACGCCGTCCCCGTCCCCGGACATGCTGCGCAGCGCAGCATACGTTCCTTCCTGTGCCTCCTCCATTATCTCCTCATAGAGCTTTAAGGCCTCCTCATAAACACGGCCAATGGAGCTTCCCGGCAGAATATCATGGAACTGATTCAACAACACCTTTTTCCAGGTTCTTTCAATCTCCGCCGCCGGATAGCTGAAATTACCGGTTTCTTCGGCCCATGAGGTCCGCAATCCTCCGGTTCCCCTGACAGCCCCCTGCTCACAGGCCCATTTGGCACAGGCTGCCCACAACTCATAAGCACGCATAGCCTGTTCCGCTCTGCGGTTTCCCCGTTTCACCGCCCCCTGGGTAGTGTAGGTTCCACGGTGGCACGCAAAGTACAACTCTCCCCGGTAAACTGGAAGACTCTCCCCGGTTCTTCTTTCAAACATTTCTCCCGGAGTTTCGTAATGCAGCTTGGGAACCCCCTGTAAATCCTGTTCTCTGCGTATCAACTCCATATCGTCACGGGTGGGTCCGGCGCCTCCGTCCCCATAGCCGAAGGGCAGATAGAAATCGCCGCTGCCGTCCTGCGCCAGTCTGTCCTCCCAACGCTTCATGACCGTCTTAACATCAACAGCCGACTCATAAAACATATGCAGATAGCAGGGAACTGTGGTTCCGTCCATTCCCTTCCATCGGAAGGCATGATAGGGGAAGGGCTCGGCATCATTGTAGGTCCAGAAAATCTTCTGGGTGGTCAGGCCGTCCACATCACATCCGGCCAAAATCTGCGGAAGAGCCGCAGAATACCCAAAGGTATCCGGCAGCCAGGCAATGCGGCTGTCCACGCCAAACTCATCCCGAAAATAGCGTTTCCCGTAAAGAAACTGGCGAATCAGGGACTCTCCGCCGGAAAGATTTGTATCCGGCTCCACCCACATGGCCCCTTCCGCAACCCACTGTCCTTTTTTCACTGCTTTTTTTATTTTATCGAACAGCTTTGGCTCCTGCTGCTTACACATTTCATAAAGGACGCACTGGCTTGCCAGAAACTTGGCTTCCGGATATTCTTCCAATATACGAAGCTGCTGGGCAAAGGTGCGAATGGTTTTCCTCTCTGTCTCGGCCAGGGGCCACAACCATGCCACGTCCAGATGGGAATTGGCAATGACGCCCATGGATGGCGCAAAGGTGCCGTTTTTCATCTCCATAAGCGGTGCCAGAAACTTACGGGCCTCCTTATAATTCTCTCTCCGCTTTGGCAGGGGCTGCTCCAGATCCAGGCGGTTCAGCAGACTGCCCAGAGCATATCCTACCTTTTCCCGCACAAAGGAATGCTCCCCCTGTGTGTCATAGATGTCCAAAAGGACCGTCAGATCCAGCCAAAGCTGATACGCCTCCTCATTCCAGATACCGAAGGTGCTTCTCCCCATTACTGCCGGCTCTGTCCCGGACATCAGCACGCCCTCCTCCGGAAACACCGGCCCGCTGGCGCAGCGGCCTCTGGGAGATGCGGGCAAAGGCGTCCCGGCATATACCTCCATGGCCAGAGAGAAGTTCTCCCCACCCCTGGCGCAGCGCGCAACGGTCTGGTCCACAATATAGTGATGGGCATGGTGAACCGTATCCCTGCGTCGGGTGCCAAAAGGCTCCCCATTGAGAAACAGGGTACTTTCCCCGCCGGGATTTAAATCCATCACAATTCTCTCCCCGCAGGCTTCCCTCGGCAATGTGAAATCGGCGAACATCCACGCGTATTCCCATGGATTCCCCCACCGGGCTCCCGTCGGATATTCCGTTCGTTCATGTCTTACGGCTTCCTCCAGGGAAAGCTTCTTTTCCGCTTCAAAACCGGTAAAATGAAGTTCCTTAAGCGGGTGATAAAAATCCCGTTTTAACGCAACCAAAACCAGTTCTAATTGATCTCTCTGCTCTACATTCATGCTTTCTTCTCCCATGCGGCAAGAGACGCGCCGCAATGCACAAGGCCTCGAAGGGGCCGGCCGACCTCTTTTGCCCGGACCACTTCCGCCTCCGGCATGCCAATGATCACAAGCCCCTTGTCAATGGTATTCTGATAGATCATTTCCATATCGTTCCACTCCGGCTGGGACATATTGATACCGGATATACCCTTTATCTCACTGACCTTGTCAATATAATGCTGCCCCGTTCCGCAAAAGTGAACACAGCCGCCGAAGGTATCAATAATTCGCTGGTCACGGGGACGGACAAATTCCGCGTACATATCGCCGGAGATATTCATGGCCGCGTCATTGCGGATGATAGTTCCTCCCCGGTGAAGCAATCCCCACTCCACCGCATGTTCTTTATCAAAATCCGGGCAGAGGTTCTTCCATTTCTTTGTGAAATCAATATAAATATCCGTGAAAAAATCCAGGGCCAGTTCCACCTGTTCTTCATCCTCATACATGTCCACATAGATATCGGAGCCCCAGGTCATCTCCGCCAACGGCAGAGGCCCCTGCAAATCCGGATTATATAAATTTACAAACCGGGAAATGTTGGGATACTGCCTCGTCAATTCCAGATAACGCTCCGCCATCTCAAACACCCGTCCCGCAAGCCCTTTGGTATAATCCGGTTTGTATTCCGCAATCACCTTAAGCAAGTCCTCTTTGCCGCCGGCAAAGGGGCGGGAGCCGGGAAGGGTATCCGTCTCATAGGGCATCGGAAAGTATTCCGCTCCCAGCATGGTTGGAATAATTCCCGTGCCATAGTTGGAGCGAACGCTTAAAAGCTCGCCTCCACCCAGACGCAGATTCTCCGAGCAGGTTGTCAGCTGCTGCAAAATCATCAGATCATAGGACTCTAACGCGTCATTTATCATCACATGGGGCCAGGAAATGGACGGCTCCGCCGTTTTTCGGCGCGGTACAAAAACATCCTCGCTGCATTTTCCGTCCGCAAATTCTATCCACTCCTGCTCCAGACGCATTTCTTCTTCCGGACAGATCCGCCTCTCCAAATCCTCCAGATAGGGACGCAAATCCATCTTTTTTTCCGTACTATAACTCATATTTTATTCCTCAATACGGGTCCAGACTCCGCCATTTCTGGCGCTTTCATAAAGCTTATCCAACACCAGTCTGGATTCTCTTCCCGGCTTCCAGTCTACTTCCAGGGATGCCCCTGTCCGCAGACAATACGCGAAATTGTCGCTGGCCTGTCTCCACTTGCGCTCCGCTTTAAAGGGACTCTTTTCGCT
>CALWLN010000189.1 GCA_944381535.1 uncultured Lachnospiraceae bacterium
AATCCAGTCTTTGCATGAGTGATTTCTACTCTTCCCGAGAACCTTTTCAGAGTGGAATTTAACTTTTCACTTCACCCAAAATATTCAAGGACTGAAAATCAATTTCAAAGTCCGGATAAATTCCGGCCTTCACAGAAGAGGCAAGGGTATATTCATTCACATCGTTATGTTCCAGATCATAGACAGTCACCCGGTTTTTGTCCGGATCTACAAGCCAGTATTCTCTGACACCGGCAGAGCGGTATTTGAACAATTTCGTGAAATAGTCCATCCGTCTGCTGCTGGCGGAGACAATCTCAATCACCCAATCCGGCGCTCCGTGGCAGCCTTTGTCCGAGAGTTTGCTCTTATCACAAATGACAGAAATATCCGGTTCCACATAGTTGAGGTCATCCTTGCTCAAAAATACGGCGAAGGGTGCGGCATAAACCTCGCATGAGCCATTATGGGATTCGATGTAGCTGATTATTCTGTGATATAGTGCGCCGGATATTTTTTGATGAACCCGGCTTGGCGGAGCCATCATGTACATCTGACCGTCAATCAGCTCCGCGCGCTGGCCTTCCGGCAGAGCGTAAATATCTTCAATGGTATATGGTTTTGATAATGGTAGCGCCATACAGACACGTCCTTTCTTGAAATATTAAAGATGTATTGTGGCGAAATCAATTTCTAAATCCCGGTATATGCCGGCTTTGACTGTGTCGGAAAAGGTATACTCTCCGGATTCTTCAGATTCAAAGTTGTATACCATGATTCGGTTTTTGTCAGGGTCTACAATCCAGTATTCCCGTACTCCGGCACTGCGATACTTGAAAAGCTTTATGAAATAGTCTGTTTTCCTGCTGCTCGGAGAAACAATTTCAATGACCCAATCGGGCGCGCCGGAGCAACCCTTATCCGTAAGCTTGCTTGTATCGCAAACAACACTTATATCGGGTTCGACATAGTTTTTATTGTCCTCACTTAAAAATACGGCAAATGGAGCAAAATATGGCTCACAGGAACCACCTTTTGATTTGATGTAGGAACTTATACTTGTGGAAAGTTCGCTTGCTATTTTTTGATGATTTCGGTCGGGTGGGGCCATCATGTACATCTGACCGTCAATCAGTTCCGCCCGCTGGCCGTCCGGCAGGGCGTAAATATCAGCAATGGTATAAGGGGTTGTTACTGGTAATGCCATAGTAACACTTCCTTTCTTGGAATATTATTCAGAGGTATGTGTGTAGTATAACATGCCTGCTGCCCTCTGTAAAGTTTTTGAACTTTTCTTGATTTTTTAATCATTCTATGCTATACTATGGAGCGTTGCAAAGCCCATCAAAACCAAGGTCTATAGGGCTTGCCGCCGATTCCCGGCGTTAAATGAATCGTGTGTTCGAGACCTTCCACACGTAAAACAAAACTAAAGGAGAACAGAATCATGAGAACCAAAAACGTACTATTCATTGTGCAGGCGGCTATGATTGCGGCCATCTATGTAGCGCTCACCTTTGTCAGCAGTTCCCTGGGGCTGGCATCCGGTACCATTCAGGTACGAATTTCCGAGGCATTGTGTATCTTACCCGTATTTACTGCGGCGGCCATCCCGGGCTTGTGGTTGGGGTGTTTTTTGGCGAACCTTCTGACCGGATGTATGCTGGTGGATGTGGTGTGCGGCAGTATCGCTACGCTGATTGGCGCCGTGGGAACGTATTATCTTCGAAAGCATAAGGTTTTATGCACCCTGCCGCCGGTGGCGGCAAACATGGTCATCGTGCCCTTTGTGCTGCGATACGGGTACGGATTTACCACGATGTATCACGGAGTCGATTGGTCCATTCCCTTCAATGCTGTGACTGTGGGAATCGGAGAAGTGATTACCTGTGTGGTTATGGGAGGGATTCTTTTGAAAGTGCTTTCCAGATACCGCAACGTGATTTTTAGTAGCAGTTTAGACAGCTAGGCAATGAAAAGACAGACTGTGCAAATTTATTTGCTAAGGGCTGTCTTTTTATTGCCGTTGATTGGCTGAATGCCAATCAGCCACAGACAGGAGCTGCGCAGCAGCGAATAGCCTTCGGAGAAGGCGGTCTGTGGCTAGCTGTCAGAACTGTTACGTTTTACGCCGGAAAGATAGTTGACGAACCTCGCAAAAATGTCTATAATAATTCATGGAGTGTACCAACGAATTTTTTTGGAGGGTGACCATGAAAAAATTAGAGGATTATGTAAGAAGTATTCCGGATTTTCCGGAACCGGGGATTATTTTCCGAGATGTGACAAGTATTTTACAGGATGCGGACGGACTTGCCCTTGCCATAGACGGGCTTTTGGATATGTTAAAAGGTGTGGATTATGACGTGGTGGTAGGGCCGGAATCCAGGGGATTCATCTTTGGCGTGCCGGTGGCTTACGCACAGCATAAGGCTTTCGTTCCCGTGCGGAAGAAGGGTAAGCTTCCCTGTGAGACCATCGAGGCGGAATATGACCTGGAGTACGGGACAGCCGTCATTGAAATGCACAAGGACGCTGTGAAGCCGGGCCAGAAGGTGGTTATCGTGGACGATCTGATCGCCACAGGCGGGACCATCGAGGCCATCACCGGACTGGTGGAAAAGCTGGGCGGTGAAGTGGTGAAAATCTGCTTCGTGATGGAGCTGGCCGGACTGAAGGGCCGGGAAAAACTGAAAAAATATAACGTGGATAGTATTATCACTTATGAAGGAAAATAAAAGGGGTTGGTTATCAACCCCTTTTGTCAACGGAAGTTGTATAGGAAGCAAATTATAAAGGAGTTTTTCATGAGAGTAGGACTGGGATATGATGTGCACCGGCTGGTAGAAGGCCGGGAGTTGATTTTAGGTGGGGTGACCATACCCCATACGCTGGGGCTTTTGGGACATTCGGACGCGGATGTGCTGGTCCACGCCATTATGGACGCATTGCTGGGAGCGGCGGCTCTGGGAGATATCGGAAAGCATTTCCCGGACACTGACCCTAAGTATAAGGGAATTTCCAGCATGAAGCTGCTGGAGCAGGTGGGCGCATTGTTGGCAGAGGAGGGGTATGTCATTGAAAATATCGACGCCACTCTCATTGCCCAGAAGCCGAAACTGAGACCCTATATTCAGGAGATGGAGGAAAATATTGCCCGGGTGCTTCAGATTGAGAAGGGCCAGGTAAATGTGAAGGCCACCACCGAGGAGGGACTGGGATTTACCGGAACCGAGGAAGGCATTGCCAGTCAGGCCATTTGTTCTCTCACCGGCCTTTACGAGGGCAGCTTCGGTGTTGCGGACAGCCAGGAGCGAAACTGCCAGGGCTGCGGAGGGTGCAGACAGCAATGATTCGATATCTGACCCAGGAAGAAAAAGGAAAGACGAAGGCCATGTATCAGGAAAATTTTCCGGAGGACAGCCAGGCCTTTGTGGATTATTATTACACCTATAAGACAAGAGACAATCAGATTCTGGTGATGGAGGAGGCAGGAATTCAGGTGATGATACATCTGAACCCCTATGAATTTCAGGTCTGCGGAGAGCCGGTCATGGTCAATTATGTGGTGGCGGTAGCCACAGCGGCCTCCGTGCGCAGACAGGGGAAGATGGCCAGGGTGCTTAAGAGGGCGCTTCTTGATATGGCAAAGGAGCGTCGGCCCTTCACCTTTCTGATTCCGGCGAATCCCAGAGTCTACCAGTCGGCGGGGTTTGTGTTTGTGTCAACGGAGCAGTACCCGGAATATGAGGGACAGTGGATTCCCGCTAGACAGCGGCAGGATCTGCAGGCAGCGGAGGTAACTGAAACCAGCGGGAAGAACCTTGGGCTGCATGGAGAAGCGGAATCCGGTGTTCGGTGGAGCAGAGAAGCGGATATCCGTTTACGCAGGGCCACGGAATCGGATATCCCGGCCATGGTGGCGTTTGCCAACGAATTTCTGAGCCGGGAGTACGACATTTATCCAGGGCGGACGGCGGAGTATTACCGGCGCATGCTGGCGGAGATGGCTTGCCAGAACGGCGGACTGGTTTTATTGAGATATAAAACAGGTCTGGCAGGCATTTTCTGTTATGGAAGGGAGGAAGAAAATATCGAGCTTCAGGAAATTCTGGTGCTGCCGGAATACCGGGAGGAATTTCCGGTGCTGGTAAGAGAATGGCTTTTTCAGCAGCCGGCGGAGGAGGACATCCGGCGCCTGGACCGGTATCCGGAGGCAGGGAATTTTGCCGGACAGGAATTCTCATTCCTCTCTTCCGACGTTACGGTTTCCAAGATGGATTTTATGGTGCGTATCCTGGACCTTAAGGTGCTGTGTCTGATGTTGCGAAGTCATAGGCCCTTTGTCCTAAAGGTACAGGTGCAGGATGACATAATAGCAGCCAATGAGGGAAGCTACGAGATTCGCGCGGACCGGAACGGCAGCAGTATCCGGCGGATCGACCCGTCGGAAACAGAATGTACCATGGAGATTGGGGAACTGACGGAATTTTTGTTCCGTCACATGAGAACCTTTATCCGGGAGTGGGTGTGATATTACTCTTATTTTAAGGAAAGTTCTTCGAACTTCCCCATAGCATAAAAATAAGAAAAGAATGATATGAAGAAATGGCCGGATACAGCTGTTTTTCGAAAGGAGCAGGAAAGCGACATGCGAATCGCGTACTGTGAGGATGAGCAGGCTCAGGCGGAGCTGGCAAAAGAATATATGGATTCCTGGGCAAAGAAGCGGAACATAAGCTGCACGGTGGAGTTATTTTCCACGGCGGAGGAATTCCTCTTTGCGCTGGACGAGGCGAAAGCCCTGCCCTACGATCTGGTGCTTTTGGACATCGCCATGGACGGGATGGATGGCTTTACGCTGGCGAAGAAATTGCGGGAGCGGGATAAAAAGGCCCGCATTGCTTTTCTGACTTCCGATTCCAGCCATGTCTTTGAGGGCTACGAGCTGGAAATCTGGCGCTACATTTTAAAGCCGCTGACGCCCCGGCGGACGGCGGAGCTCCTTTCGGCTCTGACGGAAAGTCTGGGGGAGGCGGACCCCTATCTTTTATTGGAAATTTCCGGGGAGATGCGGAAGCTTTATCTGAGAGACCTGTTATATGTGGAGGTCAACGGTCACTACACCACCCTCCACGGGAATGAGGAGACGATCACTACTAAGAAAAAATTTTCCGATATGGTGGAGGCATTAAATGCCGCCGGGGGAAACTTCCTCCGCTGCCATCGGAGCGTGGCGGTGAACCTTACGAAAATCCAGCGTATCGGGCGGCAAAGCTGTGTTCTTACAGGCAATGTGGAGCTTCCGGTAAGCCGGAACATGTATCAGGCATTAAACGAGGCGTTTATAAGGGAAAATTTATGAGAACAGAATGGATTTTTGCGCTGGCGGTGTCGGCGGCTGCGGTGCTGGCTCTGGCCGTGATATCGCTCGCCCTGCGCAGTATTTTTCAGAAGCGATATGAAAAGGCGATCATCGACTATCAAAATAAGCTGCTGTCCCAGGAGATGGCGGAGGTTCGTCATATTTACAAGACCATGCGGGGCTGGCGGCACGATTATCACAACCACATGCAGTCCGTGAAGGCCTATCTGGCCAAGGACAACATTCAGGAGGCCCGGCAGTATCTGGATCATCTGGAGACGGATCTGGACGACATACGGCTGCTGTTTGACACAGGAAATGTAAATGTGGACGCCATTTTGAACGCAAAAATTTCCCTGGCCCTGGAAAATGGAATCCCCTGCGACTACAAGGCGGTGATTCCCGAGCACATGACGGTCTCGGACATTGATTTTTGTGTGCTTATCGGGAATCTGATCGACAACGCCCTGGAGGCTTGCCGGGAGGTGGAGAAGGGGGAGCGGTAGATAATATTGTGAAAAAATATGACGGTTTCATCAACCGGAAAAATGAACCGGGGGTGTTTGTGACAGAGGTCATGCTGCCGTTGTAGGGGATAGCTGGCAATTTACCACTTGTGCACGAATTTTTACAGTTCGCGCACGATTTTTATTTTGGGGGAAATTAGTGGTATAATAGGCTTTGCAATGAGACGTGGAAAGCAGCGTAGGTTATTTTTGACGGAGGTGCTTTCCGGTAAAATATCTGAAGGGAGAAGAACATGGAAACGAAAAAGCACAGTGTAGTCAGCAATATTCTATATATACTTAAGCCTGTTGCCAAGGATAAGCCAGGCTTTATCGTCCAAATGGTTCTGGCAGCCGTTTTGTTTGCCGTTTTACCTATGATTGCCTCGGGCGTCAGCGCTCTGGTGGTGGGGCTTGTGGACAGTGGGATGATGCTGCCGGTCATTCTTGTGAGTATCCTTACCATTTTTCTTGTGTATGGGGGGATAAGCTGGTTGCATACCTATCTGGAATGGTCTAATTCGATGAATGTAATTGGTGTGCGCATATACTATCATTATGAATCCTTTCTAAGTAAAAATATGGAAACTTCCCTGGAGCAGTTTGAGTCCAGCAAAGTCCGGCAGTTGTCGCAAAAGGCAGGTATGAGTCTCTGGGGTAATCAGGCGGGAGTGGAAGGGACAGTTCGAAATGCACAGGCTCTGGGGGCGAACATTCTGGGTTTTGTGGTATATATTTTCCTTGTGGGAGGGCTGAATGTCAGAATTATGCTATTTCTGCTGGTCTTAAGTATCGTTACTGCCCTGGTGTCAAACCTTGCCACAAAGGCTTATGCAAGAGTAAAGGGAAGAATTGCCAGCCAGGAGCGGATTGTGGGCCACATTGACAGGGCTGTGGATAATATCGCCGGAGGAAAGGATATCCGCATCTTTCATTTAAGCCCCTGGCTGATTGGAAAATACGAGAGCGCCATAAAAACAGAGCGGCGGCTGAATTTTTCCTATGATTTGGTCCGCTTTCTGGGGGAGGCTACGGAGATTGTCGTAAATGCTCTGCGCACTCTGGTATGCTACCTGTATCTGATATCTCTTTTGCAAAATGGCATGTCTGTGACAGAATTTGTGTTTTATCTGGGCATTATCAGCGGATTTGCGGCCTGGTTTACGGAAATCAGCAAAAAAGCGGTGGAAATCCGAAAGACCAGCGGAGAGATTGATGATTTGAGAACCTATCTGGACTTGAAAAACGATACCGGGGACGAGGGTACTGTGCCGGACGAGGGCTTTGAACAGATGGAAATTGTCTTTGACAAGGTATCCTACCGGTACGAGGGGGCTGAAGAACCGGTGCTGAAAGAGGTATCCTTTCGCATGAAACCCGGAGAGCACCTGGCACTGGTAGGGCTTAACGGTGCGGGGAAGTCCACACTGGTGAAGCTGATGGCCGGGCTGTATCTACCCACCTCCGGAAACGTCTACGTGAACGGCATAGATACCAGGGAACTGAATCGCGTAGAGTTTATGCGCCACACTGCAGCCATTTTTCAGAATCCCTGTGTTCTGTCCTATTCCATCGGGGAAAATATTGCCCTTCGGGAGGACTTTGAGGAAAGCAGAGTGTGGAAAGCCGTGGAGGCTGCAGGGATAGAGGAAAAAGTAAAGTCCCTGCCCCAGGGGATTTACACCTATCTGGGTAAGGATGTGAAGGAGGATGGGATTCGTCTCTCCGGGGGAGAGACCCAGCGCCTCCTGCTGGCACGGGCTCTTTACCGGAACCCTTCGCTGCTGCTGCTGGACGAACCCACCGCGGCGCTGGACGCGCTTGCGGAAAACGAGATTTATGAGGCTTACAGTAAGATTCTTCGGGACAAAACCGCCCTGTTTATTTCTCACCGGCTGGCTTCTACCCAGTTCTGCGACAGCATTCTTCTGCTGGAGCAGGGGGAAATCAAGGAGCGGGGAACGCATGAGGAACTGATGGGGCAGAACGGGGCTTATGCCAGATTGTTTCAGATACAGAGCAAATATTATCGGGAGGAAGCGTAAATGAAAACTGCAAAACGAATGTCTATAAAGGAAATGTGGCATTTTATTTTGTTTCAGACAAAGTCCTTTCCAAGCATGAAATACATCATCCTTTTCGGGTCCGTTTCCGCCGCGGTTGTCACCTACATCGACAGTTTCCTGTATGCGAAAATTCTGGACAGCCTGCTGGCACAGGCCTATAGCACTGCCACCAGATGGGTGATTGTGCTGGTGTTATCGGTTCTGCTGGTGCAGCTTCTGGCTGCGGCCTGCAACAGAATTTACCAACACGGCACCTATCCTGCGGAATTGAATGCGAAGAAGCGTACGGCGCAGAAGGCATTTTCCATGGAATATGAGGAAATCGAGCGAACGGAAACCCTGCAGAGCTTCCGGCGGGTGCGCCAGGGGGAAAACGGGCATGGCGGAATAAAGTATCAGCTTCAGTTGATGTATAGCTATTTTACGGAGCTTGCAAAGGTATTTTTTGCTTGCGGTTTTGTGGCATTACTGTTACTTCGGTCGGATTTTCAAAAGGAGAGTATATTTGTCTTTGTGTTGTCCACCGCACTGCTGGCGGCGGCTTTCGCAGGAGTTTTGTGGCTGGGGAAGAAAAATTTCGAGAAGATAGGTGAAAAAAGCCTTAAAATGAATTTAGAAAATGAGCGTTCTAATACACTGGCGAGTTATATAGTAAATTTTATGATGTCGGAAGAATGGGGACAGGATATTCGGCTGTATCAAACACAGTCTTACTTTGTGAAAAAATTCCGGGCTATATTTGAGATTGCAAAAGGATACATAGAATACGGGAGATACAATGGTAAATACAATGGAGCCATGTCCTTTGTTCTGCAGCTTCTGGCGGGTATTACCTATGGGTATATTGTGCTAAAAGCCATGGCAGGGAGTGTCTCTACCGGACAGGTACTGATGTACGCAGGAGCTATTATCACTATGATGGACAGTATTCGAAATGCCATGAAATATCGTATTGATATTGATTACTCCAATGAGTATCTAAAAACCTATGAGGAATTTATCAACCGGCCCAACATGCACTATGACGGCACCCTGCCAATTGAAAAAAGGATAGACAACCAGTACGAGCTGAGTTTTCGCCATGTGTCTTTTCGATATCCCGACACAGAGCAGTATGTTCTCAAGGATATCAATCTCACATTCCGGGTAGGGGAGAAGCTGGCACTGGTGGGCAAAAACGGAGCAGGGAAAACTACGCTGATCAAGCTGCTGCTCCGCCTCTATGAGCCTACGGAGGGGCAGATTTTATTAAACGGAATCGACATCGGAAAGTACGACTACGATGAATATGTTCAGATTTTTTCCGTAGTGTTCCAGGATTTTCAATTGTATCATTTTCCGTTGGATGAAAATATTGCGGGCTCCGAGAACGTGGATGAAGAAAAGCTTGCCCGGGTGCTGAAGCAGGTGGGCCTGACGGAGCGGGTGGAGCATATGCGGGAGGGCAGGCACACCCTGTTGTACCACGAGGTGGGAGACGGCGAGGCCCTATCCGGGGGCGAGGCCCAGAAGGTGGCCATTGCCAGGGCCTTGTACAAGGACGCGCCATTCGTTATTTTGGACGAGCCTACCGCCGCCTTAGATCCCGTTGCGGAGGCGGAGATTTATGAGAATTTTAATGGGCTGATGGGCGAAAAAACCGCCGTATACATCTCCCACCGCATGAGCAGCTGTAAGTTCTGCGACAATATTCTGGTCCTGGAGCAGGGGAAAATAGCAGAGTTCGGCATCCATCAGGAGCTTCTGGACCGACAGGGGCGCTATTATGAGCTGTACCAGGCCCAGGCACAGCATTATTTGTGAAAATCGGGCAGTAATGGATTTTCAGCTAAAACCTTTGGGTATAAACTGATAAACGAATCGAGACTTCTGCGGAAGCCTCGATTTATTTATACTATAGATAGCAATTGGTAAAGGCAAATGATGCGAGGCGAAAGACAATGAAAAAACAGAGACTGTTGGCAGCGATATTGGCAGTAATGTTAATATTGGCAGGATGCGGCTCAAACAGAGCCGGGAACAGTACCGGAGAAATACCGGAAACAAGAGAGGAAGAAATCCGTGATGATACGGCTCAGACAGCAGAAAGGAATGATGAAGCGGTGACAAATGCAGTGCTGCCAAAGGAATTGGCACAGATACCGGAGGAGTATTTTGAAGAATCGGAATATCCTGGCATGCTGGTGGAACTGGAGTATGATACTTATGAATCCATGTCTTATGAGGAGCAGAGCCAGGTGCTTCATAAAAGAGCAATCGTATATCTGCCTTATGGATATTCTGAGGAGGAAAAATATAACGTATTCTATCTGATGCACGGCGGCTGGAGCAATGAGACAACGTATCTTGGCACACCGGACCGCCCGGCTGCATTTAAGAATGTTCTGGACAATGGAATTGCGGCTGGAGAGATCCGGCCCATGATCGTGGTGTGTCCCACATACAACAATACCAGCCCGGAGGACAGCGGAAATTACAGCCTGGCGCTTCGCCTGACAGAGAATTATCACAGAGAGCTGGTCAATGATTTGATACCGGCGGTCGAGGGAACTTACAGCACCTATGCGGAGGATACGACTGCAAAAGGGCTTCAGGCCTCAAGAGACCACCGCGCCTTTGCCGGATTTTCCATGGGGTCTGCGGCAACCTGGAGGACTTTCCAGTATTGTCTGGACCAGTTCCGCTACTTTATGCCGTCCAGCGGAAATCTGACGTCGGATGGAGAATATATGGCGTCCATGGTAACAGATTCCGGGCATACATGGAGTGACTTCTTCATCTTTGCGGCATCGGGTACGGATGACTTTGCTTATTCCTCTTTCAAATATCAGATTGAGGCGATGGCTGGTGTTAGTGACGGCACCTTCCGGTATGCCGATAATGAAAGAGACGGAAATCTGTATTTTCTGGAACAGGAGGGCGGCACCCACAGCGGGGAGTATGCGATGGAATATTTTTATAATGGGCTGTGCTGGATATGGCAGCCATAGGAAATATGAGAAAAATATGAGGAGGAATCAAAATGAGCATTTTATTTATCAATGGAAGCCCGAATAAAAATGGAAACACGGCGGAACTGGCAAGAACGCTGATGGACGGCAAAGTGTACGGATATGGGCAGAACTTTGAGGATGACCAGTTTACGGAAATCGTTGGACAGATGAAGGCGGCGAATACGATCGTTATCGGTTCCCCTGTTTATTGGCACAACATGAGCGGAATGGTTAGGAACCTGATTGACCGTTTCTATGGCCCGATTCCGTCGGGTGCGCTGCAAGGAAGAAAGTTTGTCTTTCTGTTCCAGGGAGCCGCGCCGGAAAGCTGGATGTTAGAAAAAGCAGAATATACCATGAGCCGCTTTGCGAGAATGTATGGCATGACGTATGTAGGAATGGCAACGAACGGCAGAGAGGCAAAAGCGCTTTCCGGAAAAATTTAAACGACAACGCCGACTGTGGATGAGCAGAAAAAATATAGAATATGGAGGAATCACTATGGAATATGTAACCTTATCAAATGGAGTAAAAATGCCGATTCTGGGATACGGCGTATATCAGGTAACGAAGGATGAATGCGAGCGGTGTGTGCTGGACGCTCTGGAGGTGGGATACCGCAGCCTGGATACTGCGCAGTCATACTTCAACGAGGAGGAAGTTGGCTCTGCCATGAAAAAGAGCGGCATTCCGCGGAAAGAGATTTTTCTGACTTCCAAGGTGTGGGTGGAGCATTACACCCACACTTTGACAAATAATTAATGCGTAAAATGTTGACTGGCAATTAAAACTATGTTTCAATAAAATAAGAGGGTGCCCGAGGGAATTGTCAGATAAGAGCGCTCCGTTCATACCACGAGGAGGCTTCAATGGTAAAATGTAAGAAATGCGGTTTTTCAAATTTATCCGGCACGCAATATTGCCAGAAATGTGGTTCATTTTTGATAAAGAAAAAAAGGTTCGATTTTAAATATTTATCAGATGGCGGACACGGAAAAGGGATTTCGATTGCGCCCCTGGCAATGCGCAATATCGAAAGCAGAGCAAAAGCCAATCCGGATTTGCAAATGGTAAAAAAGAACAACTATGTGAGTGTCGTTCCGTTATCGGATGGGAGTTGGTATTGTCCGGACTGTGGAACCTATCATAAACCAAAGGTCATGTCGTTGTATTGCAGCGGATGCGGACGGGATTTTATAAAAAATTGAAGGTGGACGTTGTTGGAATGCTGTTGATAATTTCCTGCCTTTTACGCATACTAATCCCAAAAACGAGGTGATTCGTATGGCGGCAGCACATAAATCAGCGATATCCATTGGACTTCTATATATCCCGGTGGGACTTTACAGGACCACGCGGGATATCAGCGTCTCCTTCAACCAGCTTTGTAAGGATTCCTTTGAGCGGGTCCGGTACAAAAAGTATTGTCCCTCCTGCCAGAAGGAAGTGAAAAGCGAGGATATCATCAAAGGCTATGAATTTGAAAAAGGCCGGTACGTGACGATTTCTGAGGAGGAACTGGAAAAAATCAAAACCAGGAAAGACAAAACCATCCATATTGAGCATTTTGCCAAGATGACCGAGGTGGACCAGATTTACTACGAGAAAAATTATTATCTCTCCCCGGAGGCGGGAGCCGAGAAAGCCTATGAGCTGCTTCGGCAGGCCATGCTGTCCCGGAAAGAGGTTGCCATTGCCAAAACGGTCATCGGCACCAATGAGCAGCTGCTGGTGCTGTATCCCACCAAAGAGATTCTCATGGCAAAAACCCTGTTTTACCAGGAAGAAATCCAGGAACTGCCCAAAACCGTCCCAAAGGTCCGGATAGAAAAATCGGAACTGGAGATGGCAAAGACCATGCTTCAGACCATGACGAAAAATTTTGATATCGCGGCGTATCACGACGAATATCAGGCCAGGCTCCGGGCAGCCATCGAGGCAAAGATACAGGGGCAGGAGATCGTAAGCGCCGACAGCAGCGCCCCTGGCAACATTATCGATCTGATGGAGGCCATGAAGCGGACGGTGGAGATGTCGCAGGCGCAGAGGGGAACGGCATGATGGAGGCGTTATGGCTGCAGAGGGGAACGGCATGATGGAGGCGTTACGGCTGCCAAGGAGGATGGTCTGATGGATATTTTTGCGGAAAAGGGAATCAGACCCATGCTGATCGGACAGCAGCGGGAGGCCTTTGACTCCGAACAGTATATCTATGAGATTAAGCTGGACGGTATCCGCTGTATCGCGTATCTTGACAGTGCCGGGACAGATTTAAGAAATAAAAGGGACAGGAAGCTGATTTCCCATGTCCCGGAGCTTGCGGATATTCACCGGCAGATAACCGGAACCTGTATTCTGGACGGAGAATTGTTCATTTTAAAGAACGGAAAAACAGATTTTTATGAAATACAAAAGCGGGTCATGATGACGGACTCCTTTAAGATTCGGCTGGCCGGGGCAAGATACCCGGCCTCCTTTGTTGCCTATGACATTTTGTACCGGAACGGCGAGCTGCTGACGGATATTCCGCTGATGAAGCGGAAGGAGCTGCTGGCCGCCTCTTTCTGTGAAAATGAGCGGATAAGTGTGTCCCGCTATGTGGAATCCGGCGGGAAGCGGCTGTTTCAGCTGGCAAAGGAGCAGGGGCTGGAAGGGATTGTGGCAAAGAAAAAAGACAGCAGATATTACTTTGACAAGCGCACCAGGGACTGGATCAAGAGCAAGGTGCTGGATACGGAGGACTGCGTGATATGCGGTTATCTGCAAAAGGAAAATAACAGGACAAGTCTGATTCTGGGGCAATACGGGGAAAATGGTCTTGTCTGCCGGGGGCATGTCACGCTGGGGGTAAGCCTGCGGGCCTTGCGGGAGCATGGATATACCAAAAGGGACAGCGCGCCTTTTTCTGAGGTTCCCAAAGGAAACGAGGGTGCCGTATGGCTGGAGCCGGAGCTGGTGTGTATCGTGGAATCCATGCCCACGGATAAGGATTCCTTCCGCCAGCCGGTTTTTCGCGGCATACGGGATGATAAAGAACCCCAGGAGTGTTATTGACCTTTGACGTCGTTTCGTGGTATGCTTTAAGACAAGGGAGGGCTCAAAATGTATACCTTTCATCTGAAGCACTATATGAATCCGGAGGAAAAAATTAATATTATCCGCTGCGCGCGGGACAGAAGCTGTAAGCTGCATGTCCATGAGTTTGTGGAATTGATTTTTATTGCGGAGGGTACCTGTACCCAGTATATTGACGGAGTAAAATACCAGGCTTCCCCGGGGGATTTGTTCTTTGTTAATTACGGACAGACCCATATGTTTGAGGCTGAGGAGGATTTCGGGTATTATAATCTGCTCTATGTGCCGGAATATTTCAGCGAGGAATTGATTCATTCGGAAAATATATATGAAATTTTCGCCATTTCCATTTTCCAGGAATATGAAGACACGGACCACCTCCCCTTTCAGGTGGCCCACTTCGGCGGGGATGAGTTTCGGGCAATCCGGAACATCATTGAGGAGATGGAGAAGGAATTCGCCGCAAAGGAGACCGGATACCTTTCCATCCTAAACGGGTACAGCAGAGTACTGTTCTCCAGATTTCTGCGGAAGTTAAAGAGTGCCAATGGGATGGAAGAGGCGGGGACTTATGTCAACCAGATCATGGCGGAGTGTCTTTCCTATATCGATGAAAAATGCTTCGAGAAGATTACCTTGAAAGAGATGGCGGAGCGCAGCTTTTATAACTCTTCTTATTTCAGCCGGATGTTTCGCTCCTGCTGCGGCAAGAGCCTGTCGGAGTATGTGAAGGAAAAGCGGATCCTGGAGGCGGGCAGGCTGCTTCGGGATACGGACATGACCAATGAGGAGATTATGATAAGTGTGGGCTACACGGACAAAAAACGGTTTTATCGGAATTTTAAAGAAATCTATCATCAGACCCCGGCCCAGTTCCGCGGCAGCGGGGCGGCCATGAGTGACAGCGGCGGGGCCGCCGGAGGGGCGTAAGGGACAGCCGCTTTTAGGCAGCGCCATGTAAAAAATGCCTACTACTTTGTAAAAAATGCCTATTTTACTTTTTCTGACATTATTTATACTGAAAATGAAATGAGTACGGCCCGTTTTTTTCGGTATCACATTTTCAAAAATCACGGATGGAGGAGAAGAAACATGCAACTGACATTTGAAGCTTATAAGGATAAGGTAAAGGCCTGTTGGCTGGGCAAAAATATCGGAGGGACCCTGGGAGCGCCCTTCGAGTGTATCCGGGGCGTTTACGACCTTACTTATTATACCCATGATCTGTCCCAGGGCGTGTTGCCCAATGACGATCTGGATCTGCAGCTTATCTGGCTGAATGCCGCCGAGAAATACGGCAGAAATGTAAATGCCCAGATTCTGGGGGAATACTGGATTTCCTATATCACTGCGGACTGGTCCGAGTACGGCGCAGGAAAAAATAATCTCCGCAGCGGACTGGAGCCCCCCATTTCCGGCTGGTATCACAATCATAACAAGGACAGCTGCGGTTGCTTTATCCGAAGCGAGATATGGGCCTGTCTGGCACCGGGACATCCGGAGATTGCCGTGAAATATGCCTATGAGGACGCTATCTGCGACCATGCCGGCGAGGGAATGTACGGAGAAATTTTCTGCGCGGCCCTGGAAAGCGCGGCCTTTGTGGAGAACGACAGGGACAGACTGATAGAGCTTGCTCTATCCTTTATCCCCAAGGACTGTGCCATTGCGGGTGTGGTGCGTACCGTATTTGACTGCTATCACAAAGGGATGGACTGGAAAGAAGCAAGAAAAACGGTGCTGCGGCAATATCCCGGCTCCTTCGGAATGTTAAGCGGTTACCGGGACCAGGAGCCGGAGGCCGATGTTCCGGTAGGAAGCCTGGGCTACGACGCCCCCAGCAATATCGGTATCATGATGATTGGCTGGGTGTACGGGGAAGGAGATTTCTCCAGAAGTATCTGCATTGCGGCGGGCTGCTGTGAGGACGGGGACTGTACCGCCGGTACATTGGGTTCCATTCTCGGAATCATGGGAGGAACTGCGGTCATTGAGGAAAAGTGGCTTGCTCCCATTGGGGATGAGATTAAGACGATTTCCATTGACAGGACCAAGGGCTGCCTGCAGGTTCCAGGCACGGTATCGGAATTGACGGAGCGTGTGATTGCGCTCATGCCGGTATTTCTGCACGGTCATTACAAATTTGATGAAAAGGGAACGATATTGTTTGCGCCTGTGGATATGACCGGCTGCAATGTGGAACGGACGGGGGTTTTCGACTATGAATCTTTCGCGGATAACATTTCCGTCACGCCGGTGTGCGTCAGAAAATCCGGCTGTCTGTTTGACATTTGCATTGAGTATGGCGGCAATTTGAGTATTCAGGAGGGGCTGGAAAAAGAATTTAAAATTAAGATTACAAACAATCTCCACAGCCAGCAGTGGCTGGAGTGTATTCTGCATTTGCCGGAGGCCTGGACGGCCCGGCCGGGGCGCGCCCTTTGTATCAATCTCAATCAGCGCCATGGGGGCTGCTCCGTGACGAGATCCGCCTTTTCACTGACGCCTTATGCTATTGATAAAGGCAGATACGATATCCTGCTGGAGATCCGCTCGGTGGGCAGACTGTCAAAGATGTTTCTGACGCTGCCGCTTTTGGTGGATGGTGAGGGAGCAACAGAATCACATTCGTAAAATAAAACAAGAAGGAGAGGAGCGTGTACTATGAGAAAATATCATGTGATTGTTCTAGGGGGAGGCTTTGCGGGCTGTGCGGCTGCTATTGCTGCTGCCCGGAATGGATGTAACACCCTGCTGGTTGAGCAGTCCGGTTATCTGGGCGGTGCGGCGGCAAATTGTCTGGTCAATCCTTTTATGCCCTACAGCACAACTGTGGAGAAGGACGGAAAAACGGAGACTCTTGTGCTCAGCCGGGGGATTTTTCGGGAGATATGTGAAAGACTGGAACAGGAGGGCGCTCTGTCCGGTCATGTATTTCATGAGGAATATCTAAAGCTTGTATTAGACAGCATGGTTATGGAGGCTGGTGTACAGGTATTGTTTCATTCCGTGCTGACGGATGTCATTGCCACGGAGAACAATCTGAAAGGAATCACTGTTATCAACAAGGGGGGAAAGCAGACCTTTGAAGCGGAATATTTTATTGACTGTACCGGAGATGCGGACCTGGCAGTCATGAGCGGATGTCCCTATCATCTTGGAAGAGAGCAGGATCATCTATGCCAGCCGATGACCTTGTGTTTTCGCGTTGCCAATGTGGATATGGAGGAGTTCCGAAGAAATTCCGATATAGAAAAAATGCAGGCGGTTTATAAGAGCTGGCAGGCAGCCGGTAAGACAAAAAATCCCCGGGAGAATGTTCTGATATTCAGTCATATAGTAAATAATGTTATGCATTTTAATTCCACCCGCATTGTCCGGAAAAATCCGGTGGACGCTTTTGATTTGTCCATGGCAGAGATGGAAGCGCGCAGGCAGGCCTTCGAGCTGTTTCAGATGATGAAGGAAGAAATTTCCAGCTTCCGGAACGCCCAGTTTCTCATTTCCGCGCCCTGGATTGGTGTGAGAGAGAGCAGAATGATTGACGGGGAACATCTGTTGACGGCGGAGGAACTGAAGGCCTGCACACGTTTTGAAGATGCGATAGCTGCGGGAAATTATGATATTGATATTCATAATCCGGAAGGAAGCGGCACCAGTCATTATTATTTTCCCGCCGGACAGTATTATACCATTCCTTATCGTAGTCTGTTGCCGAAAGGCATGCAGAATCTGCTGGTGGCGGGGCGCTGTATTTCCTCTACCCATGAAGCCCAGGCTTCTTACCGTATTATGCCTATCGTATGCTGCCTGGGGGAGGCAGCAGGTGTGGGTGCGGCGGTAGCCCATAGGCAGCACAGCGCTGTCCGGGATGCGGACATCAGAGAAATTCAGCGCATACTGGTAGAAAACGGTGCTTTTATCGGAATTTGAAGTATGACCGCACGATATTTCAGGGGAGACATCCCCACCTTCTTCTTAAAAATCCGGCTGAAATAATACTGGTCATGATACCCCACGTCGGCCGCCACCGCGCTTACGCTCTTGTCGGTCTGGGACAGCAGCTGGCAGGCGGCGCTGACCCGCTGGGTTATGATATACTCGTTTGGCGAGACGCCGGTATGCTGTTTGAATATGCTGCGCAGAGAGGTGCAGCTCATACGCTCCAGCCGTGCCAGGCTGTCGATATTGATGGATTCCTGAAAATGCCGGTGGATGTATTCCATGGCGGCGAGAGGCGCGCTGCTTTTGCCCCCTGCGCCGGCATATCTGCCGGTAAAAAGGAGAATTTCCCGTAACAGGCACAGAGAAAGCTGCCCGGCCGCCTCGTCATGAATCATAAATTCCCGGAACAATTTCTGAAAACAGGCAATGATGTCCTCCTGTATGCCGATGTGCTGCCTGACATTTGGCGCAAAGGAGGCCGATTTCGTGAGGGAATCCGCTTCAAAGCCGGTATAATGTACCCAGAGGTAGGTGGTTTTGCCCTCGCTTTTGTACTGATAGGTATAGCCCGGTTCAAAGATGATGACGTCCCCGGGAAGCAGAGGGAAGGCGTCCGTGATCATTTTTCCCTCTAAAACATAGATATAATAATGATCATGCCGGACACCTCTGTTGGAAAAGCTGGCTTCCTCGGACACCGCCCCCACACAGTTGACCTGCAGGGGAACCCTGTCGTTTTTCCGGTTGGCGTCGCTCTCGTATTTCGTGTGAAAATAAGTCTGTGTATGCATGCTGTCTCTTCCCTGTTTTGTTGAAAAGTCTATTTTTGCTGTTTGTTTATCCATTGTATTCCCATATTCTCTATTATAAACTATACGGTATAAAAAGCAACAAAATTAAGGAGGTATTGCCATGGAATTTCAAATTGTACAGCTTTCGTCTCTGGAAAAAGTAAGGACAGCGGATTCCTTTGCCTGTGATGAAATACACAAAAAAACAGTTCTGGCGGGGGAACGGTTTTCGTATCAGATCTGTGTGAGATCCAACCGCCGTTTTCGGACGGAGGTTTCCGTGGAATCCGGGCTTCCTGTAAGGCTCTATCTTGTAAAGGACGCCTGCATGGATATGCCGGCGTCGGACAGGAATATGCCCGGGGAGGATTACATCACGCTGGAACCGGGGACTATGCCGGATATTCTCATTCCGCTTGAGGAACAGAATTACAAAGTGATCCTTTCACAGGATATCACCACCCTTTGGGTCCGGGCAGATATCCCAAAGGATGTGGAGCCGGGGTACCATCCGATCAAAATCAAATTTGCCTCGGAGCCCGGACAGCTTCCGGAGGGTTCCTCCTTTGAAGTTTCCAGGGGAATGGACATTGAGGTCCTCCCGGCTGTGATACCGGACCAGAGGCTGATCTATACCAGATGGTTCTATGCGGACTGTGTCGCGGTGCAGCACAATGTGGAAATCTATTCGGAGAAGCATTGGGAGCTGATTGACAAGTACATTGCCGCCGCTGCGGATGTGGGAATCAATATGATTCTGGTGCCGGTCCATACGCCGCCCCTGGATACGGCCGTTGGCACTGCAAGGCCCTGTGTCCAGCTTGTGGATATTGAGAAGAAAGGGGAGAAGTATGAATTTTCCTTTACGAAGTTCAAACGCTTTATCGATATCTGTAAGAAGAACGGGATCCGGTATTTTGAGATCGCCCATATGTTTTCCCAATGGGGAGCAAAATGCGCGCCGAATATCATGGTGACGGAAAACGGCAAAACGGACTATCTGTTTGGATGGCATGTGGCGGCGGATTCCCCGGAATACATTTCCTTCTTAAAGCAATACATCGCAGCCATCGTACAGGAGCTTGAAAAAGAGGGGATCAGCGAGAACACCTATTTCCATATTTCCGATGAGCCTTCGCCGGGCAACATGGACACCTATCGGAAAGCGGTAGAGATTATGCGTCCGTTGATTGGGAACAGTAAAAGCTTTGACGCCCTGTCTGATTACAGCTTCTATGAAAAAGGACTGGTGACCATTCCGGTTACAAGCATTGCCCATATCCAGGAGTTCCTGGAGCATGAGATTGACAACCAGTGGGTATATTACTGCTGCGGCCCCGAACGGGTATTTTCCAACTGCTTTCTGGCAATGCCCTCCCATCGAATCCGTATTTTGGGATTCTTGATGTACAAATACAACATCAAGGGTTTCCTGCAGTGGGGCTTTAATTTTTATAATTCAAGCGTATCACAATACGCCATTCATCCATACCTGACCACCTCCGGCGATAAGTCCTACCCTTCCGGAGACCCCTTTATCGTATATCCGGGCAGAGATACGGTCTACGGTTCCATTCGGGGCCAGGTCACCTACGAGGCCGTCCAGGACATGGATATCTGCTTCGCCCTGGAGAAGCGCATTGGCAGGGAGGCCGTGGTGGCGATGATTGACGAGGCGGCAGGCGGCAGCCTGCGGTTTGATGAGTATCCCAGATGTAAGGAGTATCTGGAAAATCTAAGGGCTGAGATGATTGCGAAAATAGGAGAACTTTCGGAATAAAATGGTGTCAGGATTGGCGATAGCGTACGGCTATCGCCAATCGTTGTTTTATTCTATAGGAAAGTTCTTTGAACTTCCCTATAGAATAAAAAGCCCGACCGGCGCTTTTTTATATTGTACGGTTTTTGTGGAAAAATTTTTGCCTTTGTGTTAGGATAGTATAAAGGGTGTTGCAAACAAAATGATAGGAAGTGAGTAGAGGAGGTATACACATATGCCATATGGAATTCAGACAGAATTATCAGAGTTTATATTATTTGTAAAAAGATGTTTTGGGGAAAGCTTGAGGAGTGTTATTGTGTATGGTTCTTATGCCAGAGGAGATTATGATGAAGATTCAGACATTGATATTATGATACTTGTAGCCTCGATGGAAGAAGAGATAAAACAATTAGAAAACAATATATATGATGCAGCATTTGATTTGGAACTGAAGTATGGTAAGGTTCTTTCACCAGTGATTAAAAATCATGAGTTTTTCGAATACTGGTCAGATACCCTTCCTTTTTATCGTAATATTAAGACGGAAGGGGTGAAGGTTGCATGACGGAAAAACAGAAGGATTTGTGTTTTTACCGGATTTCACAAGCGGAAGAAACGATAGGAAGTGCTAATCTTTGTCTGGAGAATAGTTTTTATAAGGACGCGATTAACAGGTCATACTATGCAGCTTTTTATGGGGTAAAAGCGGTACTAGCATTAGAAAATGTTGATTTTAAAAGACATAAAGACGTAATAGCGTATTTTAATCAGAATTATGTTGCAACGGGATATTTCCAAGGGTCAATAGGACATTTACTTGCGCGGCTTCAGAAAAAGAGGGAAACCAGTGATTACGATGATTTTTTTATAGCATCTTATAAAGAAGCGAGAGAACAATTGGAAGCGGCTGAAAATATTTTAAAAGAAATTAAAAAATATATAGAAAGTCAAGGAGTTTCCCGCTTTTTTCAGAACAATATTTAGAGAAAATTGGTTTATAAAGATTTACTGGAAAGGAACGAGACGCAATGCACCTATTGGAAGATGAAAAGCAATGCTATATAAGAAGCGCCTACGAGGCATGTGATCCGGCCGAAAAAGAACAACTGTTAAACAATTTAAAAGAAGTGGACTGGACCGTCCTTGAGAATCTTGAAAAGAAAGAGACGGAGCGAAGAACCTTTTCCCCCATCGAGGCGGTGGATGTCCGGGAACTTGAGGAGCGCAGGGAGGAATTTCTGAAAGCCGGCCTTGCAGCCCTCCGGGAGGGAAAGGTAGGAGCCGTTCTGCTGGCCGGCGGTCAGGGAACTAGGCTTGGGCTGGACAAGCCCAAGGGGACTTTGAACATTGGGATCAACAGGGAATTGTACCTCTTTGAACGGCTCATTTTAAATCTCATGGAAGTGACGGACCAGGCCGGAGCCTTTGTGCCCCTCTATGTGATGACCAGCGATATCAACAATCAGGAAACAGTGGAATTTTTTGAGAAGCACCAATACTTCGGCTATCCCAGGGACTATGTGAAATTTTTCATCCAGGAGATGGCGCCTGCCTGCGATTATGAGGGACGGGTGTATATGGCCTCCAAGACAAAGCCTGCTATGTCTCCCAACGGAAACGGCGGCTGGTTCGGCTCCATGGTGAAGGCCGGGCTTCTTGAGGACATCCACCGCCGTGGAATTGAGTGGCTGAATGTATTTGCGGTGGATAACTGCCTGCAGCGGATCGCGGACCCTCTCTTTATCGGAGCGACCCTGGTTTACGGGAAGGAGTGCGGCGCCAAGGTGGTGCGCAAGGCGGCGCCGGAGGAGAGAGTGGGCGTCATGTGCCTGGAGGACGGAAAGCCCTCTATTGCCGAGTATTACGAGCTGACCGACGAGATGAGAAATGCCAGAACCGAGAAGGGCGACCTGGCCTACGGCTTCGGCGTGATATTAAATTATCTTTTTTCGGAGAAGAAACTGGAGCAGGTTGCGGAGGAAAAGCTGTGCATTCATGTGGTGGAGAAAAAAATCCCCTATATGGACGTGGACGGCAGCCTTGTGAACCCCACAGAGCCAAACGGCTACAAATTTGAGACGCTGGCGTTAGACATGGTGCACATGATGGCGGACTGCCTGCCCTGCGAGGTGGTGCGGGAAAAAGAATTTGCGCCCATCAAGAATCTGCACGGCGTAGATTCCCTGGACAGCGCCCGGGAGCTGATGAAGGGGTGTGGAATCGAGTTGTAAAAATCCTCCCCCAAAGGGTTGACAAAAACAGGAAATACGCATAAACTATAGGAAACGCCATAAGGAAAGAGTTATGACGTTTCCTATAGTGATACGGAAAAAGGCTTAGAACGGAAAGAGTAGCATACGGATTCCCGACAGAGAGGAGCGGCCACCGGCTGAAAGCAGCTCCAGGCAAAGACGTATGTGAAGTGCCTCCGGGAGCCGGTGGAGTGAAAGATATTACAAAACGGGGAATGCATGGGTAGAACCGGTTTCTCCGTTTACGGAACAGTAGCTTCATCCGGGTTGCACACGTTACGTGCCTTGAGGGAAATGCGCCTTGCGCGTTTACTTAGAGTGGAACCGCGGATAACTTCGTCTCTATTTGGAGGCGGAGTTTTTTGTTTATATAGGAGTGAGCATATGGGAATCATTCAACAGGTAAAGGAACAGTTTCAGATCATACGTGAGAGGGACCCTTCCATCAAATCCCCCTGGGAGGTGCTTCTGTACCCCAGCTTCCGGGTGATGTTAAGCTATCGGAAGGCACATAAATTATACGAAAAAGGGCATTATTTCAGAGCAAGACGGATCTCCCAGCGGGCTGCCCGGCGAACGGGCATTGAGATTCACCCGGGAGCCGTCATCGGCAAAGGATTTTTTATCGACCACGGCAGCGGAGTGATCATTGGTGAGACTGCCATTATCGGAGATAACGTCACCCTGTATCAGGGCGTGACCCTGGGCGGAACCGGCAAGGAGACGGGAAAGCGCCATCCCACCCTGAAGGACAACGTGATGGTCAGCGCCGGGGCCAAGATTTTGGGCTCCTTCACCATCGGGGAGAATTCCAAGATAGGGGCGGGGAGCGTGGTCTTAAAGGAGGTTCCCCCAAACTGTACCGTGGTGGGAGTGCCGGGCCGGATCGTCAAGCGGGACAATGTGAAGGTGCCGGTCAGCGATATGTGCCAGACGGATCTGCCGGATCCCATTATGGAGGACATCACCGTTTTGCAGAAGGAGAACTCTGCCCTCTGTAACCGGGTGATCGATCTGGAAAAAGAATTAAGAGAGCTGCGCTGTAAGGCGTGCAAGGAGGAAAAACATGAAAATCTATAATACACTGACAAAGCAGAAGGAAGAATTTGTCCCTGTGGAGGAAGGCAAGGTAAAAATGTACGTCTGCGGGCCCACGGTCTACAACTACATTCATATCGGAAATGCCCGGCCCATGATCGTGTTCGACACTGTGCGCCGGTATCTGGAGTACAAAGGGTATGACGTGAATTACGTCTCCAATTTTACCGACGTAGATGATAAAATCATCAAAAAGGCCATGGAGGAGGGCGTCTCCGCCCAGGAAATCTCCAGCCGTTACATTGCGGAGTGCAAAAAGGACATGGCGGCCATGAACGTGAAGCCTGCCACCACCCATCCCCTGGCCACCCAGGAAATTGACGGCATGCTTCAAATGATAGAGGAGCTCATTGAAAAAGGCTATGCTTACCGGGTGGAGGACGGTACGGTGTACTTCCGTACCCGCAAATTCCCGGAATACGGCAAGCTGTCCCACAAAAATCTGGAGGATCTGCAGGCCGGACATCGGGATATCAAGGTTACCGGGGAGCAGAAGGAGGAGGAGACGGACTTTGTGCTCTGGAAGCCCAAGAAGGAGGGGGAGCCCTATTGGGATTCCCCCTGGAGCCAGGGCCGATCCGGCTGGCATATCGAGTGCTCCGTCATGGCCAAAAAGTATCTGGGGGACGAGATAGACATTCACGCCGGCGGCGAGGATTTGATTTTCCCCCATCACGAAAATGAAATTGCCCAGAGTGAGGCGGCTAATGGGAAGCATTTCGCGAAATACTGGATGCACAACGGATTTTTAAATATCGACAATAAGAAAATGTCAAAGTCCCTGGGAAACTTTTTCACCGTCCGGGAAATCAGCGAGAAATATGATCTGCAGGTGCTGCGGTTCTTCATGCTAAGCGCCCACTACAGAAGTCCGCTGAATTTCAGCGCGGAACTGATGGAGGCCGCAAAGAGTGGTCTGGAGCGCATTGTCACGGCGGCGGAGAACCTGAAGCATTTGATGAGTGCCGCCCAGGCAGGCCGTTCCATGACGGAGGAGGAAGCCGCAATATTCGCCGGAAGCGACGTTTACGTGGATAAATTTGAGGCGGCCATGGACGACGATTTCAACACGGCGGACGCCGTTTCCGCCATATTCGAGCTGGTAAAATACATCAACACCCATGGAGACGCCGGAAAATCTCCGGAGCTTCTGCAAAAGTTTTACGACAGGCTTTCCTCCCTGTGCGATATTCTTGGTATTATCGTGGAGCGGAAACAGGAAATCCTGGATGACGACATCGAGGCCCTCATCGCCGAGCGCCAGGCGGCCCGGAAGGAGAAGAACTTTGCCAGAGCCGACGAGATTCGCGCACAGCTTCTGGATATGGGAATTATCCTGGAGGACACCAGAGAAGGGGTAAAATGGAAACGAGCATAAACGCGTTTATTTTGGAGAAATTCGGCATTGAGGAAAAGGATATCCGCACCTATTCGCCGTTGACGTTGGCTTATATCGGCGACGGTATCTATGACCTTGTCATACGTTCCCTGGTGGTGGGACAGGGAAATACCCACGCAAACCTCCTTCACCGGAAGACAAGCGAGATGGTGAAGGCGAAAGCCCAGTCGGAGCTGATAGAAGCCCTTTTGCCGGAATTGACGGAGGAAGAGGAAGCCGTCTACCGGCGGGGGCGCAACGCCCATTCACCCACCATGGCCAAGAACGCCACTATGTCCGACTACCGCCGGGCCACAGGCTTTGAGGCTCTTATGGGATACTTATATCTGAAAAATGAGTTTCCCCGGTTGGTGGAGCTGGTGGAACTGGGGCTAAAGCGCGCCGGGAAATGGGAAATGGGCCATTCACAGTGCAGCCCCAAGGAGTCCGGTGAAGCCGGACGTTCACAAAATAAGCCGGAGGAGTCCGATGAAACCGGATGTTCACAAAGTAAGCCGGAGGAGTCCGTGGAATCTGTGGGCTTATCAAGGAGAGGAGAAGTCAGTTGCGATACGAGGAATTAACCATAGAGGGAAGAAACGCGGTTCTGGAGGCCTTTCGCTCCGGCAAAACCATAGACAAGCTGTTTGTGCTGGACGGCTGCCAGGACGGCCCTATTAAGTCCATCACCAGAGAGGCCAGAAAGCATGACACCATCATCAACTACGTGGCGAGGGAACGGCTGGACCAGCTTTCCGAGACCAAAAAGCACCAGGGGGTCGTCGCCTTTGCGGCGGCCTACGAGTATGCGGAAGTGGAAGATATATTAAGGCTTGCGGAGGAAAAAGGAGAACCGCCCTTTATCTTCCTTCTTGACAATATCGAGGATCCCCATAACCTGGGAGCCATCATCCGTACCGCCAACCTGGCGGGCGCCCACGGGGTCATCATCCCCAAACGCCGGGCCGTGGGCCTTACGGCCACCGTGGCGAAGACATCTGCCGGGGCCATAAATTATACCCCGGTGGCAAAGGTCACCAACCTGTCTGCAACTATCCAGGAATTGAAGGATAAGGGTCTGTGGTTCGTGTGCGCCGACATGGACGGCACCCGGATGTACGATCTGGATCTGAAAGGGCCCATCGGCCTTGTCATCGGCAGCGAGGGCGAGGGCGTCAGCCGGCTGGTGAAGGAACAGTGTGATTTTGTAGCAGCTATTCCCATGAAGGGGGATATTGATTCTCTGAACGCTTCCGTAGCCGCCGGCGTGTTGGCCTACGAGATTGTGCGGCAGAGACAGTAGCAGGGAGACGATGCCAGTGGATTCTTATGCCCATATGAGCGACGAAGAACTGATTCGGAGTTTGCGAAACGGAAATACGGAGCTTATGGATTACATTTTGGATAAATATAAGTTTCTGGTCCGTAAGCGCGCCAACGCCATGTTTTTGATCGGCGGCGAGAACGAGGATTTGATTCAGGAGGGCATGATTGGCCTCTTTAAGGCTATTCGTGACTTTCGGGAGGACAAAGAAAGCTCTTTTGCCCATTTTGCGGACCTGTGCGTGTCCCGGCAGATTTTCAACGCGGTGGAGGCTTCCCAGCGCAAAAAGCACCAGCCCTTAAACTCCTACATTTCTCTGAATGCGGAGGGAAAGGAGAGCGGCGCAGCCATTCTGGATATGCTCATGTCCATGGACTCGGCCAATCCGGAACAGCTCATCATCGATAAGGAAAATGCCGCAGCCATGGGGGAGAAGATTGCCCACACCTTCAGCAAAATGGAGAAGACGGTGCTGGGCTACTACCTGGAGGGTATGAATTACCAGCAGATTGCTCAGATCATGGGCAAGAAGCCCAAGGCCATTGACAACGCCCTGCAGCGAATCAAAGGGAAATTAAGCGGAATGGAGCGCGATACGCGTTGAGGCATGGGAGGAACAGAGTATGATACAGCGGAAAGATATTTTATCCATTCCTTATCTGAAAAAAGCCGTATTTACCGGAAGCTATGAGGGGATGCGTTACCGCCTGGAAAAAACCGAGGTGGAGAGGTCACCGGCCAGGGAGGGAGAGGAAGCAAAAACAGAAACCCGCCTTAAGGTCTCTTTCTGGGAGGGACCCTACAGCTTTGACGTGGTCCCGGAGGAAAAAAAGGAAGTGGAGGAATTTCCTTTTTCCGAGGAGGGAATCGTTAAGGCGGTGGATTGGCTGAACGACGCGTGGCAGAAACAGCCGGAGCGGTGGCAGAAGGCCAAGAGCAGGTGGTAGCAGTTTTTAGATATGCAATGAAATACGAGGTAGATACTATGGAGGATAGGGTAAGTTTATCAGAAGCGCTTGAAATCATGGCTGGCTATGGGCCGGCCGTCTGGTGCGGTGTGGTTGCCGCGGTGATAGTTTTGCCGGTGCTGGTTGCCTATGTGGTTATGACGGCAATGGGATTTCAAGCTTAGGAAAAAGGATGTGGCAGTTTATGTCTGAACTGTTTCTCCCGTTGCGCAATTTCCGCCCGAAAAAATAAAAAATAATATTGACAAACCATGCGTTATATAGTATAGTTTTATAGGTCGGTGGGACAAAAGCGGTAAGCCTGTCCATCGTGATAAGCTGCTGTGGCTCAGTCGGTAGAGCGTCGCATTGGTAGTGCGGAGGTCACGGGTCCGATTCCCGTCAGCAGCTTTTTCTTATCAGCGGATATAGTTCATTGGTAGAACACCAGCTTCCCAAGCTGGGGAGGCGGGTTCGATTCCCGTTATCCGCTCTCTATAGCGCCCATAAAGAGGGCGCTTTTTTAATTCGTGTGATTTTTTGCTGTACTTATATAGTACGATATCATTTTCAATGCAAAATCCTTCAAGTTTCCGAATGGCCTTTCGTGATAGATTTCCCCAAAGATTAAAAAATTTATAAAAATTTTGATCACAAATAAATCCTTTTTCCACATAAAATTGTTTCTATTATGTAAGGTATATACAGGGAGAGCAGGTGAGAAGCATAGAGGACTATATTTTGATAAAGCGGATACAGGATGGGGATCCGGCAGCCTTTGAGGCATTGGCGCGGAAATATTATCAGAATATTTATAGCTTCTGTGTCCGCCGCTGTAACGGGGATACTGCTCTGGCAGCCGATTTGACCCAGGAAACCTTCCTGAAGCTCGTAGAACATATCCGTTGCTACCGGCCAACGGGGAAGTTTATCAATTTTCTTCTGACGATTGCCGTCAACACCTGCAATAACAATTATAAGAAGAAATCTTTTGAACTTGTGGAAGGGGATACGTTGGCACGGATACCGGACCAAAATGACATCGAGAGGATGGTGCTGCGGCGGGAGACGGCTTTGACTGTGCAGCAGGCCATAAACCGCCTCCCGGATATCCATAAGGAAGTTGTGATCCTGCGATTTTACCATCATCGGAAGCTGAGAGAAATCGCCGCCATGACAGGGGTAAGCCTGCCTACCGCAAAATCAAGGTTAAAACAGGGTCTTGTGAAACTGAAACGTTATCTTGACGAGGAGGATTTGGAATCGTGAAAACAAAAAACAGTGAAGTCATAGAAAGGTTAGAGGAGTATCGGGTGGAACCGATGGAGGAAGCCAGCCTTCAACAAATGATCGCAGCCGGAAAACAGCTTATCCTGCAAGGTGGGACCCAAAGACTTTCTCTGTGCCTGCGCCTTGTGAACCAGGTGAAGTATCTTTCTCCGCTCTTGTGGGCGGCGGAAAGTATGCTCATTTTCCTTTGCGTTCTGGTGATCCGCCATATCAACAAACATACGGATATTACGCTGGCCCTCTCCACACTTTCTTTTTTGATGGTGATTTTGGGAATCGTGGGGTTTCCCGAATTATGCAAAAGCTTTTCCTGTCAAATGTGGGAATTGGAGCAAAGCTGCAAGTATAATCTCCGGCAGATCACAGTGCTTAGACTGTCCGTGATCGGGACATTTCATCTGATGTTGGTGCTGGTAATTGCCTTGGCCACAAGTATACAAATGGGCCTGCCGCTGTGGAAAATCGCCCTTTATTTGTTTGTCCCATTTAATTTGTCCTGTATTGCGGCTTTTTTTGTTCTGGGATTTTTTCGGAACCGGGGGAAGGAATGGCTCATCCTTCCGGCAGGGTTAGGTGTGGCATTTTTCCTGTTTATCGGTATCAATCGTTTTTTCCTTTATGATAGGCTTACCATCTCCGTTTGGACAGTGGCTTTTCTTGTTACCACAGTTATCCTGATAAACAGGATTTTCCATTTTCTGAATCGTCTGGAACAAGGAGGTGCGGCCTTATGCAGTTAGTATTGGATCGTCTGACGAAGCAATATGGAACTAAAATTGCCCTGGACAGGATTGACGCCGTATTTCAGCCGGGCATCTATGGCCTGCTTGGCGCTAATGGCGCAGGAAAAACAACGCTGCTGCGCCTTATCTGCGATATCTTAAAGCCCACATCAGGCGAAGCGCGGCTGAACGGGAAAAACATTGGGGAATTAGGGGAGAAATATCGCGCCGCACTGGGGTATCTTCCCCAGGAGTTCGGCTTCTATCCGAACTTTACGGCTACTGATTTTTTGTTATATATGGCATCGCTGAAGGGGTTGAACAAGCGGTACGCCAGGGAAAAAGCGGCGGGGCTTCTGGAAACGGTGGGTTTGAAAAAGGAGCAGGGCAAAAAGATAAAAACTTTCTCCGGCGGGATGAAACAGCGGCTCGGAATCGCGCAGGCATTGCTCAACGATCCGGAAATTCTGATTCTGGACGAGCCAACCGCCGGACTTGACCCGAAAGAGCGCGTTAAATTTCGTAATTTCATCCGCGCCTATGGGGAAAATAAAATCGTGATTCTCTCCACCCACATCGTTACGGACGTGGAGCATATTGCGGATGAAATACTGATTTTAAAAGACGGTTCTTTGGTGAAAAAAGGGACGGAAAACAGTATTATTTCAGAGATAGCCGGATGTGTATGGGAATGCCGCGTCACAAAGCAGGAAGCGATTCATCTGGAAAACACGTTTACCGTATGCAACAGTAAGAGTGAGGACGAGAAAATTGTTGTCCGTGTTATTTCTGATCAGAAGCCATGGAAAACGGCAACTCCGGTGCCCCCCTGCCTGGAGGATTTGTACATGCATTATTTTCATGGGGAGGGGCAGTAAATGTTGAGAATGATACGGTTTGAGTTTCAGAAAATGTTTGGTCGGGCGGTTGTTATCGGTGCCTTGGCGGTTCTCGTGTTTATAAGCTTTATCCTCCTTAAGGCCTACTGTTTCAATACTTCCCGGACAACGGCATATTTGCCCGACGGAACAACGTTGTCCGGCCGGGAGGCAATTTTATATCATCAGTCCGTTGCCGGAAAATATGAGGGTGATTTTACGGATGAAGCGGTGGCCCGCATGGTGTCTGATTTTGCGGAAGAGTATCCGAAGGATTTCTATGGGATGACCCATGATGGGAGCGTCAATGCTTCGCTGCCGTCCGCCTACTTGTACCTGCCCATGTTCCTGCCGCCGCAAAATTACGACGAAATCTTCCGGGAAGCAGCCGGGAAGGGGACTGCGATATCTCCTCTCACGGAATATGGCCTGATCAGTATGCGGGAATATATGTCCCTGGCCGATGAACCCTTACAATATGGATACAGTGATAGCTGGGAGCTTTTCTTTCTGAGCTTTTTTGGCCCTGCCGCAGCAATCGCCACTCCGGTATTGATCGTGATCATTCTTGCGGTGTCAACTGCTTTTTCCGGTGAATACAGCATGAAAACCGCCCCGTTGATTCTCACGACAAAGTACGGAAAAAGTCGGCAGATTACGGCGAAGCTGCTGGCGTCCCTTCTATTTGCCACACTGTTGATGGGATTTGTTTTCGCCCTTTTTTGTATCGCCTTTGGCCTGCAATATGGTCTTGCGGGATGGAACGCGGATATGCAGACAAACTTTGGGCTTTGCGGCTCCCGGTATTGTCCGGCAGGCATTGGATCAAGGTCCGCTCCGGGATATGCTGACTGTTTTTCCTGTGAATGCGGTGAATGTCCAGGAGGTATTGCGTCTGCCAATCGACAGTTCGTCGATTTTTGCCCATCATCCCCTTGGACCGGCTGTTGGGGTTGGGATAGCAACATTGGTTGTGCTGGTTCTTTCCGGCGTTATAGCACGCAGAGCATTTCAAAGTTATCAAGGCGCTCAATGATTTTTCGTTGAAAATGAGGAATTTCCTGTTTGCATAAGAAAACCCGACAGCTTTTACACTGTCGGGTTTTCTTTGGGCATTTTTGAGAAAGTAATGTTTTGAAGGTTTATTCATTACATCTTAAATTATAGCATGAATTACAGAAATTACCAGTGGAGTGGCGGAGTGTTAGCGGTTCCTTAGCAAATTATTCCAACAAATCAGCTATGGTGATTTCCAGGTCGTCATAGATACCAACTTTTATGGGTTGCTCAAAGCCGGCAATCATGGGGGCAGCATCCACCTCGTAACGGTATATGGTAATACGTTGTTTCTCTGGGTCTACGATCCAGTATTCCCGGACACCGGCAATTTCATATTTTACACTTTTGGTAAGGTAGTCATGCTTGCGGCTGCTGGGGGATACAATTTCAATGATCCAATCCGGAGCGCCGTTGCAGCCTTTATCTGTGAGCTTGTTTTTGTCGCAGATGACGCTGATATCCGGCTCGACATAATTCGTGTTGTCCTCCATTAGAAAAACAGCAAATGGGGCGGGATAGACCTCACAGGTGTCATTTTTGTTGCGAATATAATCACGGATAGAAAAAGATAATTCCATTATTAATCGCTGGTGCATCCGGTTCGGCGGAGCCATCATGTACATCTGCCCGTCAATCAGTTCTGCCCGCTGGCCTTCCGGCAGGGCATAGATATCATCTATGGTGTAAGTCCTTTCCTTTGGTAATGCCATAGTAAATGCCTCCCTTGGGTTTCTGGTATTTTCCCATCTTCCTGTAAAGCATTGTATGTTCCTATAACTGTTCCATACGGATAAATATATTATGTCTATATAATAGCATAAAACATGAACCTGTCAACGCAAAAAGTTTGAAAAAGACGAAATTTCCTCCTTGCTTTCCGATACCTGCCGATTAGATAAGATGAACAGTTATCAAAGTAACTATATCAGTAAAGCACCCGTCCCAGCCGTTCCCCCAAGCGGCTTAAGATTTCATTGGTGATGGTGCCACAGGCCTCCGCCAGGTCGTAAGCCGTAATCTCCTCTGAGCCGGAGGAGCCGATGAGAACGGCTTCCCCGCCGGGACACAGGAAAGGAATATCGGTGACATCCACAAGGGTCTGGTCCATACAGATACGCCCGATGATTGGAGCCCGGTGGCCGTTGATCAGTACCTGACCCTTGCCGCAGGACAGGGCCCGGGGCAGGCCGTCGGCGTACCCGATGGAGAGAACCGCCAGCTTTGTGGGCCGCCTGGCGGTGAAGGCCAGGCCATACCCGGCAGATTCTCCAGGGGAGAGTTCTTTGACAGTGGCTATTCTGGCCTTCAAGGAAAGCACCGGGCGAAGGGGCAGCGTGTCGGTTGTGGTTGCATCCTCCCGCGTGCTGAACACACCGTAGAGCGCAATGCCAACCCGGGCATAATCTCCCGCGTATTGGGGATAGTTGCGTATGCCGTAGCTGGCCAGCAGATGGAGCCCTTGACAGGGCAGGCCTTCCTCCTGCAGCTGTTCCACCGTCCGGTAGAAGGCCCGGGCCTGTTCTTCGGTAAAATCCTTCTCTTTGCAGGAAGTGCCGTCCGATGCGCAGAGGTGGGTGAACAATCCATTAATCTTCAGATGTTTCATCCGGTAAATACGGCGCAGCTCGTCTATATTTTCGCAGGATATGCCCAGCCGGTGCATGCCGGTGTCGATGCCGATGTGTACCTCCAACTTTTTCCCATACCGGTTGAGCTGTGAGGCGTAGGCGCTGTCAATGACAGTCTGGGTCAGACGGTAGCGGCGCAGCAGGCAAAAATCCTTCGGATGCGTATAGCCGAGAATCAGGATATTGCCCCAGATACCTGCTTTTCGCAGTGCGACACCCTCCGAGACGGAAGCTACGCAGAAGTCATGGATTCCAAGCTCCGAAAGTTCCCGGGCCATCAGCATGGCGCCGTGTCCGTAGGCGTTGGCCTTTAAGGCGGGCATGAGTTTGCAGCTTTCAGGCAGTGCGGCCTTTAGAGCCCGTACATTTTCGGAAAGAGCCTTGCGGTCAAGTTCAATCCAGGCCCGCCCGGTGGGGAGGGGCGACTGCGCCCAGTGCGGGAATCTCCCACCGCAAGCTCCTTTTTTCGATACCAATGTCCAAAACCATGTAACGAAGAGGGCTGCTGCCAGGGAGGCAAGGCTCACCGCCACGTAGTGTACCAGGCTGTTGTCCACCAGAAAGTCTTCCAGCCCAAGAACTCCGGCGCCACCCCGTATCACTACGATCATGGCCGGATGCAGAATGTAAATCCAGGTAGAAAGGATACGAAGTCCCGGACGAGGCTTTTCCTTCCAACATAGAAGAAGCCGGTACAGAAAGTACATGCATGGCACCAGGAAAAGATACATGCTGTCGTGGCGCTGCAGTTGAAAGTGCCGCAGGGTAAAGCCCTCCACAGTCATAAGGGCCAGGGAAAGGAGAAGAGCGGTTCCAAGGACAAGCGGGCGCCGGCGGGCTCTTGTCCGGTTCATCCATATCCCCATCACCAGAAAGAGCGGCGCGAAAAACAGTCCGTTTCTGGTGTAGGAAGACAAATGAAAGAAACCCTCATAAATACCGGACACCACCGGAACCCGGGCGGTCAATCCATAGTAGCTGTCCCCCAGCAGTCCAATCGCGTAAAGTCCGGCGGCGATCCCGGTCACGGCTTTTAAGGATAATTTACGGCTTAGCAGCCATACCAGCAAAACGCCAAGCATACAGGCTGGAAAATACCACAGGTGGTAAAAGGTCCCGTCAAAGAGAAGCAGCCGGAGGAGATCAAGGGGGCCAAGATTTTGATAGTGACCGGCGTAGATCCCCACGGGAAGGTAGAGCAGGATGGAAATGCCATAGAGGCCTGCAATTTTAAAAAGATACCTTTTTATTGCGTTAAAATGTTCCCGTTCCTCGGACTGCGGACGTCTTTTCTCATTCTGCCGGCCGGGTGAAAGGCGTTTGTCCGGTTGAAAAATCCCGCCCAGCAGAAACTGTCCCGTCACCAGGAAGAAAAAAGGCACGGCCACCCGGGCCAGAATCCGCGTCAGGAAAAAGTCTCCCTCCGGGCTTAGGGAGCCTAAGGGCGAGGTGTGTATGGCCACCACCAGAAAGGCCGCGATGATTCGGAAGAGGTCAAGCCCTCCGTAAGTTGTTTTCCTGCCCATAGGCTCCCCTCCATTCCGTGATGATAAATCCGTCCACATTGTTGCCGGAAACCGAGTAGGGATGTGTCCCGCCAAGCCGGGCAAAGGTTACGTCCCCGGCTGCTTTCAGGTAAGAGACATTCACCGCAAGGCGGCCCTGCAGGTACTGGTAAGGATGCTCTCCATAGGGAAACTGCCGCAGAAAATCCGTATATTCCTCCAGGGTCATCCCTAATGTTTCCATAATAGCGGCATGGGGCACTCCCACATACCGGAAATGCCAGGGCTCGTGGCCGATGCCGGTAACATTTTCCCTGTCCTTGGGATACCGTTCCACAAAACCGAAGCCGGCGGCTTTCTGCCGAAAGATCCGGCAGATTCCGGTGTAAGGGAAGTCCGGCCGGATAAAGTCGATATTTTCCTGTTTGAGCCCCAGGTCGATGGCAAGACCGGTCTGGTGCTCGCTATGTCCCGGCAGCGCCACATAGGTTTCCGTAAAGGTTCTGCCGTTTTCCCTGAGGGAGTCGTCCCAGATTTCCTGCTGCTCCTGCCGGGAGCGCCAGCCGCTGACCGGCACAATGCTACGCCAGCCGCGCATGCTCTCCATGAGACTGTTCAGAAGCGCTGCCGCCCGACGTTCCAGCAGAATGGCAGAAGTGTTTTCGCCTGCCGGGGCTAATCCTTTATTGGATATGTTTTCATCTGCCGGGGTTAGTGGCGTTCCGTGGGCACTTTCACACACCGGCACCAGAACCGTATCGGGCTGCTGGTGATATGGATACCGGCTATTTACTAAAATCAGACTTCCGGCATGAATCCGCTCCTTTGATAAAGACAAAGTTGTCAACGCTTCGCCATTATTTTGAGTAACAGAAATTGCTGTCATGGCTTCACCGCCTCCTTCAAAATTCTGGAAACCAGCTCCGGGAAGGAAATGCCAATGGCCTTCATCATGCCCGGATACCGGCTGTGCTCCGTGAAGCCGGGAATGGTGTTGACCTCGTTGAACACGATATCCCCCTGGGGCGTGAGAAACATGTCCACCCGGGCGAAACCGGAGCAGCCCAGAGCGCGGTAGATGACCTTTGCGGTTTCCTTGATTTCCGAAGCTTTCTCCCGGCTGATGCGGGCAGGAACATGGATGGCGGAGGTGTTCAGAGTGTATTTTTCCGCGAAGTCGAAAAATCCGCCGGATAACTCAATTTCATCCACCTCGCCCACCGTAAGCGTATCCCGGCCCAGAACGGCGCAGCCCACTTCAAAGCCGTCGATGGCTTCCTCGATGATAATCTCATTGTCATACTGAAAGGCCAGTTTTACGGCTTCCGCCAGTCTGCCCTCTTCGGTGACCTTTGTGACGCCGTAGGAGGAGCCGGCTTTTACCGGCTTGACAAAGAGCGGATAGCCCAATTTCTCCCCGAAGGCCGCAACGGACATAAGGGGCGTGGAGAGGGAGGCTGTCATGGCCTTTGGCACCCGTACCCCGGCCGCTTTCACCAGGGTGTGGGCCCGGTCCTTGTCCATGCAGAGGGCGGAGGCGAGGACGCCGCACCCGGCCAGAGGAATCCCGGCCAGTTCAAGCAGGCCCTGGATGGTGCCGTCCTCCCCGTTTCTGCCGTGGAGTACCGGAAACGCAATGTCGATGGGGAGCGCTTTTGTCCCGGACCTCGTCAGGAGCACCAGATGATGATGGCTGCGGTCCGGGGATAGCAGCGCTGGCACACAGGTGTCCGGAGTTTGCCATGTATCGGTTGGAATGTCCTTTACATCCCCGGTATAGTAAAACCAGTCTCCTTTCTGGGAGATTCCGATCAGAACAGGCTCATAGAGGGATTTGTCCAGGCTGCCGATGACGGCGGCTGCGGATTCCAGTGAGACGCTGTACTCGGAGGAACAGCCTCCGAAAAAGATGGCTACGTTTAATTTTTTTCTAGCGTGGTTCATAATTTGTCCTTTCCGGGGCATGGGGGTTAAGGTTTGAGTTAAAAATCAGACGGCTGAGGATTTTTGCTCCTATAAAAATGCCCCTCTTTGATACTGCAATGGTACCAAAAAGGGACATTTTATGTTTTCGATTTTTCTGAGGGAAATTATGCGATTTTCTGTTAAAATTCTTACGAATTTCCAACGGTGGATATTTATGCTTCTCAAAAATTGAACCGGGGACATTTTTGGTATTCCTCCGGGATTTCATAATCATAGAAATCAAGCTGTCTGACCAGCTTTGACTGCTGTTCTGGAAAAAGCCATTTATTTAGATAATTAATAAAATCCGGCGCGCCATAAATGGCAACCCTTTGTCCGCCAATATTTTTTAAGAGCTTTGCTCCGTTGGGATTTTTCCAGATCCAATTGGCGGCAAAATCCAGACAATATTCCTCTAAACGCGCAGCCACTTCATCGGGGACGGAGTACATCAAAACCTTATCATCGTGGCTAAGTAACACATCTTTCATTTCACTTTCTCCTGTAAAAGCTACCGAAGGGGCAAAAATACCGTGAAGGTAATGCTCTCGTCTGCGCTCTCCGCAAAAATCTTTCCGCCGTGCAGCTCCACGATCTCCTTTGCGATGGCCAGTCCCAGCCCGGCCCCGCCGGTGGCGGAAGCCCGGGAAGAATCTACCCGGAAAAACTGCTCAAAGATATGGGAGAGCTTCTCCGGGGAAATGGTTTTCCCGTGGTTTTGTATCGTGAGACAGACAGTTTGCTCCTGTTTTTCCAAGGTGAGGGTGATGACCGTCCCGCTGTAGCTGTAATTGACGGCGTTGCGGATCAGGTTGTCAAAGACCCGCTCCAGCTTGTCCGGGTCGCAGAGAAGCTCAATATCCGGCTGGATCCGTGCGTCAAAGGTAAGGGTTTTTTCCGCCAGAATGGGGTAAAATTCATTGGTGATCTGCTCCAGCATACGGCTTAAGTTGATCCGCTCCGGTTCCAGGGTAAGGGTGGTCAGATTAAACCGTGTGATATCGAAAAAGTCGTTGACCAGTTCTTCCAGCCGCTGTGCCTTATCCAGGGCAATGCCGGTGTATTTTGCCCGAAGCTCGGGAGAAATCTGGGGCTCATCCCGAAGCAGGGTGAGATAGCCGATGACGCTGGTGAGGGGCGTTTTCAAATCGTGGGCCAGGTATACGATCATGTCATTTTTCCGCTGTTCCGCCTCTTTGGCGATCCGGGCGTTGCGAAGGGCCTGCTCCCGCACCAGGTTCAGCTCGTCCTGGACAAATTTCATGGCGTCGGGCAGAAGGATGGGCTCATCGGTGGGGGAAGCCAGCCGCTCGGCGGCCGCAATGATTTCATCCAGATACCGCAGGGGCCGGGAGATGAAGTAATAGGAGATGATAGCCCAGCCGCATAGCAGGATGGTGCCCACCACAAGCACGATATATTCCTGCACCCATTTTAAAATCCAATACAGGGGCTGATAGTCATACCAGGTTATGCCGCTGGCAATATTATATCCGAAAATCAGCAGAAAGAAAAGGACGAAGACGAAGCCGGCCAGGGACAGAAAGTATTGCAACATGATTTTTCTGGTGAGCTTGCTTTTTGTCATCCGTCTCCGGTGGCCTGTGTTTGCCGGAAACTGTTGGTTAGATGTTTCGTTATTCAATGGTATAGCCAACCCCCCATACTGTTTTTACATATTTCGGTTTTCGCGGCGGCTCCTTCATCTTCTCCCGGAGACGGGCGATGTGGGCCATCACGGTGTTGTTGCTGTCCAGATATTTTTCACCCCACACGGCCTCGAAGAGCTCCTCTGCGGACACCACGTTTCCCCGGTGCTCGCAGAGGTACCAGAGAATGGAAAATTCAATGGGGGTGAGGGCCAGTTCGGCGCCGTTTAAGGTGCATTTGTGGTTGCTCTTCGCAATGTGCAGACCGCCGATATCGTATTCCTCCGGAACTATGGGCTTCTGCTCCGCCGGATTGTAGCGTTTGTAGCGCCTTAAGTGGGTCTTGACCCGGGCTATCAGCTCTAAGGGATTGAAGGGCTTGGTGATGTAGTCGTCCGCCCCCAGGGTCAGGCCGGTGATCTTGTCCATATCCTCCACCTTGGCCGTCAGCATAAGGATAGGAAACAGATGGTTTTCCCGAATCTTCTGACAGAGCGTAAACCCGTCCATGTCCGGCAGCATCACATCCAGGATCGCCAGGCTGATGTCCTCCCGGTTCACGCAGTCCAGAGCGTCGGTGGCATTGTAAAATTTTCGTACTTTATAATTTTCATTTTGCAGATAGACCTCCACCAGATCGGCGATGGCACATTCGTCATCCACAATTAATATTGTTTCGTCCATGGTATACCTCCTGCATGGAAAATCGGTTTGTACATCCATATTACAGTGGGTTTGTGGCTTTGTCAAGAAACAGACACTTGTAATCTGGCCCGCCCTGTGATAAAGTGGAAGAAAGAGTTTTATAAGGAGGATATAGCAATGGAAACAATGGAAAATATGGAACCGGCAGAGGCCGTGGAGACTCCGGAGGTGACGGCAGAGCCAGCGGAAGCGGCAGAGGCCGTGGAGACCCCGGAGGTGACGGCAGAGCCAGCGGAAGCAGCAGAGGCCCCGAAGGCAGCGGAGCCTGCACAGCCTGCGGAAACCATGGAGGATTACAAGGAAGAATTGGAAGCCTCCTTCCGCAAGATCAACGTGGGCGACATTATTTCTGGGACTGTCATTGACGTGAACGAGGACGAAGTGACCCTGGACCTGAAATACTATGCGCCCGGTGTCATCAAGGCCGCGGATCTGAGCAACGACCCGGGCTTCAAGGTATTGGAGGATGTGAAGGTTGGCGATGTGATAGAAGCCACCGTGGTCCGGACCGATGACGGCGCCGGCAATATTCAGCTGTCCAAGAAGGAGGCCAACGAAGTATTGGCCTGGGAGAAGCTGAAGGAGTACAAGGAGCAGGAGACCGTTCTTGATGTGAAAGTGGCGGGCATTGTGCCCAGCGGAGTGGTGGCCTATGTGGAAGGCATCCGCGGATTTATCCCGGCCTCTCAGCTTGCGCTGTCCTATGTGGATGTGGACGATACCTGGTTGGGTCGCCAGCTTCAGGTGCGGGTCATCACAGTAGAGGAGTCCAGGAAAAAGCTGGTAATGTCCGCAAAAGTAATCCTGCGGGAAAAGGCCGTGGAAGAGCATAATCACAAGATTTCCATGATGGTGCCGGGCACCGTGATGGAGGGGACCGTGGAAAGCCTAATGCCCTACGGAGCCTTTGTGGACCTGGGGGACGGAATCAGCGGCCTTGTACACATTTCCCAGATCAGCCAGAAGCGCATTGCCAAGCCTTCCGAGGTTCTGTCCGTGGGTCAGAAGGTCAAGGTAAAAATTTTAAATACCAACGACAACAAGGTAAGCCTCAGCATGAAAGCCCTCCAGGAGGAGATGGTGGACGTGGACAAGACCCCCGAAGTGCGGGAGTACACCTCCGGTGAGAAAGTCTCCACCAGCCTGGGGGATCTGCTGAAGGGAATCAAGCTGAATTAGGGAAACGTTGATTCAGCGCTTCCTTAGTCATTGGTAATTAATGTGACTTCATTTTCCCGCATATAAGCCGCCAGGGCTTTGATGTCCTGAATGGATTCCGGCACCAGAATACCGCCTCTTGCCAGATCCTCCGTCTGATGATAATCACTGCCGGAGGAGTACAGCAGGCGGTATTTTTTTGCCCACAACAGTGTGATCTCATTGTTTTCCTTATGACGGACATTGCCATTGTAGACCTCGGCGCCGTGGAGATACCGGGGATCTCTGGGCTGGCAGTAGGCGCGGCTGGGATGAGCCTGGTAGAGCAGACAGCCGTACTGTTCACATTCCTGGAACAGTTCCTCCTGGGTCATTTCATAGAGCAGGGGATTGTCGGAGAGGAAATCCGGCTCTACGCCAAAGATGAGAAAATCCTCCGGGCCGCCCAGGAGACAGGTTTCAATGCCAAACCAGACCTGGATACCAAACTGCTCACCGTATTCTTCCGCCTCCCGGTAGAGGTCCACATAATGCTGGGCGCAGGCCTTGGGGGACAGGCCGGGTTTTGGAACGGTGTCTTCGTTGAAGTGGTTGGTAATCATCAGCGCGCCGTAGCCTGCGTCGGCGTAGGCCTTTACCACGTCCCGGGCCGGCACCTTGGCGCAGGGGCTTCCTCCTAAGGTATGGGCATGGGTTTCCACCGCCTTGGACTGGCGGCCTTTGAATACATCGTTGGAATTGGTAATCAGCGTATTGTTCATGGCAATTCTCCTTAAAAAAAGGGCGCACCGCAAAGGACGCTTTCCGCGTCCTTTGTAACACACCCCAAGTGTTCTCAATATAGGTCGTTTTTATCAGACACCTTCTCCATGCTGATAAAAGGGAAACCACCGCTCCTATTGGAGGTTCCGGTAAGTTTTTGTATCCGTAAAAATACACTACCTTAAGTATAACACAGGGATTCGTAAAATTTCAATAAAAAATTCTTGAAAAGTTTTTCTCCTTGGTGTAATGTAATAGCGTATGCGTTCTTTTTGTAACGCAATGAAGTAAAACAGAGGATGATAACATGGAGCAGAAGAGTTATAAAAAGGCTTTTAAAGCGGCCTTTCCCTATACCATTCCTGTGCTGACAGGCTATCTGTTTATCGGCATTGCCTTTGGCGTCATGTTTCAGGAAAAGGGATACAATTTTCTGTGGGCGGCGCTGATGAGTCTTCTGGTGTACGCCGGAAGCGGACAATATCTGGCAGTGAATTTTTTCGCGTCTGGCGTCAGTTTCCTACAGGTGATATTTATGACCTTTATGGTGAATGTGCGTCATATCTTTTACGGGCTGTCCTTGCTGGAGCGGTTTGCAAATATGGGAAAACAGCGGTTGTATATGATTTTTTCCCTGACGGACGAGACCTATTCCCTGTATTTTATCACGAAGGTGCCTAAGGGGGTGGATGAGAAAAAATTTCTCTTAGGTATCGCCCTGCTGGACCAGTGTTACTGGATCATCGGCTCCATCATCGGCGCTCTGGCCGGCTCCATGATTCCATTTGACGCAACGGGCATTGATTTTGCCATGACGGCGCTGTTTCTGGTGATATTTGTGGAGCAGTGGATGAGCAGCAGACAGCATATTCCGGCGCTGGCCGGTCTTGGCTGCGGTCTCCTCTGCCTGCTGCTGTTCGGGAAGGACAATTTTATTCTGCCTGCCATGATCTGCATTATGGTTCTTTTGCTGTCTTGCCGGAAGGTGATTGAGAAACCGCAAAAGGGAGAGCAGGAGTCTTTGACGAGCGAAAAGGAGGTGGAAGGTCATGCCGATTAGCCCTATGCGTTCTCTTTTGATTATCCTGGCGGTGGCGGCTACCACATTTCTCACCCGGGTGCTGCCCTTTGCGGTATTTCCCAAGAATAAGGAGATACCCAGGGTGGTACAATATCTGGGAAAGGTACTGCCTCCGGCTGTCATCGGAATGTTGGTGATATACTGCTTCAAGTCCGTACGGGTGACGGCGTTTCCCTTCGGGCTGCCGGAGCTGATTGCGGGGGCCGTGGTGGTGGCGCTTCACGTCTGGAAGCGGAATAATCTTTTGAGTATCGGTGTGGGAACCGTTCTCTATATGGTACTGGTGCAAACCGTGTTTTCGGTATAGCACTTGCTATTTTACATCAAAAACGTTATAGTGTTTCTGATAGAAGTTTGAGACATAAGATTTGCAAGGAGACAGAAGAGTATGAGCAAAAAACCTTTCGTAACTTATGAAAAATTACAGGAGATTGTGAAGGAATATCCCACCCCCTTTCATTTATATGATGAAAAAGGTATCCGTGCCAATGCCAGGGCGCTTCGGGAGGCGTTTTCCTGGAACAAGGGCTACAGGGAATTCTTTGCGGTGAAGGCCAATCCCAATCCCTTTCTGATCAATATTTTAAGGGAATACGGCTGCGGGTGCGACTGCTCCTCCCTGACGGAGCTGATGTTGTCGGAAGCCCTGGATATCACAGGAGAGGATATCATGTTTTCCTCCAACTCCACGCCGGCGAAGGAATACCTTTATGCCGACAAGCTGAGAGCCACCATCAATCTGGATGACTTTACCCATATTGAATTTCTGGAAAAGACCCTGGGACATATTCCGGAGACCATCAGCTGCCGGTTTAATCCGGGCGGTGTTTTCAAATTGGGGAACGGGATTATGGACAATCCCGGCGACGCCAAGTACGGTTTTACGGAGGAACAGTTGTTTGAGGGCTTTAAGCTTTTAAAGAAGAAGGGAGCCAAACGGTTCGGTATTCACGCTTTTCTGGCCAGCAATACCGTGACCAATGAATATTATCCCACGCTGGCAAAAATACTTTTTGAGCTGGCGGTGGATTTAAAGCGGGAGACCGGGGCGGATATTCGCTTCATCAATCTGTCCGGCGGTGTCGGAATTCCCTATACGCCGGACCAGGAGCCCAATGATATCCATGCCATTGGAGAAGGGGTCCGTGATGTTTTTGAACGGATTTTGGTGCCGGCCGGCATGGGGGATGTGGCCCTTTACACGGAGTTGGGGCGCTTCATGACAGGACCTTACGGTTGTCTTGTGACCACGGCGATTCATCAGAAGCACACATACAAGGAGTACATCGGCTGCGATGCCTGTGCGGTGGACCTGATGCGGCCGGCCATGTACGGCGCCTACCATCATATTACGGTGATGGGCAAGGAGGACGCTCCCTGTGACCATCTGTATGATGTGACCGGCTCTCTCTGTGAGAACAACGACAAATTCGCCGTGGACCGCATGCTTCCCAAGGTGGATATCGGTGATTTGCTGGTGATTCACGACACGGGGGCTCACGGATATTCCATGGGGTATAATTACAACGGCAAGCTGAAATCGGCAGAGCTGCTTCTTAAGGAGGACGGTTCGGTGCAGCTGATCCGCCGGGCCGAAACGCCGAAAGATTACTTTGCCACCTTTGATTGTTTTGACATTTTGAAGAAAATGGATTATAATCAAAATTAGCTTATATAGGTTCGTGATTGGATGAACGTCTCTACCAACTACCGGAATAGTTGACTATAAGTTTTTTCCTGTATGGGAAAAAGTCGGCTTTCCGGGGAGTTGGTCTTTTTTGTTTTTGGGAAATGCCGGCGGCACAGGGGTTAAGGAAACAGAGCGTGACGAGAAAAAAGGAGGAAGGCTATGAGAGACGCATTTGTCTTGAAAGGAAATTTCATTTACAGCCGGGATGAAAAGAATTTAAACACGGTGGAACAGGGGTATCTGGTCTGTGAAAACGGAGTATCCAAGGGAATCTTCACAGAGCTTCCGGAGAAATATTCACAGCTTCCGGTGGAGGATTACGGGGAGAAGATCATTCTGCCCGGCCTCTCGGACCTGCATGCCCATGCGCCCCAGTATGCCATGCGGGCCAACGGCATGGACATGGAGCTTCTGGACTGGCTGAACACCTACACCTTTCCGGTGGAGAGCCGCTACCGGGATTTGGAATACGCAAGGGCAGCCTACGGGCAGTACGCAAAGGCACTAAGGATAAGCGCCACCACCCGGGCCTGCGTTTTCGGAACCCTTCACCGGGAAGGGACGCTGCTGTTGATGGAGCTTTTGGAGGAGGCCGGAATCCGGGGCTATGTGGGAAAGGTCAATATGGACCGCAACAGTCCGGATTATCTGCGGGAGAAAAGCGCAAAAAGCGCTCTTTCGGACACCCGGAAATGGATTGAGGAAAGTCAGCGTTTTACAAAGGTAAAACCGATTTTAACGCCCCGGTTTATTCCAAGCTGCTCCGATGAGCTGATGCGGGGGCTGGCAAAGCTGCAGCGGGAGACGGGGCTTCCGGTGCAGAGCCATCTGTCCGAGAATTTCGGAGAGATTGCCT
>CALWLN010000190.1 GCA_944381535.1 uncultured Lachnospiraceae bacterium
TGTTTACAGAACCAGAAGGATTTTTAGGTTTTGTCTGGAGGTCGCCCTGGATGGCACATTTGTTACCGCAGACACGCTTCCGCTCAAATCAAGACGCAACGGTACTAGGCTCGCCGCCCGTAATCGGTCGGTTCGCCAAGTGCCGGCGTCTTTCCATGGTCTGCTTATAACAAATGTGCCATCCAGGGCTACGTTCCAGTCAAAAACAAAAAAATCAAATCTCTTGTGAAAACAGCTTTATCAGTTGTATATCTCCCCACCCCGTGAGAAGTAACGGCAAATGTCCCCCGGATATCACGAACCTGTCAGCGGACGACAGCCCTCAGCCTTCCGTATCCTTTGCCACCGGAAACGTCACCGTCACTTTAAAGAGGTCTCCGTCCAGGTAAATGTCAAATTCGCCCCCCATAAGCTTTGTCAGATTCTGGGCAATGGACAGGCCCAGACCGCTTCCCTCCGTACTCCGTGACACGTCTCCCCGGATAAAACGCTCCGTCAGCTCGCTGGCCTCAATATTTAAAGGCTGCTCGGAAATATTTTTGATGGAGAACGCCACCAGATCGTTCGCGACTTCCATATCCACATACACCCTGGTGTTTTCCATGGCATATTTTGCTACGTTATTATAAAGGTTCTCAATGACCCGCCAGATTCGCCGGCCATCGGCCAGAATCACCACCGGCTCCCGGGGAAGCCTGGTCACCGCCGTCAGTCCCCGGGCCTCGAATTTTTCATTGAACTCCCCGGCAGTCTGATTCACCAGCTCCACAAAATTCAACCGGTCCATCTGCAGGGTAATGTTGCCGGAGCTTACCTTGGAGGCCTCCACCAGATCCTCGGTCAGCTGCTTTAACCGCTGGGATTTTTCGTCCAGCACTCTGATATAACCCTTGACCCGCTCATTGTCAAGATTTTCCCGTTTCAGCAGATCCACATAGTTGATAATGGAAGTTAATGGTGTCTTGATGTCGTGGGACACATTGGTGATCAGATCCGCCTTCAGACGCTCATTTTTCATGCTGTCGTCCACCGCCCGGTACAGGCCCTCCCCTATGGTATTGATGGCATCACCCATGACCTTGTTATCCCCCTTTAACAGGTCCACGTCAATCTTATATTCCAGGTCGCCGGACGCAATACACTTGATTCCCTTGATAAGGATATTCCGCTGCACTCCCTGGCGTAGGAACATCAGAGCCTCCGCTCCGCAGAGCAGAAGATAGGCCGCAAAAAGCAGGAACAGCACCGTGGGACTGTTCCACCAGTTTAAAGCCATTGCCGCCATGATGAACGTCACGATCACATGCCCGGAAAACAGCACCAGGATCCGCACGGAGGGCCTCCAGTTGCGCAGGACCTTGTGGATTCCGCTTCCGATCCAGTAAAGGAGGCTGCCGGTCCACATCTCTCCCGCCTTCATCCGCCGGATAAGACTCATATAAAAAATCATGAACAGGGCCACCACCGTCATGGCCAGCCCGCCGGCCATGATCATCATGCCGATCAGATCGCTTTCGCCAAACAGCGCCACCATGGACCGCACCACAAATACGGCGCCCACAAACATTCCCACAAAAGCCGCCAGCAAAATCTCCGTCTTTATTTTATCAAACCAGTTTAAATGCACCTCATCATCCTCAGAATTGCGGCCGGCCGCAAGGCTCAGATAGATAAAGCACAAAAAGCTTCCGAAAGCGCTGATAATGGAAGCTACCAGGCTGAACATGGACCAGGGCTGAAGAAGCAGATACTCCTCTCTGGCCTCGTAAAAGCTGTCCTGATAAGGAAAATCCGTATCCAGTCCCACAAAAATCAGACTGTTACGTCCGCCGTTTTCGGATTCAAAAAATTCGTAAAAGGCATCCTCCATGCCGCCCACGTTGGTGGCCAGACGAATATCATTTTTATTGTAATAAAAATAGCTGCCCAGATTCTCCCCGTAAGTCCGCAAATCATCCCATCCAATGCCCTCCGGCATGTTGGAGTAGGTTTGATTTTCATTCTCCACATAAACGCAAAATTGCAGGTTGGTGTTCTCCTTTTCATATTTATTCACCATACGCTTGTAGGCGGAAATCTCCGGTCCGATATTCTCCAGAGTGAATTCCAGGCTGTCATAGGCCTGCAGCATCTCTGTCAAAGTGATGGCTTCGCTCAAAAACTCCTCCAGAATCGTGGTTCCGTCCACGGTTTTGTATTTTTCTTCCAGTACCTGCCCCTCGGAAAATACCTGCACATTCAAAAGGTTTAAATCCGTAAGCATGGCAATGAGTTCCTGCCCTCTCAGTTCAAAGAGTTCTCCGTTTCTGACCTTCTCCACAATCTCCTCTATGGAAACTGCCGGAGGCTCCTCTCCACTGTTTCCGGTACTCTCATCAGATACCTGGGGCTCTTCGCCGGAGGTGGGAGCCCCTTCCGTTACGCCAGTCTCTGCTCCCGTATCCGTTCCATCCGCCAAACCGGATTCCACCTGAGTATCCGATACATGGGATGAACCCGATTCCACCTGTGTATCCGATATGTCCGCCGAACCGGATTCCGCCTGAGTATCCAATACGTCTGAAAAAATACCGGATTGGGCAGACTGCCCGGAATGATCCGGATACTCATCCAGATTGTAATAGCCACCGTAATAATATTGGGCGTTTTCCACAATCAGTTCCTGCAGGGACCGGTCCATATCCCCCACGGTCTCCACCGGAAGGTCCGACTCCCGCACCTTGTCCCCATCCATGATTACCGCCTGCCGCTGGTAAAGAAGACCGTCCTGGCCCATATAGAGTTGGGTGGACACCTCATAATCCTGCTCAGCGTACTCCTTGGACCAGTTCTCCAGATCGATCAGATAGTAACGAAAGGTATTGCTCTCCCCGATGGAGGTATCGACAGAAGGGCCCTGTCCATTGCTGTTGCGGTAGGCCATGATATTTACGGCCTTCTCCGGATTGTAAACGCCATCCGTCTCAAACTGCTCCTGATACTCCACAAAGTTAAGGATTTCGTCCACCGCTCCCTGAAACAGTTCCTCATAATACTGAGATTCCGTGAAATCCTTGCTGTTTAAGTCTCTCCGGTCCAGCATGCTTTTGTCCAGCATGGCGGATACCAGCACGATGCTTACCACCAAAGCAATGGAGAAAATCTCCTGCAGCAGTATTACGATTGCCTTCATGGCCGTGGAGTATCTGAGTCTTCTCATGTTTGTCCCCTTTCCGCTGACCGGCAGGGTCCCTGCGCGGGTCAGCCTTTTTCGATTTTATAGCCAACGCCCCACACCACCTTTAAGTAGCGGGGCTCCTTGGGATTGATCTCTATTTTTTCCCGGATATGCCGGATGTGGACGGCCACGGTGTTGTCGGCGCCGATGGCGTCCTCGTTCCAGATATTTTCGTAAATCTGGTTGATGGAAAATACCTTGCCCTGGTTTCGCACCAGAAGCAGCAGAATGTTATATTCGATGGGAGTAAGCTTCACCGGCTCGTCGTCCACAGTGACCTCCTTCAGATCGTCGTTGATGACAAGGCCGCCTACCCGGTACACCCGCTGATTGCTCTCGGCGGCGTTGCCAAGCTGAGTGTAGCGGCGAATCTGGGATTTCACCCTGGCCACCAGTTCCAAAGGATTGAAGGGCTTGGTAACATAATCATCGGCTCCCACATTCAGCCCCAGGATTTTGTCGGCGTCCTCGGATTTGGCCGAAAGGATAATGATGGGGATACTGCTGTACTCGCGAATCTTCAAGGTGGCCCGGATTCCGTCCAGGCGGGGCATCATGATATCGATGATGAGCAGATGGACCTCATTATTTTTCAAAACCTCGATGGCCTGCTCGCCGTCGTAAGCTTTGAGAATGTGGTAGCCCTCCTGTTGAAGGTAGATCTCTATGGCATCCACGATCTCTTTGTCGTCGTCACATACTAAAATATTTTTCATGATCATTACACTCCTGTCTGTAGTTTGTCCGTGATGCTTTGATTGCCTTACCCGGTGCTCTTAGATACAGGATAGGGCAATCTTCTCTTATTATACATGAAAAATATAGGGTATGAAAAGGGCTTATTTTATTTTTGGGAACCGGGCCTGCCGCATACTGTTCACTCGGGTATTATGTGGATACGGCGTAATTTTATGATACCAGTGGTTTTTTAAAGTATGAGAGGGGTTTTTCTTAAGAATTTTTGAATTTATGTCAATTCTAAACAATGCTTGTTGGGATGGGCCATGTGTTTTGACAAACTAATCCTAAAAGAGTCAAGACCACCGGCTTAGCCGGTGGCTTGTTCTGCCCCTATAAGGGGCTTTTGCCTGCTTGCGCCCGGAAGGCGCACTGAAGGTCTGCCAACTGCACCACATCCTCAGCTGCCCCTAAAGGGG
>CALWLN010000191.1 GCA_944381535.1 uncultured Lachnospiraceae bacterium
AGACGCCTTCTTTAGGAGGCAACCAGTAAAAATGGTACTGCGAGACCCCGCCTCTGGCGGAACCGGTAAAATACCCCGGAGGGGTTAAGTCTAAACCCCCATTTGAAATGGGGGTTGCTAACTTAGACATAGAAACCAAGGTTTGAAAAATGTGATAAAAAGAAGAATGTAAGGTTGAAAAAATGTGAATGCTTTGTTATCATGATGTATTATGGGAGCGCGTCAAGTCGGAAAGACCTGGCTCATGAAGGAGTTTGGCAGGCAATACTTTGAGGATGTATGTTATGTCAACTTAGAGAATCCCGGGGAAATTGCGGATATTTTCCAGGGAACGATTCTGCCGGAGCGGATTATTGAATATTTAGGAGCATACCATGGGAAGAAAATCGTTCCCCACAAGACACTGCTGATTTTCGATGAGGTACAGGAGGTGCCAAGGGCGTTGACGGCGTTGAAGTATTTTGCGGAGCTGGCGCCGGAATACGCGATTTGCTGTGCAGGTTCTTTACTGGGTGTTACATTACACCAGGGAACTTCTTTTCCGGTGGGAAAGGTGGATTTTATTACGATCCAGCCAATGTCTTTTGAAGAGTTTCTTATGGCCTGCGGAGAAGATATGCTGCTTGGGTGGCGCAGGAAGCACTTCCAGGAAGCAATGCCGGAAATGTTGGCCGAAAAATATACGGATTATTTAAAAAAATACTTTATTATAGGTGGAATGCCCGTAGCAGTGCTGGAATGGCTGGATACGAAAGATTTTTCGAAGGTGACTGCACAGCAGAAAAAGCTTTTGTTAGCCTATGAAAATGATTTTTCCAAACATGCGCCGGAAAACGTGGTCCCGAAGCTTCATCATGTATGGAACTCGATACCTTCTCAGCTGGCAAAAGAGAATAAGAAGTTTGTGTACGGTCTTGCCAGGGAAGGGGCCAGGGCCAGGGAGTATGAGGACGCTCTGCTGTGGCTTAAAGATAGCGGGATGATTCGGAGAGTGGGGCTGGTGAATGGCGGCAGGCTGCCATTGAAGGCTTATGAGAATCTGAAAGCCTTTAAAATATACCATCTGGATATCGGTTTGCTGCGCGCATTGTGCGAAATCGAGCCACAGATTATCCTGGATTCGGAAGCGGTATTCCGGGAATTTTCCTGTGCGTTTACCGAGCAGTTTGTGCTGCAGGAGTTGCAGGCCATAGAAATTGCGCAGTCCATTTATTATTGGAGTGAGGGAGCCACCTCTGAGGTTGATTTTATTTTTAACTTTCGGAATCATATTATCCCGGTGGAGGCGAAGGCCGGATTGAGCGTGCATGCCCAGAGTTTGAAGGTTTTTTGTCAAAAATATGAGCCGGAGGTCGCAATTCGGACGTCTCTGAAACAATTTCGGATAGATGGCGGTATCTTAAATCTGCCGCTGTATGAAATATGGAATCTGAAGGGAATATTGGAAACAGTATTCAAGCAGGCAGCAAAATAATACAGCTAAGGTTATATGCGATTTCCGGGTATTGGGAAAAGATTTTATTGCCAAACCGCAGCCCACAGATTTGTTAGCGGATCTGTGGGCTGCGGTTTTTGAATGATGTCTGCCATGTAAAATCCAAGTAAAATAATTCCAATTTTTTGTAACATATTGACATTTCATAAAAATTATAGTAAAATCAGATACGTAAATCATATTTACAAAACGATATTACGAAATGTAAAAACTATGTAAACTGAACAAATGTAAATTACGGGGGATGGAAGAATATGAGAACGATTCCTAAGACAATGAAAGCGCTGGTGGCCTATGGAAAAGGTGATTATAAGCTGGAATTAAACTATCCCACACCGGAATGCGGGCCGGATGACATCATCATCAAGACCGAGGGCTGCGGCGTGTGCGCCGGGGATTTAAAATGCCATCATGGGGCCCCTATGTTCTGGGGGGATGAGGAGCAACCCACATGGGTGGAACCGCCGTTTATCCCGGGACATGAATTCCTGGGACATATCGTGGAGATGGGCGAGCATGTGAAAGGCTTTGAAATCGGCCAGCGGATCACCGCCGACCAGATCGTTCCCTGCGGGGAGTGTAAATTCTGCAAAAGCGGCAGATACTGGATGTGCCAGCCCCACGCCACCTTCGGATTCCAGAAAGGAAACAACGGGGGTATGGCAGAGTATGTCAGATACCCAAAAACGGCGGTTATCTCCAGGGTTCCGGAAGAAATGGAGTTGGAGAAGGCGCTGCTGATTGAGCCCTACGGCTGCTCCAAGCATGCCGTAGATCGGGCAAAAATCACCAATGAGGATGTTGTGGTAATCTCCGGTGCAGGCACCCTGGGGCTAGGAATGATCACATACGCCAGAATGAAGAACCCGGCGAAGCTGATCGCTCTGGATATGGTCGATAAGCGATTGGAGAAAGCAAAAGAATTCGGCGCTGACCTTGTGTTGAATCCGGGGAAAGAGGATGTGGTAAAAATTATCCGGGATTTGACAGAAGGGTACGGCTGTGATATCTACATTGAGGCCACCGGACATCCCTCCAGCGTCCAGCAGGGGCTCAGTATGATACGGAAGCTGGGAAGATTCGTGGAATTTAGCGTGTTCGGACAGGCGGCGGTTATCGACTGGTCCATTATCGGGGACAGAAAGGAGCTGGACGTCTTAGGTTCTCACCTAAGCCCATACTGTTATCCCTTCGTGATTAAAAATATTGCCAGCGGAAAATTAAAGACGGATGGCGTGGTATCCAGAACCTTTCCCATTGAGGAGTGGGAGAAGGCCTTCGAGTATGCCAGCGGGAAATACGGAGACTTTAAGGTGGCGATCACCTTTTAACAGATTGGAAAAGAGAGAAACGGAAGCGTAAAGGAGTGAGAAGATGGGAGAGATTGTTCTTAAAAACATTAACAAAACCTTCGGAAATACGAAAGTGCTGGAAAATCTGAATCTCAAGATCAACGACGGGGAATTTGCCGTGCTGGTGGGAGCCTCCGGCTGCGGGAAAACCACGTTGCTGCGGATCATTGCGGGAATCGGCCCGGCCACCTCCGGGGAGTTGTATATTGACGGGGAGGAGGTCAGCGACCTGGCTCCGGGAAAGCGGAATATCGCCATGGTGTTTCAGAACTACGCCATCTACCCCAATATGACCGTAAAGGGCAATATTGAATTTGGGTTGAAGAATAATCATGTACCCAAGGCGGAGCGGGAACGGCTGATCGCGGAGGTGGCGGAAAGCGTGGGACTTACGGAATACTTGAAGCGCAAGCCCAATGCCCTGTCCGGCGGACAGCGGCAGCGGGTGGCGCTGGCCCGGGCCATGGTAAAGAATCCGAAGGTGTTTCTGATGGACGAGCCCTTGTCCAATCTGGACGCAAAGCTTCGGGTTGCCATGCGAAGCGAGCTGATTGAATTACATAATAAACTGAAAACCACCTTTGTGTACGTGACCCATGACCAGGTGGAGGCCATGAGCATGGCGGATACCATCATTTTAATGAACAAGGGTGTGATTCAGCAACAGGCATCGCCGGAAGAGATTTATGATGATCCCAATAATATTTTCACGGCGCAGTTTATCGGTACTCCGTCCATGAACGTATTGCCGCTGAAGAATGATTGCCATGTGGGGTACCGCCCGGAGAAGGTTGTGCTCACCACAGAGGAAAAGCAGAAGCCGGAGGCTGTTTACAGGGAAAAGGCCCGGATTGTTACCAGGGAGATGCTTGGTTCGGAGACGCTGTATAAGGTTCTGATTACATCCGGGGATCATCAGAACCAGACCGTTATGGTCAAAAGTCTGGAGGACGCGTTTAAAGAGGAACAGAATGTGTGGGTCAATGTTACACAGGAAAATCTTTATTTCTTTGACCATAAGGAATTAAGGATTCGGGAAACAGACAGAGCGGAGGCCTATGCGGCATGTGTGAAGTGCTTAAAGGGGGAAGAACCATGAGAGAGACAGAAGTGAAATTATCGGAGAAGCTTTCGGAAACAGAGGTGAAATCATCGGAGAATCCCCCGGAAAAGAAGAAGCGGAAGAGCCATCTGGGCCGTCGGTTTCTGGGAATCCTTCCGCCTTATATCATGACGCTTCCGGCCATGGTTTCTTTTCTGCTTTTTACCATCTATCCGATTGTGGATATGATAATATTGAGCTTTTACGAGTGGAATGGTCTTACGGAAAGAAAATGGGTGGGGCTTGGTAATTATGACTATTTGTTCAATATTCAGATTGATTTTAAGATTGCTTTGAAAAATACCCTGGTTTATACGGTGGCCGTTGTGTTTTTCCTGTTGCTGTTTGCGCTGATTTTTGCGGTGTGGCTGCAGAAGGACTCCAGAATCAACGCCTTCGTACAGCGAGTGATGTTCTTTCCGCATTTGTGCGCAATGCTGGCAATTTCCGTTGTGTTTTCCTGGTTGATGGACGAGAACGGGCTTTTTAACGCGGTTCTGTCATTCTTTAATCTGCCGGGACTCAGATGGCTCAACGATTCCACCACGGCGATGATATCGGTGGTCATTGTAGCCGTATGGAAAGGAATCGGCTATCAGGCGCTGCTCCTCCTCTCAGCATTGAAAAGTATTCCGGCGGATATTTTCGAGGCGGCGGAGCTTGACAACACGCCTCCCTTGCGAAAATTCTTCCGCATTACCATACCGTTATTGTCTCCGCAGTTGTTTTTCATGCTGATCACTATCACGCTGAATTCCTTTAAGGTATTCGATTCGGTGCGCGTCATGACCGGCGGCGGGCCCGGTAAATCCACACTGGTGCTGGTGTACTATATCTATGAATATGCACAGGCAAATCTGAAATACGGCGTTGCGGCTGCGGCGGGAGTTGTGCTGCTGATATTCCTATTGATCCTTACGGTGATTTATTTCAGATTGATAGGCAAGCGCGTGCATTACCAATAGGAGGGACACAATGGCGAAATTAACAAAGAAGCAAAAGAGAAAAATAAAACGGGCGGCCGGCAGTACGGTGAACCTGCTCTTTAAATTGTTTGTGAGTGTGTTGTTCCTGTTTCCGTTTTACTGGATGGTGACTACTTCTTTTAAACCTTATCTGGAGACGTTGAAGTTTCCGCCGACTTTATGGCCGCAGGATTTTACCTTTGAGGGATATATCCATGTGTTCCAGGAACTGGATATCCTCTCCTATATTAAGAACACCTTGATCGTAACGGGAACAGTCATTGTGATTCAGCTGTTTGTAAATGTTCCGGCAGCCTATGCGTTTGCAAAATGGAAATTTAAGGGACAAGGTCTGATGTGGGGCATCGTAATGACAGGATTTATGATTCCGGGACAGCTTACCTTTATGACGGTATACTTTATGTTTGCGGATTGGGGAATCTTAAGGACTTTATGGCCGCAGATCATTCCTACCTGCGCAAGCGCGTTTTCCATATTTTTGCTGCGGCAGAATTTCAAGCAAATACCGGAGGAACTGGTGGAATCGGCAAAGCTGGACGGTTCTTCGGAATGGAAGATTCTGTGGAGGCTGATGGTTCCTATGTCGAAGGCCACAATGGTAACGACCATATTATTTAGCTTCATCAATCACTGGAATGCATACTTCTGGCCGTTGGTAATGACCAGGGATGAGTCTTTGAAACCCATTACCCTGGCAATTGAGCGTCTGAAGAATCTGGAGCAGGGATTGAATTATACGGATATTATGGCAGGAAATGTAATCCTGGTGCTTCCGTTGGTGATCTTGTTCCTGCTTGCAAGCAAGAAGATCATACAGGCAATGGCTTATCGCGGCATGAAATGATACCGGGGCCAGATGGGCATGCATCATTATTTCATGAAACAGAAGCAGCAAAAGCGAGGTGTATAGAATGGATTTTTTGTTGGATTCCCACAGTCATACATTTATGAGCGGCCACGCTTATAATACGGTGCAGGAGATGGCTTTGGCGGCTAAAGAGTTTGGATTAAAGGCACTGGCGATTACAGAGCATGGTCCGACGATTCCGGGAACCTGTGCCCCGATTTATTTTACAAATTTTAATGTGATAGACCGCCGGATGTATGGAATTGAACTGCTCATGGGAATAGAACTGAATATTGTTGATTATCAGGGCGGTCTGGACCTGTCTTCCGGAAGCCTTCGGAAGATTGATGTGGGCATCGCCAGCGTCCATCCGAATGTGGGAAACGGAGAGAATTATCCGGCTTACATTCCGGGGGATGTGAAGGAGAATACCAGGGCTTATCTGGGCGCCATGGAAAGCCCGGATGTGGACATCATCGGGCACCCGGACGATCCAAGAGTACCGGTGGATTATGAAGCTCTGGTGAAGGGGGCCCGGGAGAATCATGTGCTGCTGGAATTAAACGCCTCGTCCTTAGACCCAATGAACGTGAGAGGAAAAGGTGGAGCCGCGGAAAACATGAAAAAGATGCTTGCCTTCTGTGAACGGTATGGAACCCATGTCATCGTTAACAGTGACGCTCATTGTGCGTGTGCCATCGGCCGATTCGACAAGATTGCGGCGATTTTGCAGGATATTCATTTCCCGGAAGAACTGGTTGTCAACAGGGATCTGACATTGTATAAAAGTTTTTTACATCGTTTTCGTAAATGAAGGGAGGAAGGAAAATGTTCTGGAATCAGTCAAAAGAGAATGTATGGATTGTAGGGCACAGAGGCGTGCGGGCCCTTTTGCCGGAGAATACTATGGTCTCCTTCCAGAAGGCGATCGATCTGAAGTTAAACGGCATTGAGACGGATATTCATATGACGGCGGACGGGCAGCTGGTGCTGCACCACGACGACACACTGGAGCGGACCACAAACGGCACAGGAAGCATTGAAAGCTTTTGCTATGAGGAACTGCGGCAGTTGGACGCGGGCGTGAAATTTTCGCCGGAGTATGCGGGAGAGCGGATTCCCAGGCTGGAAGAGTTGCTGGAACGAATAGAGGACCCGTCCTTTTTCCTCAATATTGAGATGAAGGATTACCGGCCGGAGGCATTGGACAAAACCATTCGCGTGCTGGATAAGTATGGCTTTGTGGACCGTTATGTGATTGCCTGCTTTAACGGGGATGTCACCACTCTGGCTCATGAAAAATACGGGGTCAAAACCCAGGGATTTCCGCTCCATATGGTAAAAAATCCAAAAGAGGATACGGAGAGCCATTATTACGCCTCCGGCATCGGAATGAAGGACCTTACAAAAGAACTGGTGGAGGAATGTTACAAAAAGGGGATTGATCCCTGGTGCTGGTGCCCGGATACGGAAGAGCAGGTTCGGAACGCCATCACTGCGGGAGTATCTTTGATGACAGTGAATGATCCATACCCGGCGCTTAAGATAATTCGGGGATAGAGAGAGGTGAGTGACATATGAAAAAGATTCGGTTTCTTCCATTATTCATATTATCCATCGCGCTGCTGTTGATGAACGGATGCAAGGACAAGACGGACGACGAAAATACCGGGCAAGGCAGCGGATGGACCATTTATTCCGCAGAAAGTACAAAGGAAGCGGCAGAGGTTTTAAAGACCTCTATTGATGAAACGGGGGCCGCGGAAGCAGAGGTTGTGACAGAACTTCCGGAAAGCTGGAACGGAAGATTGATCCTGGTTGGCGATACGGAAGCGGAGGCTTCTAAGGAAGCTGTTTTATCCTTGCGGGAGAATGATTTTCTTGTTGAATTCGGAAAAGAGTATATTGTTATCACAGGCGGCACAGAAGAGAAAACTACAGAGGCCGTAAATTATGTATGTGAGAACTACATGTCCTATTTAGAGGAATATCAGGATTTGCCTTTTGGTACGGAGTATGATTACCTCTCGCTGAGTAACGACGGAGGATATGTGACACGGCAGCTTTTGCTAAATGGGGTATCGGTTGACCGGTACCAGATCATAGCATCGGATGGGGAGAAGAATGAGGCGGCAATGTTCCTTCAAGAGGCTATTAAAAACATGACAGGCTTTGAACTGCCTGTCAGTGAGAGTGGAGATGAGGAAGCATACGGTATCGAGATCATATCCGGTGATAACGGGGAGGCAAAGAATTTGAAGGAACAGCAGTTCCGCATTTATCAGGAAGAAGGGAAGCTTTACCTGTGCGCGGGCGACCCGGAGCAGGAAATGCTGGCGGTAAAAATGCTTTGCGCAAAATATTTTGAGTATGATTACGTCAATGGTAAATCCAATGCCAGCACCCTTGATATTGAAAATCTGGACTTTGCCTTTACCTGCAACTGGGATGAATTTACCGAGCCGAAGGTGGCGCAATCCAGGGTTCTTACCATTCCGCCTGCAGACGGCTACAGTGTGCTGCAGGGGGGATGTACGGATGGAACCTATGCATATTACATTTTGAATAATCAGAGCTTTAGTCCATATGTTGACGTCATTTATAAAGTGGACCTGGAGAGCATGGAAGTCGTGAAGGTCAGTGAACAACTGGAACTACAGCATGCAAACAGTATGACATACAATGACAAAACGAAACAGCTGGTTGTCGTTAATTACGACCCGGATATGACGACGCTCACCTATGTGGATCCGGAGACCCTTACCATAGCAGGAACCACCACGGTTGATTTCAACGCCCTGAGCCTGGCTTATAACGAAGAGCGGGATGCTTATGTGGCCGGCACAAGGGGCACCTTCGATTTCTTCCTTCTGGATGGGAATTTTGAAATTACGGATTACTGCGAGGCGATTCAGACAAAATCCATCAAGCAGGAGGTGGAGGTCTATCAGGACAAAATCCTGTTTGGCATGAGTGGGGATAACATTTTGTATGTGTACGATTGGGAAGGAAATTTTCTTTACACTATTGATCTGGAATTGTATGAAGAGTTTGAAAATTTGATTTTTTATGGGGACTACGCTTACACAGGATATTTTTCCAGCGGCGGAATTATATATGAAACCATTTTTTATCAGGACCTTCGCGTCCTGCTCCGAGCAGCCTCGGGACGGCATGGTGATCTACACC
>CALWLN010000192.1 GCA_944381535.1 uncultured Lachnospiraceae bacterium
GATCTAGTGAAAGATCGTTGATTCCAACATGAATCTCATCTATACCAGGCACTTCTATTATCTGATCAACCAATTCTAGTGCCTTGGCTGATTCTAAAAGAGGAAAAACTTTTGCTCTGCCATCTACGAGCATCACGAAGTCCTCTATTTCGCGGACAGTGGTAAAGTAAGGAAGCATCACTAAATCCGCTCCGGCTTCAATTACAGCATCAATTTCTTCTTTAGATGAGCCGTACTCCGCCGAACCTTTATGTAGAGGATTAATCCTTACCATGAGCTGTGCCTTGGAAATTGCTTTTCGAATGCTTCTCACATCGTCCACAGTATGATGGCTCTGCACAGTATCCATACCGCCTTGCCTTGCGGATTTCCCAATATACTCCATATCTATGAATATCCGATCTACCCCTGCGTCCTCAGCAATTCGGGCTACATCCGGATTATTCGTTATATACATTAATTTTAGAGCCATGCGTCATACCCCTCACTTCTTTACGGTTTCTCCAACGTTTTCGTTATCTTCTTTTCGGAGCACCTTAAAAATAGTCAAAAAGAAAATCTTAGCATCTAACGAAAATCTGACATGTCTCACATACCAAACATTTAGTTCAATACGATGATGCCACTCTACATCCTTCCGTCCGTTAATCTGTGCCCAACCGGAAAATCCGGGACGGACATCAAACATATGTAACTGCTCCTCTGTATACTCCTCAATTGGCCACGGATGGTATGTTAATGGCGGTCTAGGACCAAGCAAAGACATATCTCCTCGGATTACATTTATCAACTGTGGAAGTTCATCAAGGCTAGTAGCACGAATAATCCTTCCAACACGGGTAACACGGCTATCTCCTTTTCCGGAATATACTCCAGAACCAGTTTTCTCGGCTCCCACGCACATAGACCGAAACTTCAACATTTTAAATACTTTTCCGTATTTACCCAAACGATCCTGTTTAAAAAGAATCGGACCCGGCGAATCCAATTTTACTGCTATTGCCGTGATTGCCATCGGTATAGCTGCTACAATTAAAACCGGAATAGCAATAACCAAATCTATTATTCGTTTGACATGATCCCTGTAAAATGGACTTGCTGGTTTCAAGTCTGGCATATCATTTTTCATAACTTCATGTTCCTCAACAAATTCATATATAGAAACCGTTAAGAATGACAGTTTCCTGATCTCTACTTCAATATCTTCTTCTGTGGTATTTTTACTGTGATAATCCGTCCTTAGTACTGCTTCTATGGCTGTCGCCACCCACCATTTCCCCCGGAAATGGTCTATTTGAGACGCTCATCTCACCAATCCAACGGAAAACGTATCTTCTATACGTCCATCTACCATATTTCTTGGCTCAACCCATCTTCGAGACGCTCATTATGAGCTTCCTCATCCCTCTCGGAAATCGTCTCTTCGAGACACTTCTATTATTCTCATCCAACGGTTCAACCCATCTCGTATACGCTTATACATCCTACCTCTCGGCTTAACATCTCTTTGAGACGTTCATTTTTGTAATAACTATACAAAAACACCCCTCAAAAGCACCTGTTTAACCACTCATTTTTGTCTATTTATTACAAATCAAATTTCTAACTATCCGTCTCAAAGAGGTTATTCCCATTGAAACTGATACAGTTATCCTTGCCAAACGTACCCGCTTGCTTCCCTTTATAAGTTCTCCTAAGTAATACAGTCTACCTAATCAATATTTTTCCTACAGTAGGCATCCAATTTGTTTCATATGCTTCAGTCACATACTTTAATACCTCTCACACCGTCTTCGCCACAATCTCCAGCCCCACCTGCACCGACTGGATCCTGCCGAACATCTCAATCTCCAGATACGCCCGCCTCTTATGTCGGTCAATCTTCCGTATCAGTCCCTCTTTTCCCTGAAGGGGTCCCGATGTCACGATAACCCTGCTGTTCTCGATAATTCCCTCCGATATCTTCACCACCTGCTCCGTCCCGCCAAAGGCCTGCAGAAACGCTGTCTCCACATCCGTCAGCGGTATCACCTCACCGTCTGCTCCCAGCAGCTTCGTAAGTCCGATGATTCCGGCAAGCTGCCGGTACAATTCTTCTATTTCTTCGGTAACAACAAAAATGTATCCAGGAAAAAGGATTTTCTTCTGAAGCCTCCACTCTCCCTGGATGCGTCTCTTCTCTTCATAATATGGAATAAAACATTCTTCTAATATTGAACGGGGAATTCTTCTCTCACACTGCACCCGGATATTCTCTTCCGAGCCTGTGCGAACCTGTACCACATACCACATAGATTTCCTCCTGTCTGAAAAGTATTATGTCAAATAAACATGCTTCGCCACTCTGCCTTCATTCATGCAGATTCTCTATCCGGTATGACCTCCAGGCAGCTGCAAACGCGGCGAAGCGACGATTTGCAGTTATCTGAATCTTTTCTCTGGCCGCCTTATCCGGCCCGTTCTATCCTCTCATCCTCCGTGAAATTCTCTTCCTCATGCTCCACAGGCTGCGGAGCTTTATACTGATAGGAGGGCACCAGTTCCTTCACCAGCCCCTTCATCTCATCCGTATCCTGGTAAGCCTTCTTCTTAAGCTCCACCAGATTCGCAAAGAGCCTGTCCTCGTCAAACTCTATGGGCTTTGCCACAAAAATCAGATTATTGGCCGTCTTAGCAAGCCCTTCCTCCGCCTTCAGGCACTCCTCATACATCTTCTCCCCGGGCCGCAGGCCGGTGTACACAATGGGAATATCCACATCCGGCTCCAGTCCCGACAGCTTGATCAGGTTCCGTGCCAGATCGTCAATCTTCATGGGTTCCCCCATATCCAGCACAAAGATTTCCCCGCCCTTGGCGTAGGCCCCGGCCTGCAGCACCAGGGAAACCGCTTCCGGAATCGTCATAAAGTATCGGATAATATTCTTATCGGTGACGGTCACAGGGCCGCCCTCGCTGATCTGCTTCTTAAACAGCGGAATCACACTTCCGTTGCTTCCCAGCACATTTCCAAACCGTACCGCCACAAAGTTGGTCTGGGGGTACTTGCGGCTCATGCCTTGAATGATCATCTCACAGATGCGCTTGGAGGCCCCCATGATGTTGGTGGGGTTCACCGCCTTGTCCGTGGAGATCAGCACCATCCGGCGGGTGCCGTAATCGGCGGCTGCCTGGGCCACGTTCAGGGTTCCGAACACATTGTTCTTGATGGCCTCGTTGGGGCTCTCCTCCATGAGAGGCACATGCTTGTGGGCTGCCGCGTGAAATACGATCTGGGGCCGGTAGGTCTCAAAAATCTGCCGCACCCGGTGGGTGTTGCGGACGGAACCGATGAGAGTCTTCATATTTAACTGGGGATATTTCTTCCGAAGCTCCTGCTGGATGTCGTAGGCGTTGTTCTCATAGATTTCAAATATGATCAACAGCTTCGGGTCATGACTGGCAATCTGCCGGCAGAGTTCGCTGCCGATGGAGCCTCCGCCCCCAGTCACCAGGATCACCTTACCTCCGATATATTCCATCACCTCGTCCAGATTGGTTTGCACCGGATCCCGCCCCAGCAAATCCTCAATCTCCACATCCCGGAGCATGGACACGCTGACCTCGTTATTCACCAGTTGGGCCATACTGGGCAGAGTCCGAAGCTTACAACCCACATTTTTGCAGATCTCATATAGCTCCTTCTTCCCCTGTCCGGACAAACTTGGAATGGCCACAAAAATTTCCTGTATGCCGTACTTTTCCACCATCTCCGGAATCTGCCGGTGGTTTCCCACAATGGGCACTCCCAGAATCTTTAACCCGATTTTCGCCACGTCATCGTCAATGACACAGGCCACCCGGTTCTGTACCCGGTAGCTGGTAATCAGTTCCCGTATCAACATCCACCCTGCGTCCCCGGCTCCCACCACCATGGTGGGAACGGCCTGGCCCTTCTTTAAGCTTCTGCGGGCAGCCCCGGCTTTGCGAAGATACCGGAGGCTCCGATAGGAAAAACGGCTGACGGCCAGAAAAGCGGTCAGAAACAGCCAGAACAGCGGGAAATAAGATCTTGGCATTTTATATTGTAAAAGCTCCATCCCCATCAGCTGCAGAAGCATTGCCATGAAGCTGGCACCCACCACGCCCACCAGCTCGTGGACGCTGGCATACCGCCACAGGCTGCTGTAGAGCTGAAGAATCGCGAACACGAGAATACAACATAAAATATTGATCGGCGTGTACCGCAGCATATTAGTAATATACTCCTCGCTCACCATGGAAGGCCGGTACTCAAACCTGGCCAGCAATGCCAACACCTGCGCAAGGAATACGGCCGCCATGTCATACACAATAAGGAGCCCGATTCTGATTGTCTTTTGTTTTTCATTCCAAAATTTTCTCATTTATTCCGCCTTATCCCCATTTTTAAATTTATATCACTCAACGGTTACTTCGAGATATTCCATATTGGATTGATTTCCGTCGGAATCCAGCGCATACAGGGTTACCACATAGCTTCCCGACACATCGGTATCCAGGCCGCCCCGGTCCATCCGCAGCATGGTGTTGATAGTGTCCACGTCATCTTCCACTTCATCGATGTAGTTATAGATATTGAAACTCTCGCCCACTGCCAGGGTGATCTGATGCTCCGACAGGCGCACCACAGGCATTCCTTCCCTTAACTGTGTCTCACGGAATTCCTCGTAGGCTTCATCCGTCAGATTCCCCAAACTGTCAATGGCATATCCCTCTTCGTTTGTTCCGACGCTGCCATCGTCCGTTTCGCCGTCCGCTCCCGGCTCAGTACTCTCACCGTCTTGAGCTCCATTTCCCGGATCCTCCGGAACATCTGCCGGCTCCTCCGGGGCTGTGTTCTGATACCGGAATTCCCGCCGCTCCATGGCCACATTGTTGGCCCCATCCTTGGCCGTGTACACCACCACGCCGGTTCCGTCGCCGTTGTCATAGATTTGAGCCACCATCAGGGACGCTGTCACATCCCCATCCTTATCGTCCCGGGCACTGACTCCTTCCAAAAGGCTTTCGGTATCCGCTCCGTCATAATAGAGCGGTTCCTCCCCGTATGTAATTTCCGGTGATACGGTATCCTCATCCCGGAATCCCAGAAAAGACAGAAGCAGAAGGATTCCGATGAACACCGCCAGGCCGCTTATCAATCCGTTTCTTACGTTCATATCCCTTATTCTTCCTCTTTTCCAGAATATCCGGCCCCGTAATAGCTTCCGTAATATCTTTTGTAATATTTGTCGTATTTTCTGCCGTAACGGCTGTTCCGTCTCATGTCCACCTTATTTAAAATGGCTCCGATGATCTTGCAGCCGGCCACCTCCAGCTGTGCCTTGGCTTTCTGGGCAAATTTGTAGCTGACCTCATCCGCCGCGATCACCATGGCGATGCCGTCACACTGTTTTGCCACGATCACGCTGTCAATGATGGCGCCCACCGGCGGCGTATCTATAATAATGTAATCATAGGTTGCTTTGGCCGCCCGTATCAGCTCCGCAAACCGCTTCCCCACCAGAAGTTCCGAGGGATTGGGGGGAATGGGCCCCGCCACGATCATATTCAGCCGGTTCACATTGGTCTGGGCCAGCACATCCTCCAGTTTCTGCTGCCCCGACAGGTAATGGGAGAGTCCAAAGTTGGCGTGGCTCATCTTATAACGGCCCACCAGCACGGATTTGCGCATGTCCGCGTCGATATACAGCACACGCTTGGAGGCCTCCGCCAAGGAGAGGGCCAGATTCATGGATATGCTGCTCTTGCCCTCGTTGGGCATGCAGCTGGTGATGGCAATCACCTTCATATCCTCCCCGGAAAACTGTATGTTGGTCCGCAAAGATTTGTATGCCTCGTTGGTCTGATAATCCAGTTGGTCGGTTTTACTGATCTCTATCATCTGCATGGGTATCACCTCTTGCTCTCCGGCTTGCTCCTGTCCTTGCGCCTGCGACGTTCCGCCTTCTTACTTAATTTCTGATTTCTGCGATTCTGTTTTTCCTTCTCCGGGTCCAGGGGAATGATCCCTAAGGTGCTCAAGCCCAGATACCGCTCCACGTCCTCCGGCGTGCGGATGCTGTCGTTGAGAAGATAGTGAAGAACCACGATTCCCACGGAGAGAACCCCTCCCAGAACCACACCGATGGCCGTCGTTCTTCGCACCGGAGACCCGGTGGAATTCCGGGGAATATTTCCCTCCTCCAGGAGATTTACGGCGTCAATATTCATCACCTCAATAATTTTATCGGTAGCCGCCTCCCGGATTCCGTCCGCAAGGCGTTTGGCCTCGTAAGGGTCCGGATCCGTCACGGTGATCTCAAGGATACGGGTATCTTCCGGGTTGTTCACCGTGACTTTTCCCAGAAGCTGCTCATAACTCAGATTCAAATTCAGGGTATAGATGACCTGCTCCAGTACGGAGCGGGAGCGCACCACGGACCGGTAGTCGTTGGTCAGCTGGGAGCCCGTCTGCAGATCCGCAGAGGTCAGGGTATCCGCATTCTGCTGGTTGATCACATAAATGCTGGTGGTGGAGGAATACTGGGGCGTCCAGGTCATCCTGCTATAAAGGAAGGCCAGCACTCCGAAGAGACATGCCATCAATACGATAAACAGCCATCGTGACAACAGTACGCCGGCGATTTCCCGCAAATCAATTTCTAGTTCGTCCTTATTCGTTCTCTGTTCCATCACTTTCATCCTTATTATATAGTCTTGTTCTCAATCACTTTTCTGGGGTTGTCATACATGACCCGTTTTAGGAAATCTTCCCCGAATTTTCGGCGGATATAGGTCAAGTCTTTTCCCACCTGCGGGGTACGCTCCCTGCTTCCATGGGCGTCCGTCGCCAGGAAGTGGACCAGATCATTTTCAATGGCCGTCTTCACAAAGCGTTTCATACGAAAATCTGCTCCGGATTTCACATCGTCAATATTTATCTGGATATAGACGCCCAGCTCCGCCAGTTCGCAGAGCCTGCTCATATCCTCATGGAATGCCCATATGCGCTCTGCGTGGGCCAGCACCGGAAAGAAGCCTGATATTATAATCTGATATAAGCCATCCCGCATTTTCGTGAACAGCTCGTCCGGAGAGAACTCAATCAGCGCATAACAAGAGTCTGCCAGCGTAAGAACCTTACTCTGACTTAATAATTCCGGCACATCATGGCTATAATATATCTCATTTCCAGTGTGAACCCGAAAGCTTATACCATTGCGCTGCAACGCTTCTCTGAACCGGAACGTCTCCTCCAATATCCGTTCCGCGCAAGTCTGTCCTCTTCTGTAGTGAAAATGTGGGGTGACGATGATTTCCTCTATTTGATTTTGTCGATACTGCTCCACCATAGCGAATGCTTCCTCCGGACTTCCGGCTCCGTCATCAACCTGTGGCAGACAGTGATTATGAATGTCTATGTACATTTCGTATCCCCTCTGCTGTCTCGGGCACACATATATCGTATATAAAAATACCACCGGTTTCGTTATTTGTCAACCGCCAAAAAAATAATCCAGCACTTTCCATTGTCTATTTTTTCATGCCCTTAAGTATTATTTTATAAAATTGGCTCTTTATAAATTATCACGTTTGTCGAATAATGTCAACTAATTAAATACTTTTTCCACCAATTAAATATCCTCACTGTGTACACTATATGAAAGGGAGGTATTGAAATGGTTGACTTTGGAATCACATTAAAAAACCTGCGGACCAGCAAACAGTTGACCCAGGCCCAACTGGCCCAAAGACTTGGACTTACAAAATCCGTCATCAGCGCATATGAAACCGGCCTTCGTATGCCTTCTTACGATATTTTAATTGCCATTGCCAAAATCTTCAATGTAAGTACCGATTTTCTACTGGGGCTTGAACGAAAGCAGGAGGTGGATTTTTCGGGGCTGAACGACGAGGAGATCAATGCGCTTCTGAATCTGATCCGTGTCATGAAACGCCGGTAGAAAAGGTGATTTACATCTGCTTTGAAATAGGATATACTACAAGCAAGGAGGCTGGTAGCATGGCACGTACAGTTGGAATCGGTATTCAGGATTATAGCGAGATCATTGAAAATAATTATTTTTATATTGACAAAACAGGCTTTATCAAGGAATGGTGGGAGGGCGGAGACAGCGTCACCCTGATCACCCGGCCCCGCCGGTTCGGAAAAACGCTGACCATGAGTATGGTGGAGCAGTTTTTTTCCCTGGATTATGCGAGCCGGGCGGATCTCTTTGAAGGGCTATCTATCTGGCAGGAGGAAAAGTACCGGGCCCTGCAGGGAACCTATCCGGTTATCAGTCTCTCTTTTGCCAATGTTAAGGAGAAGGATTACCAGACCACAAGATCCAAAATCTGCAAGCTTCTGGTTGATTTATATTCAAAATATAGTTTTCTGAAGGACAGCGGAGTCTTGTCAGAGACGGCACGAAAACAGTTTGACCGGATCAAAGTTGATATGGATGACGTGGACGCTGCGTTTGCGCTATCTTATCTATCTGATTTCTTATCCCGGTATTATGGGAAAAAGGTGATTATTCTCCTGGATGAATATGACGCACCTATGCAGGAGGCTTATGAGGATGGATTTGGAGAGGAATTGGCGGCATTTCTCGTAAGCTTGTTCCTCACCACCTTTAAGACGAACCGCCAACTGAAGCGTGCCATCATGATGGGAGTTTCCCAGGCTGGCAAAGAGTCCATCTTTACGGATCTGCTTAATTTACAGGTAGTAACCACGACATCAGAGAAATATACGGGCTGTTTTGGATTCACGGAACAGGAAGTGTTTGATGCCATGGACGAGTATGGATATGATGAGAAAGAAGAAATAAAATGCTGGTATGATGGTTTTATATTCGGGACACACAGGGATATCTATAACCCCTGGTCCATTTTGAATTATCTGAGCAAACGGGAATTCCGTACTTACTGGGCCCCTGAAGATTATCATCTTCAGGTCGCGGACAGTCACCAAATGCCTGCAAGCAGCCACTTGGCTCGTTGTCTTCGTGGAAACACAAGCTCCAACAGCCTGGCAAACAAGCTGATCCGGGAAGGCAGGCGGGGCGTAAAGCAGTCCTTCGAACTGCTGCTGAACGGAGAGCATCTGTATACGCCCATTGACGAGCAGATCGTATATAACCAGCTGAATGGGAGCTCGAAGGCCATCTGGAGTATGCTCCTGGCCAGCGGTTATCTGAAAGTGGTCAGCTATCAGACCTATGCGGACGTTCCGGACAGCCAGGATCCGCAATACGAACTGGCCCTTACTAATTACGAGGTGCAGCTTATGTTCCGAGGCATGGTAAAAGGCTGGTTCGATGAAGCGATGGATGATTACAACGGCTTTATCCGGGCACTGCTGGAAGGCGACGTGGAGGGTATGAATGTCTATATGAACCAGGTGGCTCTCGCCACATTCAGTTACTTTGATACCGGCGCAAAGCTGCCAGGCCAAGGGAATCCGGAAAACTTCTACCACGGTTTCGTACTGGGCCTTATGGTGGAGCTGCGTGGAAGGTATGCGCTCACCTCCAACCGGGAGAGCGGGTTCGGAAGGTATGATATCCTGCTGGAACCGTTGTCCCAAAAGGACGATGCTATTATTATAGAATTTAAGGTTTACAACTCTCGAAGAGAGCAAAACCTGGAAGAGACGCTGCGAAACGCCCTGCAGCAGATTGAAGATAAGAAGTATGAGGCCAATCTGCTGGCCAGGGGGATTCCGTCGGAGCGGATTCGGAAATATGGGTTTGCCTTTCAAGGGAAAGAGGTATTGATTGGATAGAAAATACAGGCGAATTTGCCAATGACGCAATCAATGACGCAATTGGAATTAATGAAACCAGGAGCCTTTATGATAAATAATTACGACCACTACATTTCACGGAGCATCAAATCCGTCTACCGGCGAAAATTGATTGCTCCTTTCCTCTACATCCTT
>CALWLN010000193.1 GCA_944381535.1 uncultured Lachnospiraceae bacterium
ATGCTTTTGATATGGCCTGCGAAACCAATATCATTATAGCATAGGAGTTTTTTGTACTCCAGGCAACACTACGGCTTTGCCGGTTCCCCCATCTCAGATGGGGGATTAAAAGACTTTTTCATTCATGATGTAGAAAGTTTGCGAAGCATACATTTTATTATTGGTGATTTGATTTATAGATACTTTGACATGAAGTCTGTTGGCGTGAGGATTCCCGGCTTCTCAATATCAATATCATGAAAGTCTTTCTGCACGAATTTCCCTTACCATATCCACCACATCCTGCTCATCCTGGACGCCTAACTCCTGAGCCACACCCTGGAAATCCTTCTGTGCCTCCATAAGCGCATTGACGGAGGCATTCATCATCACAACTTTGTTGCCCTCCTGCACAAACAGAACCTTATCGCCGTCCTTCACTCCGAGCAATTTCCGGATGGCCACCGGAATCGTAATCTGACCTTTGGATGTAATTTTTGCCAGTTCCATGTTAATACCTCCTTTCTTTTCACGGAATTCCTTACATTCATATTGTACATAAAATAATGGATAACATCAATAGGATATTTATTCTTCCAACCCTCCGGCAGCCGAAAGCAGCCCCAATATGTCCCTTTTATATCCCAGAAATTCTGTCGTCAGCGCATACTCCCGCTCCCGTGGCTTTGCCTTGTCCACAATCAACTCCGCCGTGATTTTCCCCGGCTTTCCCGCCATAATGTATATGCGGTCCGACAGGAGAATGGCCTCGTCGATGTCGTGGGTGATAAAAATGACAGACATTTTTATCTGCTCCATGACCTTCAGATACCAGGCATGCATTTCCCCCTTTGTGATGGCGTCCAGGGCGCTGAAGGGCTCATCCAGCAAAGCCACTCTCCCGGAAAAAAGATAGGCGCGCAGGAAAGCCGCCCGCTGGCGCATACCGCCGGACAGCTGGAGAATCCGCTTCGGCATGGCGATATTATCAAGAATAGTAAAATAAGGAAGCAGCATGTCCTTCTGCAGCATATAGCTAACCCTTCCGGCTTTCCCGGTGATGTCCTCCCCCTCCAGAAGAATCCTGCCCTCTGTGGGGGGAAGCAGACCGGACAGGGCATGAAACAGCGTGGTTTTTCCCACACCGCTGATCCCTAAGAGGCTTACGATTTCTCCTTCCTTCAGACACAGGCTCACGTCCTCTATGATATTGTCCTTGTCATAGCGGTGCGTGACATGCTCCGCCTGTAAAATCCCCTGCTGCTCCATTTCGCTCCCTTCCACTCCACCCATAGCCTGTTCCGCCATACTCCTTCACAGGAGGATACCGACTATGGCTGAACCGTTACCGCAAATACTCGTTGGTATATCCCACACCTTCAGGAATCTCCCGGTCAATAGCGCCGTTGTCATAAAGCCACCGGTAAAATCCGTCCCAGCGCGCTCCATCAATCACACCCCAGCTTTCGGCGTCGACCTGGTACTTGTCCGCCAGCCATCTCTGGCTCTCCGCCACAATCTCTTTGTCAAGCTCCGGCACGGCTTCGCAGAGAATCGCCGCCGCTTCCTTGGGGTTTTCCATGGCAAATTCATAGCCCTTCTTTACCGCCGCCAGAAACGCCCTTGCCTCCCTAGGATTGCTCTCTAAATAGTCATCGTTGGCGATGATGACCGGGCTGTAAAAATCCAGGGCTTCATCCACATCCGCCAGATTGATATAATTCGTCTCAATGCCCTGCGTTTCGGCGGCAATTCCGTCCCAGGCATAATAAATCCACACCAGGTCCACATCCGTGTTCAACGCAGTCACCACGTCCGTCACGGTGCTGGGAATCATGTTCAGCCCCTCATACGCTCCGCCGTCCTTTTCCATGACGTATCTGAGGATGGCCTTTTCCACTTCCATATCCCAGGTGGCATAGGAAAATCCCTCCATATCCTTTGGAGTAATCAGTACGATCTTCGGCGCCATCTCATACCCCATCCACAGCACCAAAAGGGGCGCAATGGCAATGGTGGGAATGGTCTGGGTCAGCACGATAACAGGGTACATGCCCTTGTACACAAGCGGAAAACGGTCCATCAAAACGGCTGCCAAAAAGGCCAGAACAATCCCGCAGACCAGCCCCAGAAATGCCTCCGCCAGAGTGGCCTTCCCATGTTCCATTAAGAGCGGAAACTCTACGATAAAAGCCCTCACCACATCCACGGGAGAGGGCAGCATGAATTTCGGAGTCAGTCCGGACATGGAAAACAGCTGCCATACAAGCAGCAGAATCAGAATGACCAAAAATGGTATGGATTTACTGGTGGTGTGTTGCAATCTTCTTTTCAATGATCTGCGAGTCTCCTTCTGGCCGGTATTTTCCTTTACTAAAAATCGTTCTAAAAACTCTGTCTACAACTCCTTATACATCTCCACAACCGTCTTTTTCGTCACCGGGTGGCGCTTATAGGGACAAATCTCCAACAGAGGCTTCAGCACAAATTCCCGGTTCTGCATATCCGGGTGGGGCAACAGCAGCACCGGGTCCTCCGTCACCAGATCATCATAGAAAATCATATCCAGATCCAGCGTTCTGGGTCCCCAGTGAACCAGACGCTCCCGCCCGGCCTCCGCCTCGATCCGGTTCATCTCTCGTAAAAGCTCCATGGGCGTTAAGATGGTAGACAACACAAGACATCCGTTCAAAAAGTTGTCCTGCTCCACACCGCCGTAGGGATTTGTTTCTATCCATTCCGACACCGTCAGGTCTTTGACGCCCTTTAACCCGGCCAGCTTTTCCACCGCCTCGTCAAGATATGCCTGCCTGTCTCCCAGATTGGAACCAAGGGCAATGTACGCCCTGTGCCAGCCCCGCTTAATTTTGACGGAAACGGATTCCAGCGGCAGTCCGATGGGCGCCCAGGGTTTTAAGATTTCCAATTCTATGGCCGCAAGGCGGGGCGTGTGAAGCAGCAAATGCTCTGCCAGTCCTTCCGCCGCCGCTTCAATCAAATGATAAGTATTTTCCCGCAAGAAGCGGGTGATTTCGTGACAGATTTCCCCGTAATGGATGGATTTTGTCAGATCATCCGTAAGTCCCGCTTCCCGGGTCTCCGTAAAAAGGACCCCGTTGATCAAAAATTTTTGTCCCAGCTTTGTCTCCTCCGGAAATACGCCGTGATTTCCGAACACCTCCAGATGCTTAATTTCAATTCTGTCCATCGCTTCCTCCAACGCGCCTTCTGCTTTGACATTCTACTGCCTCCATCCGTCCCGGATAGCCTCCGCCATCCGGATGGCTCTTACATTTTCCTTAACATCATGGACCCGCACAAAGGCACAGCCCTTCAGCACCCCATAGACCGTGGTCACCAGTGTTCCCTCCAGCCGTTCCTCCACAGGAAGGTCCAGGGCCAGTCCGATCACGGACTTGCGGGAGGTTCCGAGCAACACCGGACAGCCCAGGTCCGCAAGCTGCTCCAGGGAATTTATAACCTCCAGGTTGTTTTCATAAGTTTTCCCAAAACCGACGCCCGGATCCAGAATGATTTTGTCCCGGGAAATACCCGCCTGTCTGGCCAGGCCAATGGAACTTCTTAAATCCTCTTTCAGTTCTTTTATCAAATTATGATAAACTGCCTCCCTGCGGTTGTGCATAAGACAGCAGGGCACTTGATATCGGGCGATCAGACCGGCCATATTCCCGTCATATTTCAATCCCCAGATGTCGTTGACCAGGTCCGCCCCGGCCTTGAGAGCCTCCCGGGCCACGGCAGATTTATAGGTATCCACGGAGATTGGAACGTCAAACGCTTCCCTCAGCCGCCGGATGACGGGAACGATGCGCTCTGTCTCCTCCGCCTCGCTGATCTGCCTGTGGCCGGGCCGGGTGGATTCTCCACCCACATCCAGAATATCAGCCCCCTGGGCTATCATTTCCTCCGCCCGCCTTAAGGCTCTCTCCATGGTAGTATAGTTTCCCCCGTCTGAAAATGAATCCGGTGTCACATTCAGAATTCCCATCACGTAGGTGTGATGTTTTACGTCAAATTCCCGGTTTCCTATTTTCATTCGCTGTTCCTCCTGGTCTTAATTACGTTTGCGCTTACTCTGTACCCATGACAATTTTGATTCTATAAAATGTTGTATCTTAATATCTGATTCCCTCATTCCTCTTTTCCGGCTCCCATTTGCACTCTGGGCGGGCGCCGCAGTAAAAGCAGTTGCGCGATTTCTTATCCGCCCAAAAAAGAAGCTGTCTTAATGACTCCGCACGCCGTGCGGCGTTCTTTCCAGGCTCATCCACTGCCCGGCTTTCTTCGTCCGCTCCCGCTGCCCGGCTTTCTCTGTCCGCTCCCGCTGCCCATAGTCTCATGCCGCCGTCACGGTGGCCTTCTATAGCCTCCACAACCAACTCCAATTTCTCCTTGGGATACCCAATCCGACAAAGCAGCTGCCTGGCCAGTTTAGCCCCGGCCTGCTGATGGGGAATGCCCTCCTCATACTCCTGTATCCGGCCCAGATCATGGAGAAGCGCTGCCAGATATACCGTTTCCTTCTCCGGCAAAGCCACCTCCCCGCAGGAGAACGCCTTATGCTCTCCCGGGCCTTCCGTCTCCCCACCGGCCACATACCGGGCCGCCTGCTCCTTCTTAAATCCGCACCGAAAAGCCTGCTCTTCCAACACCCAGATCCAGGCAATCCTGGCCGTATCCAGCAGATGGCCAAGCCCATGCCGGCAAAATATCCGTTCCGCCTCCAACCGCTCCAGCTTCTCTATATAATTGAGATACTCCGTTTCCCGGAGCAATTTATCTACGTATTCCATATTTTCCCGCTTTCTTCGCCTGTCCGCTTACTACCTTTTCCCCTGTGGTCGGAGGAGCGCCGATTGCCAGGCTTACCGCTCTACCATCTGAAAAAACCGTTCCTGCAGCTTCTCCTGCTCGGCAAAGGCTCCCCGCACCGCATAGGTCACGGTCTTGCTTCCCGGCTTCTTGATTCCACGCATGGTCATGCACATATGCTCCGCCTCCACCATCACCATGGCGCCCTGGGGCTTTAGATATTCCATCAGCGCGTCCGCAATCTGCGCCGTCAACTGCTCCTGCAGCTGCGGCCTTCTGGCAAAAACCTCCACCGTCCTGGCCAGCTTGCTTAAGCCCACCACCTTCCCGTCGGGAATATAGGCTACGTGAGCCTTTCCATAAAAGGGCAGCAGATGATGCTCACAGGTGGAATAAAATACAATATCCTTCTCCACCACCATCTGGTTATGCTCCACCACGAAGGTTTTCTTTAAATGCTCCCCGGGGTCCTCATCCATGCCGCCATAGATTTCCTCATACATCCTGGCAATCCTCCGGGGCGTCTCCCGAAGGCCCTCCCGGTTCACATCCTCTCCGATTCCCTCAAGCAGCAGTCTTATCGCTTCTTCTACTTTTTCCTTATCAATCATACTATTCTATCGCTTCCTGTCTATCCAACTAACTAGTTCCATTCTTCTTCAAAGGCCCGCTTCAGCTCTCCCAGGTACGACAGCGACCCGAAAGCCAGTATCATAGGAAGCTGTAAGTCTGGCCGTCCATCCGGTCCTCCATCACGATTTTCATCCTGCGCTCCGGCAGCCTTGACCGCCCCTTCCCACGCCTTTGCTTTGGCCAGCGCCAGCCTTAACGCCTCCTTCACACTTCCGGCACAGCTCACGTCCCTATGAAATTTCCCGGCCTCCCGGCACAATTCCTCCCCGGAAAGAGCCCGGGGGCTGTCCGGTGTCACCGTGTAGACCTTTTCCGCCAGCGGCAGCAGACACTTTAAGATTTTTTCGTGCTCCTTATCCCTCAACACTCCTATTATATATATTATTCTGTAATTTGTAAAACCCAATTCCAGGGTCTGCCGCAATTTTTTTGCCGCGTCCGCATTGTGAGCTCCGTCCATTACCAGAAGCGGACTGCGGCCAAGTATCTCAAACCTCCCCGGCCAGACCGTGGTCCGAAGCCCCTCCCGCATTACTCCTTCTTCCACGGGAAAACCCAGCCCAGCCAGTACCTCCAGCGTACGCGCCACGCACGTCCCATTCTCCACCTGATACGCGCCCAGGAGGGATAGCTGCAGGTTGGAATAGCCGTCCCAGTCAAAGCAGAGATAGCCGTCCCTGTATCTGACAGAACCAGCGAGATTCCCCAAACCGGCACCGTCCCGAATGCTGCTGCCAGAATGTCCGCCCTCCACCGTGACCTGCCCCACGTTTTCCACCCCAAAGAGCTGTGCGTGGCGCTCCCCACAGACCCGCTTTAATACCTCGTACACCTCCGGCTGCTGTCTAGCCGTGACCACCGGACGTTCCTCCTTGATGATCCCCGCCTTCTGTCCGGTAATCTTGGCCAGGGTATCCCCCAGCAGGGCCATATGATCCATGCTGACGGAGGTAATCACGCTGCACAAAGGCTTCTTTATTATATTGGTGGCATCCAGGGCTCCCCCAAAGCCCGTCTCCAATAGAACAAGCTCACATTTCTGCCGGTAAAACCACAGAAAGGCCGCCGCCGTCTCTATCTCGAACAGGGTTGGATGGGCAAGCCCCCGGGCGGTCATCCGCTCACAGGCCCCGGCAATCTCAAGAAATAAGCCGTCCAGCGCCTCCTTCCCAATAGGCTCCCCGTTTACCTGGAATTTCTCCTCCTCAGAAAATACCGCCGGCGAATTGTATCGCCCGACCCGGTATCCTGCCAGTACCAAAACCCGCTCCAGCATAGCTGAGACGGAGCCCTTTCCGTTGGTGCCGGCGATATGGATCACCGTCAGCTTATCCTGTACGTCCCCTAATTCCTCCATGAGATGCCGCATGTTGTCAAGCCCCGGAACACAGCCCAGAGCCCCCGCTTTCCTCTTAAATTCCTCCACCTGATTTTCTTTGCGTATCATATGTATCATTCTCCTGTATTTTACATAAATTTTACCTAACATATTCACGAATTTCTGTAGAATTTCTTAAGATTTCTTATTGAAAACATAAATTTTACATTTTACCCGTTGACTTTTTCCCGCAAGTGGACTAATCTTGCTATGACAGCTGAACATTCATACTTTGTTCACAAATAATTCACATTTTCGGTTTCAACATTACATTAATAATAAAGGAAGATGGACATATGCACAATACACTTTTTTCAAAAATAAAAAATTTCATGCAGCGGCGCAAAGAGAAAAAAGCCATGAAAGTGAAGCGTCACCTGATCGCCCCCGAGAAGAAGGAGAAGATCGTCCGCTTTCTGAACCGTTATTCCATACTGTTTCATGCCCTTTTGGCCTGCGCGGTTTGTTTTGTGATTGAATGGGTATCCCGTCACTCCTTTACGGAAGCCTTTTCTTTCGTTTTTGACAGAAGCCTGGTATTTCTGTATAATTCCCTCATCGTGTTCGCCACCCTGGCTTTGGTGTACCTGTTCCGCCGCCGGGCGCTCATGCGGACCCTTATTTCCGTATTCTGGCTGTTTCTTGGCATCGTCAATGGCTGTGTTCTTTTAAAGCGCGTGACGCCCTTCAGCTTTACGGATTTAAAGATGGTAAACGACCTTCTGACCATGCAGAGCAACTACTTTAACAAGACCGAGGAAATGATGGTGATCATCGGCGTGTCCGCCGTGATACTCTTTTTGATCATCCTCTGGATCAAGGGACCGAAATTTCAGGGGAAGCCCCACCGTATCGCCAGCCTGCTCTCCCTGGGAGCCCTGGTACTCTTCCTTCCCATGGTGACCAACGCTGCGGTAAATTCCAATATTCTGGCCAGCTATTTTGAAAATATTGCCCAGGGTTATTCTGACTACGGCTTTATTTATAGCTTCACCTCCAGCGTGGTGGACCGGGGCATGAGCAAGCCTCGGGATTACAGTGAGGAACGTGTAAATCAGGTTCTTGAAACCCTGGATACCGAGGAAAATACCCTAAGTGAGGATAAGCCCAATATCATCACCGTACTGCTGGAATCCTTTGTGGATCCGTACGACTTTAACTTTTTGCAGTACAGCGAAGATCCCACCCCCAACTTCCACGCCCTGTATGAGAATTATACCTCCGGCCTTCTGGAGGTGCCCGTGGTGGGCGCCGGAACCGCAAATACGGAGTTCGAGATACTGACCGGAATGGGCATGCAGTTCTTCGGACTTGGGGAATATCCCCATAAAACCATTTTAAAGACCAATACGGTGGAAAGCTTTGCCCACAATTTAAGCGATTTAGGCTATGGCACCCATGTGGCGCACAACAACGGCGGTAATTTCTACAGCCGGGCCAACGCCTTTTCCAAGATGGGCTTTGACACCTTCATCAGTAAGGAAATGATCAATATCCAGGAATACACGCCCCTTGGCACCTGGCCCACCGACGACTGCCTCATTGAGGAGACGGAAAAATCCCTGGACGCTACCCCCGGCCAGTCCGATTTCGTCTACACCATCACCGTTTCCACCCACGGGGATTACCCCACGGAAAAGGTGCTGGACAATCCCGAAATCGGTGTGACCGGAGGACGAACCGAGGCGGAAAACAACCAGTTTGAATACTATATCAACATGCTCCACGAGGCGGACAAATTCATCGGCGAATTATTGGATATGCTGTCCCAGCGGGACGAGAGAACCATTGTGGTATTCTTTGGCGACCATCTTCCCACCCTGGGCCTTACCGAGGCGGACATGGCCACCGGCAGCCTGTTCCTGACAAAGTACGCCACCTGGAACAACTTTGGTATGGAGAATAATTCCAAGAATATCACCTCCTACCAGTTGATGCCCTACATTTTCGATCTGTTGGGTATCCATGAGGGAACCATGACCCGTTTCCATCAGTCCAACGACTACCAGGTTACGGAGCAATATGAGGATGAAATGGAACTTTTACAGTACGACATCCTCTATGGAGAGCGTTACGCTTACGGCGGTGAAGACCTGTATCCCGCCTCGGACCTGGAGATGGGCGTGGAGGACATTGTACTCTCCTCCTTCGTGCCAAACGGCGACACGCTGTATGTGATGGGCGACAACTTCACTCCCTGGAGCCGGGTATTTGTAAACGACAAGAAGGTGTCCACCACCTTCATCAGTTCCACCCAGCTTCAGATTAAGATGAGTGCCCTTGAGGAGGGAGACAACTCCATCGTGGTGAACCAGATGGGCTCCAGCAACACCAAGTTCCGAAGCTCCAACGAGGAGGTATTTCATAAGATCACCGTTGAGAATCTCTCCGAATAGCCTGGAAGTAAAAGGAACTATTTTACAGTAAATCGTTCATGGCATGATAGCATCATAAAAAGGAAATTCTGTCTGTCCGCAAATGGACTTTCAGAATTTCCTTTTTGATTGCTCTGTAGGGGTTTGCCAGAAACGCTCCTACCGCTGCAAAGACACTCCGTTAAATTTACTTTTTGCTCCTATGGAAAGAACCGGTATTCACTGAGAATCAGCCTGATATAAACTCATAAAATAAGGGCAATTCGCCATCAATTCCTCAAATTTCCCCTGGGCAAGGATTCTACCATCCTTAAATACAACAATCCTATCAAAACGCGTAACTGCCCTCATCTTATGAGCGATGGCGATAACGGTACGATCATTCCCTACGAAACGCATCATTTCATCGACGACTTTTTCTTCCGTAATATTATCCATCGCTGATGTTGCCTCATCCAACAACAAAATCTCATTTCTCTTTAGCAATATCCGTGCCAACGCGACTCTTTGCTTTTCTCCGCCGGACAGCTTTGCTCCACGCTCGCCTATCCTTGTTTCTAATCCTTCCGGCAGCATTTCCAGCAAAGGCAGCAACTGCGTTTTTGTCAACACATCCATGATTTTTTCATTTTCCATATCAGAATCAAAAACAAGATTTTCCCACAGCGTTCCGTCAAAAACCGAAGAGTCCTGGTTCATATAGCTGATCTTCCTATAAAAATCATCCAGACAGCAGTCCTTTAACTCCATACCACCTATCAAAACACTTCCCTCTTCATATTTCAGAAGCCCTGCAATCACTTTGATGAAGGTTGATTTCCCGGAACCGCTTTCTCCCACTAAGACTATTTTCTCTCCCTTATGGATTGTCAGATCTATTTTTTTTAATATGTTCCGTTCACCATAAGAAAATGACAGGTTTTTGATCTCAATGTCCCCATTGATCTCCTTCATCCTTTTGCCCTCCACCAGCCTCCTGTCATCGGGGGCTTCTAAAAACCGGGTAAACCTCTCGTATGCTGCTTTATCCAGTTTATACTGCACATAAAGAACATTGAAAATAGCAACAGGCGTATAAGCATTCTCTATGAGACTTAGCAAGGCCACGATTGCTCCCACAGAAATCGTTCTATTGCACCAGGCATATACTAAAATTATGACATTCAGCATACCGACCAGCACTGCAAATAAGCCGAAAAACGCCTCATGAATCATAGCCATCTTAACTTTTGAGTCTACGATATCTTTTTTAGCCGCATTTGCTTTTTTTATCTCATTTGGAAACTGACGTTCCATCCGAAATACTACCATTTCGAGAAACCCCCGCACCAAATAGTAATTTAATACCTCTTCATTCTGTAAAATCCGTTCTTTTATCTGATACAAAAATTTCAGCAAAACATTGGTCACAACAAAAACAAATATGTATCCTGATAAAATGATCAAGGCAATCTTCGAATGAATCCGCCAAATATAATACAGGCTGAAGACCATAGCCGGAATCAACTGGCGTATCATGCGAAACCAAAAATCATATAGAATATTTTTGCCTGCCATTGCGCCGTTTTCAATCCTCTGTACCAGCTTTCCCGTACCTGATTTTTGATATTCCAGAAAGTCTATGGTACTGATTTTTTTTAACGCCAAAAGCTTGTACTCTAAAAAAATGCCATGATTTAGTTTATTACTTGGATATTCATCCAGATAATCCAAAGCAGAGCTGAAAATAAAAACGCTTCCATAAAGCTTCGCAAACTTGTCTCTCGTTTCAAACGTAAATTTGTACAGCCGCATCTGTTAGCGCTCTTTCCCTCAGTACAATCTGCTAACAGCAATACAACTGTACTGAGTTTCTACCTCGCATATATAACATACTGTTCTCACCTCCATACTTCAATGCGTTTGAGTATATCATATTTCGGCAGGATTGGCCACCTGTCATCCTCATGATTACCTGCCTTTATGCCGCCCCAGAGCAACCGCCCGGATACCTGAGCCTTCATGCCCCAAATTGCTTCCGAAACTCCCTGGGCGTTGTTCCAACCTGCTCCTGGAAGGCCCGATTAAAGGTTCTTAAACTCTCAAAGCCACACTCCAGAGCCACCTGGGCCACCGGTAGGGCAGGATTTTCCAGCAAGTGCTGGGCCAAGCCCACCCGCAGGGAATTAACGTAGCTGTTAAAACCGCTTCCCACCTTCTGGGAAAACATCCGGGACAGATAGTAGCGACTGACCCCAAGTTCTCTGGCCACCTGCTCTAAAGTCAAAGGCTCCCTGAAATTTTCGGTGACATACAGAAGGGCCCTGTGCACCAGATCAAAATCCTCCTTCCTTCCCACCGGCACAAGGTCAATACAGGCGCACAGCCGGCTCACTAAAACCAATAGATAGCCCTTTAACAGGGGCAGGTTTTCCTGCTGAATCTGTGTGTTTAAAATGCTCTCCATGCAATAAGGAATATCCTTGTGTATCTGCTCCCTTGGCACCACAGGCTGCCCGTTGGTAAAATGGGTCAGCTTATAATTCCACTCCCCCGCCAACTCCGGATTGAAAATAATCATGATTCCACTGTTTTCCCCCTCCGACTGGTAACCGTGCACCATGTTGGGAAAGGCCGCCAGCATGTCCCCCTCCCGTACCATGTAGGCCTCCCCGTTCACCGTCACCCCCATTTCCCCCTCCAGCAATAGGAAAAATTCTGCCTGCCGGTGCAGGTGGGCATTAAAATTCATATTTCTTACCAAAGACACCCGAAGCGGCATCTGATTTTGTTCGTAAAAGGCGATTATCTTTCCTCTCCCCTTTCCCTTTGTCCTTCCGTCATGCAAACGATATGCTGGCACCCAAACATATACCGGCTTTCCCAGACCGCAATTTTTGGCCAAAACTCATTCGCTTCTGACCAGTATTTTACCACAGGATGTGATATCATGCAATCAAACAGAAGGAAAATACAACACTTGGGAGGTAAGAACATGAAACATCAGCTTGCGATTATCGGCTACGGCGGAATGGGCGGCTGGCATCATCAGAATATCCGGGAATTCATTCCTGAAATCACGGTGACCGGAGCCTACGACATCCGCCCCGAGGTGGAGGAGGCCGCCACAAAAAATGGCCTGTACTTCTATCACAGCCTGGAGGAGCTTCTTGAGGACGAAACCGTGAACATGGTTACCGTGGCCACCCCCAACAACTTCCATAAGGATCTGGTCATTTCCTGCTTAAAGCACGGGAAACACGTGATCTGTGAAAAGCCCGTGGCCATGAATTCCGGAGAGCTTACGGAAATGATGGAGGCCGCCGAAAGCAGCGGAAGACTTTTCTCCGTCCATCAGAACCGCCGCTGGGACAGGGACTATGTCATCATCAAAAAAATTTTAGAGGAAAATGCCATCGGCACCCCCTACTACATCGAGAGCCGGGTGCAGGGCTCCCGTCGGAGCATGGAGGGCTGGAGAAGCTATAAGGTCAACGGCGGCGGCATGGTCTACGACTGGGGCGTGCATCTCATAGACCAGCTTCTGGACTTGATCCCCTCTCCGGTGATCTCCGTGGACGCCCACCTGTTCCAGATTTTTACCAAGGAGGTGGACGACAACTTCAAGGCCTTCCTGCGCTTTGAAAACGGCCTCTCCGCTCTGGTGGAAATCGCTACCAACTGCTTTATCCTTCAGCCCCGGTGGCACATGAGCTGTACGGACGGCACCGCCGTCATCGAGGACTGGGAGTGCAACGGGAAGATGATAAAGCTTAACAGCGATGAAAAAATGGAGTGGACCAACGACATCGTCTACACCGCCGCCGGTCCCACCAGGACCATGGCCCCCCGCCCGGTACACACCACCGCCCAGCTTCCTCTCCCGGAGGTTACAACCAACTGGGCGGACTACTACAAAAATATCGTGGACGTCATCGACAACGGCGCCGAGCTGATCGTAAAGCCCCAGCAGGCCCTGCGTGTGCTCCGGGTGATTGAAGCCATTTTTGAATCCCAGAAGCTGGGCCAGAGTATCAAGTGCCGGATTTGACTCCCGGAATCTGGACCGGGTGTCATCGGTTTTGAAACACAGTTGTACCGGTGGCAGCATATCTCCCGGTACGGCACCAAAAATATATTTTTCAGAAAGCGAGGTTTTTACTATGAAGAAAGCACTTATCTTTCAGGGCGGCTGGGACGGCCATGAGCCCCAACTCACCTCAAAACGGTTTGCGGGACTGCTGGAGCAGGAAAACTTCTCCGTGGAGATTGCGGACACTCTGGACTGCTTAAAGGATGTGGAAAAATTAATGGAGCTGGACCTGATGGTGGCCTGCTGGACCATGGGAGAGATTGACAACCAGTATGTAGTGAACCTTTCCAAGGCCATCGGCTCCGGCGTGGGCCTGGCGGGCTGTCACGGCGGCATGTGCGACTCCTTCCGCCAGAATACGGAATGGCAGTTCATCACCGGCGGCCAGTGGGTCAGCCATCCGGGCGGAGACGGCATCGAGTACATGGTAAATATCAACCACGGCTCCAGCCCCATTGTAGAGGGCCTTGAGGATTTCCCGGTGTGCAGCGAGCACTACTACCTGCATATCGACCCCTCCATCGAGGTGCTGGCCACCACCCGCTTCCCCAAAGTACACTACTACCACATTTCCAACAAACCGGTGGATATGCCCGTAGCCTGGACCAAGTTCTGGGGCAACGGGCGGGTGTTCTACACCTCCCTGGGACACCACGACGACGTCTTTGACAAGTCGCCAAATGCACAAATCCTCATGAAACGTGGGATGCTCTGGGCGGCCGAGGGCAAGCAGTACGCCATCGACCACCACCTCACCACCGAGCGCTTTGAGAACACGGCAAAAATGTATTAAGGAGGGCTCTATTTTATGAAAATCACAAAAATCGGTATCGTAGGTGTGGGCGACATCAGCGGCATCTACCTGGAAAATATCACCAATCTCTTTCAGGAGCTTACCGTCATCGGCGTCTGCGACCTGGTTCGTGAAAAAGCGGAGCGGGCCGTGGAGAAATATCACATTCCCAAGCTCTATGAGGATATGTATGAGCTGTTCGCCGACCCAGAGGTGGACCTGGTTCTGAATCTGACCCGCCCCTACGAGCATTTCGGGGTATCCAGCGAAGCCTTAAAAGCCGGAAAGCCCGTCTACTCGGAAAAACCCCTGGCAGCCACTTTGGAGGAAGGCAAGGAACTGGTCCGTCTGGCGGAGGAAAAGGGCTTATTCTTAGGCGGAGCCCCCGACACCTTCCTGGGCGCCGGTATCCAGACCTGCCGTAAGCTCATCGATGATGGCTTTATCGGAGAGCCCGTGGGCGCTGCGGCCTTTATGATCTGCCGGGGCCATGAGAGCTGGCACCCGGACCCCGCCTTCTACTACCAGCACGGCGGCGGCCCCATGATGGATATGGGCCCCTATTACCTCACAGCCCTCATCAATCTTTTGGGCGGAATCAAGACCGTATCCGGCATGACAAAGGCCTCCTTCCCCACCCGCACCATCACCAGCGAGCCTTTAAAAGGTACGGTGGTGGATGTGGAGGTCCCCACCTACGTCACCGGGCTCATGCAGTTTGAGAGCGGCGCCATCGGCACCATTTTCACCACCTTTGACGTCCACTACGACACCCAGGCAAGGCTTGAGGTCTACGGCTCCAAGGGAACCCTGATCGTGCCGGACCCCAACTGCTTCGGCGGTCCCATCAAGCTCCTTCGTCCGGAGCAGGGCTCCTATAGGGAAATGCCTCTGACCTTCCCCTATGCGGAGAACTCCCGGGCTCTGGGCCTGGCGGACGCAGCAAAAGCCATCGCCACCGGGCGGACTCCCCGGGCCAGCTACCGGCAGACCTATCATGTGCTGGAAGTGATGGAGAGCTTCCAGAAGAGCTCGGAAGAAGGGCGGTTTATTGAGATTCAGTCCAAATTCACCAGGCAGGCGCCTATGCGGGACGATCTGTTGAAGGGGATTCTGGATTAGGCCAAGGCTTTCAAATCATTCCAGCGCAGGTATATCACGTACAGGCAGGAAATGTCCCTGATTAGCAAAATATTTTAAATTATAAAAGGCCCCTGGGCCACTGTCTCTGAAAGGCCAGAGACAGCGGCCTGGGGGCTTCACGTACGAATGCCAAAGAAAACCCTACACTACTTATAAATTTTTACTCCCTGGCTCGAAGCCCAATGCCTCCCCTTCAGCCTATCAACACCCTTTTCCCATCAAAGGCAAAGCCATATTTCCGTATCCGCTCTGCCGGGATTCCTTTAGACCGCAGGCCTGCTTCATATTTCTTATCCTCGATCTGCCGTAATGCATTTTGCAGGGTCTCCTCCAGGTTCTCCTCTCTCCTGGGATTATGGACCTTAAACTCTATGATAACCGCGTCATCTGCCGCCGACAACGGTTCCAGCACCACGTCATATCTCCCAAAACCGCTCTCCCGGTTGGAGTTAATACTGTACCGGTCCCGCAGATCCACCATCAACCCCAAAACAAAGCCATGGTAAAAGCGTTCCGGCTCCGTTTTCCCGGAAAGACGCTTCCCGGTATCAAAAAAGCTGAAGGTCTCCAAGGTCACCTGATTCATATACTCATTCATGGCGTCCAGATCTCCCAGAAGAAGCGCCTTGATAAATTCGTTGTATGGAACATCATCTCCTGCAAACCAGTCCTCTATCATGTCCTCGAACATGAGACGGACCTCCTTGTTTGTCAGAGCCAGTTCATATTCCGGTCTTCCCTTATCCGGGTCCAGTTCGTATTTCTCCACTTTCAGATAACCGCTGGCTAAAAGAAGGCTCCAGATTGCGCCTCGTTTCTGCCCTAACTGGCTGAACACGATCTGCTCATCGATCTGTGTCCGCAGAGCCTTTCCATTCAGGAGATCCTCCATGACGGTCTTTACCTCTGAACTGCCCTCACGGATCAATTTTCCCACCAGGCTGTTGGAGCTGGTGTGCGCCCAGTAGGTTGTAAGTTTCCCCGTGTCCAGATAATTCAAAATGGACCATGGGTTATAAATATCCCTGTATGTCCCGAACACAAAGCCGTCATACCAGTCCTTTACTTCCTGTTTATCGGGATAACCATACTCATCCATGGCAGCAAAGACTTCTTCCTCCGTGAAGCCAAATGACAGCGCATACTCATCTGATGTTGTTGTAACAACCTTCAGATTATTCAGATCTGAAAAAATGGATTCCTTGCTGACACGGGTAATTCCTGTCATTATGGCACGCTCCAGCCAGGGGTTCGTCTTAAAAGTAGAATTAAAAAGACTCCTGGTAAAGGATACCAGCTCATTCCAATACCCGTCCACATAAGCCTCCTGCATAGGCGTATCATATTCGTCCAACAAGATTATCACTTTCTTTCCGTAATATCGGAATAAGAAGTCCGAGAGCTGATACAGCGCAAGAGGCGCATCTTTTTCACTCAACTTTGATGTCATCTGCTCAAAGTAAACCTTTTCTGCCTCTGACAAATGTTCACATTGCCGCAAAAAAGCATTTTTTTCATATTCTTTCATCAAAAGCTGGCGAATTCGGTAACTGGTAGTCTCATAATCACTTTCCTTTACATTGGCAAAGGAAAGGCTGATCACCGGATAAGTCCCCTGCAGCGCACGGTACTTCTCCTCCTTCCAGATCGATAACTCTTCAAACAGATCTCCCCGTCCTGCATATTCCACAGAGAAGAACTGTTCCACCATGCTCATAGTCAGGGTTTTCCCAAACCGGCGGGGGCGGGTGATCAGGGTAACGCTGTCCTGGCTTTCCCACCATTCCCGTATAAAATTTGTCTTATCAATGTAAAAACAGTTTTTTTCTATAATCTCTTTATAACTTTGAATCCCAATCCCTATTGTACGCGCCATTTTCCCTGCCTCCCTGCTTCTTTCCATAGTCTTGGATACCATTTTCAAGCACTTGTACCTTACTCTTATTATACAGCACCCCGCGCCAAAAGCAACAAATTTCATGAACTTTCCCAGAGCAAAGCAAATGCTCGGATACCTTTCATGGGGTTGGGAAAATAACACTGCCCAGCCGTAAATACACTGCAGCTCAGCGCGCCTCATCCAGAATGATTCCGCCCCACTCCACGACGGTGTAGTCCGCCCGCTGGATGGGCACAACCTGCGGTGCGGGAAGGTTCCGACCGTCCGCCGTTTCAAAGACGAACCAGATACGCTCCATAGCCTCCGGCGCCGGAGTAATGGTGACGGGCATGGCCTCATCCACGGTGTCCGTAAGTTGCGGATACATGAAGTAATCCACACCCTCCGGCAGCTTCTGAGTCCAGAACTCCACGAAATCGGAAATCTCCGTCTCGTTGAAGCCATAGGCTCCAAGTATCTGCCGGTAGGCTGCTTCCCTGTCCCCGGCGGGGATGAAGAAGCCTTCCCTGGTCTGGAACAGCTCGGGCCGGGTCACGGACTCATAGAACAAGAAGCCATAGGAATTGCCAGCCCCGTCATAGAGGACGCCCTCCTCCCCGGTTTCCACCTGCCAGCTCCCGCTGTAATCCGGAATGGTCGTTGTGAGAAGCTGGGGCAGTTCAAACTCCACCGTCACCTCCCGCTGCTTGTCGCTGTAAATGTAAATGTTCGGTTTATAGCAGTTTACATTGGCCGGCGTTTTCAGCCAGGGAATGATGGCCTCAAAAATCTTGTCAAGTGTGTCCAGAAATCCGCTGTTCTGCTTCAGCCAGTCTTTAAACCAGTCGCTCTGTACGAGGGCCAGAAGCAGGGAGATCAACAGGCCGAAGATAAAGACTCCAAGCCCTGTGGAAAGCCCCATGATCCCCACCACGGCCAGCGCGATGTCCGCACACAGAAGAAGATATTCAATGGCCTTGCCGGAGCTTCTGGTCTCATCATCCTGTACTAAATTCGCCACATCCGTCACATCCGTGATGATATTTAAACCGTTAAAGACGGTTCCCATCCCATCCATTATACCGGCAGCCGAAAAAGCGTCCTGGGAGGCGTCCTGAACCGTGTCCTTAAAATCGCTGAACACATTTTTGAGGCTGCTTCCGTCAATATCCTTGGCAATCTTATCCATGGACTCGGCAAAGCCTCGTTCCATGTCCAACATCTCATCCAGGGTCTCTCCGATGGTGTTATTGGAAACGCCTTTTCCAAACCGCTGTAGGAAATCCCACAGCGCGTTTCCGCCCTTCTCGCTCTCCCCGGAGCTTTGGCCCTGGGCATTTTCCCCGGAAACGGCATCATTTTCCCCGGAGGCCACCTCCTTCTTGGGCTCCAGGGCTCCCACGTTGGCCGCCATTTTACTTAAAACATCATAATATACCTCCGCCCTGTCCTGGGGCGGCCTGTCTACCTTCCAGGTGGTGGACTCCTGCCTGGTGTCCTCCGACGCATAGACTGCGCTGCCGCCCAGAGGGGACAGTATGGCCGTCAGGAACGCCACTGCGGCTAAAAGTGCCGACAGGCTTACTCTTATGTATTTTTTCATGCCTCTTCACCTCCGATTCCAGGTATCTGCTCCATATACCAGAGCATGTTGGACTGCAATTCCTCGTCCGCCCCGCAGGTCAGCGCCTCGTCAAAATAGGCAAGGCAGTCGTCGTAGTACCCCTGCCGGAAAGACACAGCCCCCAGATAATAGAGAACTTTTGCGTCCTCTGGCGCCTGTTTATAAGCCCTTAAGAGATAATACTGGGCGCTCACCGGATTATCCTGCTCAAAAGCCGCAATCCCAGCCATTTTCTGCATATAAGTCCACATGGGATACGCATAGGCCGCTTCAGCGTAGAGATCATACAGCCGCAGGGCGGCCTCCTCACCGCCTTCCTTTGAATAAATGGCTTCCATATTCATATAGTAGGAGGGACTGGTCTTATCCTCGTAATGCTCCATGTACTCCAGGGCCTCCTCACCGTCTCCCCTTACGATACACTCCATGGCATAGAGGCCGCGGATCTCATCATCCATGCCCCAGGCCTCCTCCATAGCCGCCAACTGCTCCCTGGCCTTGTCAAGCTTCTCCTGCTCGATAAGCCTGGCGGTCTTAGCCACATCATCCCGGTAATCGTTTAAGGAAGCTTCCGGCCTTCGCATCCCCATCTGAAATAAAAATACGAAGCACAGGGCCGTGCCCGCTGCTTGCGCCGCATATCGCAAGGGCTTCGCCAGCCTTTTATGAAAGATCAGGCGGAACACCAAAAGGGCCGCTCCCACAAGGACCGCAAAGATCCCCCAGAGAATGGAACAGCCAAACAACGTCATTCCAAGAAGCGCCATGCACAATAAAATGAGATTCAGTACCGTTATCATTTTATTCACCTCCCACCTTGTTTTTCAGCTGATTTAACAGCTTCTGGTTGTGAAAGCCCACGCCGTACCAGTCCAGATCGTGATCCGAATCCGGCATCAGTGTGGTGACCCGGACGCTGGCGTCATAGGCCTCCTGATACATTTCCAGGGCATCGTAGGCATTTGCCAGCGCGTACCAGTAGGTGGGGGACTCGCCGTTTAAGGCGATGGCACGCTGATAGGCTGTCACTGCCCCCTCAAACTCTTCGGCTCCAAAGAGAATGGCTCCCTTTAAATACCAGCCCTGGGCATAATCCTCCGAGACAGCCAGCACCTTATCAATCTCCGTCTCCGCCGCCTCAAAATCCTCCGTCACATAGCAGTTGTAGACGGCGTTGAGGTAAGCCTCCAGAAACGGGTCTTCCTTAAGCCTCGCCATCTGGCTCTCCGTCAGCTCCTCGTAGTAGGCGTAGTGGAAATCCGTCCACCGGTCATTTTCGTCAAGCACCGTATACTCCAGAAGCGCAAAGAGAAGGCTCTCCGATTTCATGCGGGTTTCACTGTCAAGTTCCTCGTCCGTCACAATCCCCGACATATCAAAAAGCCTATCGAAGGCCCCTTCCGTATCCTCCGTCTTTAAAGCGGACAGGGCTGCGTAAAAGACAGCCGACGGGTTCTTTTCATTTTCCGCAAGAAGCTTTCCGGCGATCTCACCACATTCCTCATAGCGCTCCAGCTCGTCATAGCACAGCATCATAGCCGACTGAATTTCCTCCCCGTACTCCTCTGAGGAAATTTTTTCAAGGATTTCCAGGGCGTCCTCGTAGGCGAAGCAGTGCATCAGCAGATTGGCCGTCTTCATCTGCGCCACGAGAATATCCTCTTCACTGTTTTCTTTATTTTGCTCATAAAGGCTCACAAACCGCTTTAAGCACTCCGCCGTGGCCTCATAGTGCCTGGCGTCATCATACAGGAGGCTTGCGCCGTACACCCCGGCGATATACTGGATATTCACATCCTTCAGGTTGTCCTCGGCCAGGGCAAGAAGCCTGTCTACGATCTCACTCGTGAGCGCTCCCTCCCGGCCCGCCTGGGTCACAAGCTCCAGGGCGTCGCAGTAAAGGGACACCATGGTGTACTGATTGAGCTGCTTTTCCAGGGCCGCGCCCTTTCCCTCCAGCCTGTCGATGGTATAGAGGCTCTGGGTAAACTGTCCGTTGGCGGCGCACTCTCCCAAAATCTCCTTTTGATAGCCCTCCCGCTCCGGCGTCATATCCCCGGGATTTTCCTTTTGCATATCATGGTAAACGGAAAGCAGCGTCGTTTTCAGCAGCCGGTTCTCCTCCCCTTTTCGCAGGGTCTCCTCCAAATCCTCCAAAGACAGGTCCAGCGACAAAGCCAGATACTGAAGCTGGGCGTCATCGGGATTTTCCTCCGCAAGCTCCTTCAACGTCTTGCCATTGCCCTGGAGGTAGGCCTGCCAGCCGCTGATGTGGCTGTCCGCCTGCCGGTAATAGTAGAGAGCGCTCTCATACTCCCCCGCAAGGAGCTCATAGCTTCCCGTGCTCAGATCCGTGTCAATATCACGGACGATCAGATCCGGCAGATTCCCCGGAAGCCTCATCAGTCCTCCGGCAATCAGAGCCGCCAAAAGACAGCCGCAGGAGATGGCCCCGGCCAGCAGATCCGTCCTGGTCACGCCAAGCCCCGCCCTGTCCGCATCGGGACGGATGTTTTTCCGTTTTCTCGTTACCCGCTCCCTGTCCTTCTGCCCCCATTTTTCCGCGCACCGGCTCATCATGAAAACCATCAGATACAGGATACCCGTCTGGGCCAGCGCGCACAAAAGCCGGAGCGTCAGCCCCGTCTCCACGGAAAGGGGAAGATGTAAGGGTAAAATGCCAAAGAGATACCGGATGGCGTCAGGGCTCACCACAAAAAGCGCCAGCAGGACCATCCAAAGAAGATAGTGAAAGGGCCTGCGCGCCAGCATTCCCAGGCGGCTTAAGCTTCCCCGGTAACGGTTTTCCGCCCGCTGGCCCGCCACCAGCGCAAACAAAAGCCATGTGCCAAGCACCGCTCCCAAAAGCAGAGCCAGTATCATCAGAAACAGTACCAGATGATAGTATTTTGCGAAAACCGCACTGTTGACCCTGCCAGCCAGCAGCTTCACAAGCACGTAAACAACCCCGCACAGACAGGCCAGCTTTCCGGCGTCCACGAAAAACCGCAGGCACTTATGTATCCGCTTCTCCCCGTCGCCGCTGTTTAAGGTCAGCGCCGCCAGCAGGGCAAAGCAGATACTAAAAAGCACGCCCATCACGTAAAAGGCGGCAACTGCCCCGCCGGACAGGAAATACCCAGACGCCATCATGGCGATGGAGCTAAGCATGGTTGGAAGGACCGTGGCGGATAACACCGCCAGGAAGAGATAGGCCGCCGTTTTCCTGCCGTCGGTGGCCTTTGTGACGAGCTTTTCCGGAAGCTCTGAGAAGTTTTTTTCTTTCATTTTCAACTCACTCCCACCTTATTTATATTTCTAAGGAATTGCTTCCTTAAGAGTCATAAATTATTTCTTCACGCCCTTCGTATCCCGGTTCCCGATCCGAAGCCGATGCAGGGCAATCTCCTTCTCCTTGTAGGTAATGGTCCGCTCCTCATGCTCTCCCAGAAAATAGACAGCCTCCACCTTATCCTTGTCTGCCAGACGGATTCCCCGGACGCCGATGGCACCCTTCTTCTTCTCCGGCACATCCGAGAGGGCGAACCTAAGAAACATACCCTTCTCTGTCTGCAGCACCAGGGTGGCGCCCTCAGTGACTTCCTCCACGCAGAGCAGGACGTCGCCCTCCGCAAGCTTGGTGGCCGCCGTGGTCCGCTTGGACACATCGAACTCGCCGCCCTCCACCTGCTTTAACATACCGCTGCTGCTGGCAAAGAGCAGCTTTGTCCCCGGCAGGCTCTTAAGATTCCTTATGGCGATCATGGTTTCCGCGCTGCTGTTGTAGTTGCTGACATTATCCAGAGGCACGCCCTTGTCCCGGAATTTTCCAAAGGGCAGATCCTGCACCTTCACCAGATGCTGCTGGCCCGTATTTGTGAAAATACAGAGCTTATCGTCGCTCATGCAGCGGATCTGGTACTTGCTCTCGGCATCCGCCGCCTCCCGGTTGCGCTCGTAGGCAGCCACGTCGATGGTCTTGGCATAGCCGAAGCGGTCCATCAGCACCACCACCTCTGTCACCTCCGGCTTCTTCTCCTCGTAGACGGCCTCCTCCACATTTTCCACCAGGGTCTTCCTGGGCTTTCCATATTCCTTTTTGAACCGGTCCAGCTCCTTTATGATCACCCGGGCCATGGCGCCCCGGTTCCCCAAAATTTCCTCGTACTCGGCAATATTTTTCAGGGTGGTCTCGTGCTCCTTCATCAGAGCCTCGATTTCCAGACCGATTAATTTGTACAGCCGCATTTCCAGAATGGCTGTGGCCTGGCGCTCCGTAAAGCGCAGCAGGGAAGCCTGCTTCTGGGAGATCCGGGATTTGAACTTGATATTTTCCGTCTCCCCGGTCATAAGACAGGCCTTGGCGTCCTTGATATTTTTACTGCCCCTTAAAATCTCGATGATCAGGTCGATGACATCGCAGGCCTTGATCAGGCCCTCCTGAATCTCTTTTTTGTCCAGTTCCTTATGAAGCAGGTTCTTGTATTTACGGGTGGCCAGCTCGTACTGGAAATTCACGTGATGGCGGATGATGGACACGATCCCCATGGTCTCGGGTCGCCCATCGGCCACGGCCAGCATGTTGACGCCGAAGGTATCCTCCAGCCGGGTCTTTTTGTAGAGCATGTTGCAGAGATTTTCCACATCACAGCCCTTCCGAAGCTCCAGCACAATGCGGATCCCCTCCTTGGAGGACTGGTTAGAAATGTCCACGATGTCGTTGGTCTTCTTGGTCTCCACCAGGGCTCCGATGTCATTTAAAAATTTGCCGATGTTGGCCCCGATCATCGTGTAAGGGATCTCGGTGATCACCAGGCGTTCTTTGCCGCCCTTCGCCTTCTCCACCTCCACCTTCCCCCGGATCTTGATCTTGCCTACTCCGGACTCATAGATGGAAACCAGCTCGTCCTTGTTCACCACAATGCCCCCGGTGGGGAAATCCGGACCCTTGATATAGGAAAACATTTCCTCCGTGGTGATGTCGGGATTTTTCATATAGGCCTTCACGCCCTCGATGACCTCCGCCAGATTGTGGGGCGGAATGCTGGTGGCCATACCCACGGCGATTCCCTCGGAGCCGTTTACCAGGAGATTTGGCACCTTCACCGGGAGCACGGAGGGTTCCTTCTCCGTCTCGTCAAAGTTGGGGACAAAATCCACCACGTCCTTGTCAAGGTCGGCCAAATAAGCCTCCTGGGTGATTTTCTGAAGGCGCGCCTCCGTATAACGCATGGCGGCGGCGCCGTCCCCCTCGATGGAGCCGAAATTTCCGTGTCCATCCACCAGAGGAAGGCCCTTCTTGAATTCCTGGGCCATCACCACCAGGGCCTCGTAGATGGAGCTGTCCCCGTGGGGGTGATATTTACCCATGGTGTCTCCCACGATACGGGCGCATTTCCGGTAGGGCCTGTCATAACGAATCCCCAGCTCGTACATATCGTAGAGGGTGCGGCGCTGCACAGGCTTTAAGCCGTCCCGGACATCCGGGAGGGCACGGGATATGATAACGCTCATGGCATAGTCAATGAAGGACTTCTGCATGATCTCCGAATATTCGGTGCGGATGATTGATTCTTTTACTTCCATTCTTGATTCCTCTCTGATTTATGAAAATGACGGGACGTCAGATGTCCAGCTCCGCATCCCTGGCGTTCTCGTAAATAAACTGCCGCCGGGGCGGAACCTCGGTTCCCATCAGAAGTTCGGTGACGTCTGATGCCATTCTGGCATCCTCGATCTCCACCTGCTTTAAAATTCTGGTTTCAGGATCCAACGTAGTCTCCCAAAGCTGCTGGGCATCCATCTCCCCTAAGCCCTTGTAGCGCTGGAGGGTAAAGGGCCCCTTGTGCCGTTTGCGGTAGCGCTCCAGGGCCGCGTCGTCGTAAAGGTACTCCTCCTGCCCCCTGGAGGGGATGGCTTTGTAGAGGGGCGGCATGGCGATGTAGATATGCCCCTCGTAGATAAGCTCCGGCATAAAGCGGTAAAATAAGGTGAGAAGCAGGGTGGAAATATGGGCGCCGTCCACGTCCGCATCCGCCATGATGATGATCTTGTTGTAGCGCAGCTTGGTGATGTCAAAGTCGTTGCCGTACCCTTCTGAAAATCCACAGCCGAAAGCATTGATCATGGTCTTGATCTCGGCGTTGGCCAGCACTTTGTCGATGGTGGCCTTCTCTACATTCAGAATCTTGCCCCGGATGGGCAGGATGGCCTGAAAATTCCGATTCCGGGCGGTTTTGGCGCTGCCTCCGGCGGAATCTCCCTCCACGATAAAGATTTCACAGACGGAGGGGTCCCGGCTCTCGCAGTTGGCCAGCTTGCCGTTGGAGTCGAAGGAAAATTTCTGTTTGGTCAACAGATTCGTCTTGGCCCGCTCCTCAGTTTTGCGGATTTTGGCCGCCTTCTCGGCGCAGGAGATGACTTTTTTTAAGCTGTCCAGATTTTTGTCGAAGTAAAGCTGGATTTCCTCCCCGGTGACCTTTCCGGTGACCCGGGCGGCATCCTGGTTGTCCAGCTTGGTCTTGGTCTGGCCCTCAAACCTGGGGGCCGGATGCTTTAAAGAGATAACGGCGGTCATGCCGTTTCGCACATCGGCTCCGGTGAAATTGTCGTCCTTTTCCTTTAATATGCCAAGCTCACGGGCATAGTTGTTGATGACCGTAGTAAAGATGGTCTTAAAGCCGGTCAGATGAGTGCCCCCCTCGGCATTGTAGATATTATTGCAGAAGCCCAGCACATTTTCCCGGAAATCAGTGATGTACTGGAAGGCGGCTTCCACGGTGATCCCCTCGCTCTCCCCTTTGAAATAGATCACATCTGTGACAGGCTCGCATTTTTTGTTCAGATCCTTCACATAGCCGATGATCCCGTCGGGCTCGTGAAATTCGATGTATTCATTTTCCTCCCCCCGCTTGTCCTCATAGACGATCAGCAGGTTGGGATTTAAGTATGCGGTCTCGTGAAGGCGGCTCTTGACCTCGTCCTCCTTAAACCTCGTCTTTTCAAAAATCTCCGGATCCGGCAGGAAATTCACCCGGGTTCCGGTCTTTTTGGTCTTACCGATTTTGGGTAAAAGGCCCTTTTCCAGTTCAATCACCGGAACGCCCCGCTCGTAACGGTCGTGGTGAATATAGCCGTCCTGGCTTACCTGCAGATCCAGGTAAGTGGACAGAGCGTTTACCACGGAGGAGCCCACACCGTGCAGGCCCCCGCTGGTTTTATAGGCTCCCTCCTCGAACTTGCCCCCCGCATGGAGGGTGGTGAACACCAGGCGGGCTGCCGACATACCTTTTTCATGCATTCCAACGGGGATTCCCCGGCCGTTATCCTCCACGGTGCAGGAGCCGTCGGCCTCCAGGGTCACCCAGATGGTATCGCAGGCTCCGGCCAGATGCTCGTCCACCGCATTGTCCACAATTTCATATATCAGATGATTCAGCCCTTTTCTGGATACGCTGCCGATGTACATGCCCGGGCGCTTGCGCACCGCCTCCAAGCCCTCCAGAACGGAAATGCTGCTGGCGTCATAGCTTTGTGTCTTTGCCATTGTTTTCTTTTCCTTTCACGCAACCTGCCGTTTATGGAAATTACCAAACGGTATGTTGTTTCTTTTTCTCTCTAGTTGAATATTTTACCACAATATCTTGGGTTTTGCAAAAAATTTCTTTGCTTCGGAACTTTTATCCTAGGGAAGTTTTGAAAACTTTCCCAGAGAGTCAAGACCACCGGCTTAGCCGGTGGCTTGTTCTGCCCCTATAAGGGGCTTTTGCCTGCTTGCGCCCGGAAGGCGCACTGAAGGTCTGCCAACTGCACCACATCCTCAGCTGCCCCTAAAGGGG
>CALWLN010000194.1 GCA_944381535.1 uncultured Lachnospiraceae bacterium
CATAGTAGAGGACGATCTTGCCCTTCTCCTGGTCGTAAACGCAGCCGCAGAGCTTGATTCCCTCCAGCATGTTCACATTGGCCTCAATCTCTCCCAGTTCGATGCGGTGTCCCATATGCTTGATCTGGTAATCCTTCCTGGACACAAAGATCAGTTCTCCGTGCTCATTGTACTTCCCGATATCGCCGGTCCGGTAAATGATCTCCGGATAGGCGGTATTCAAAGGATTCTGCACAAAGGATTCCCTGGTTTTCTCCGGATTGTTGTAATAGCCCAGAGTCACGCCGGTTCCCCGGATACAAATCTCGCCCTCATTGGCCAACCGGTTCTGCTCATCCAGAAGGAGAATCTCCGTGTTGGGGAAAGGGCCTCCGATGGGAATGGGCTCGTCGTCCGCAAGTTCCCGCTCCACATGATAGAAGCAGCACATCCCCGTTCCCTCGGTGGGGCCGTACAGATTGGTGAAGGAGGCATCCGGCAGGACGCTCCGCCAAAGTCGAAACTGCTTGATAGGAAATACTTCGCTGCCGAAGGCAATGGTCTTTAAGTATTTCGGCGTCACGGTCTTGAAGGTCCCGAAGGCCGAGATCATGGTGAGGGCCGACACCACCCAGCAGATGGTATTTACCTTGTGCTCGTTTAAAAATTCCACCAACTTCACCGGGAACATAAACAGGCTCTTAGGCACAATGTAGGTGGTTGCCCCGAATTTCAGTGTGGGATAAATCTCCTTTAAGCAGGCGTCAAAATACAGAGGCGTCTGGTTGGCAAAAATGGTATTCTCATTAAATCCAAGGGTTTCCGACAACTGCTCGATATAGTCGATCACCGACCGGTGACAGGCCGCCACGCCCTTGGGCACTCCAGTGGAGCCGGAGGTAAATACAATATAAATGGGGTCAATGTCCAACGCCTTACGGCGAATCTCCTTCAACACTGCCCTATCCTCCGGCGTGGAAGCAATCTCGTCATAGAGGCACAAGGTTCCGCCAAACCGGAAAGTTTTCGCCTTCTCGATGGTATGGGCATCGCAGATGATCACTTCGGCCTTACAGTTTTCCAGGATCAGATCGATCCGGCTCTGGGGCATTTCCTCGTCGATTGGCACATAATAACAGCCCGCCGTGATCACTCCGAAGAAGGCCATGATAGTCTTGGGATGCTTCTCCATAAACACCACCACCGGCTCCCGGTAGCAGCCCTGTCTATGCAGCCAGGTTCCGATACTCCTGCTCTGCTCGTATACCTGCCGGAAAGTAAAGCCCTCCGCCTCATTGGCGAAGGCCACCTTGTCCGGCACCTTTTTTACAATCTCGTCCAGATAGGACAACACATTATTTTCCATAAAATAAAATTCCTGCCTTTCCAACGGAACATCCGCAGCCCAAAAACCATGGCTGCTTTGTCCAGTCAGCCGGTTATCAGCTGACTGTATTCCTTTTTCAGGGTTCCGCACTGCTCCACGGCACATTTGGCCAGCACCTGCATGGCGTCCAGATATCCGGCACCGATGATCTCATCCCGGCGTATCATGGAAAGCTCCGTACAGCCTAAAATGATCACCTGGGCCCCCTTCGCCCGCAGCTCCTGTTCCACCCCCAGGAACCGGTCCATCTCCGCCGGCCGGGTGGCCTTCACATTTTCATAAATCAGATGCATAACGTCCCGCTGCCCGGCTTCCCCCGGCAGCGCCACCTCAATTCCTGCCGATTGCAGAGACTGCTGAAACAGCCCGCTTTGCACCGTTCCGTCCGTGGCCATCAAGCCTGCCCTTTGCACCCCCTGTTCCACCAGATACTGTGTGGTCTCCTCAATAATATTGAGGATGGGAATCGGAATCTCCCGGGACAACTCCCCGTAAAAGTAGTTGGCGGTGATGCAGGGGATGGCAATCACCTCCGCGCCGCTTTCTGCCAGCTTCTTTCCGATGGCCGCCATGAAGGGTTCCGGATTCTTGCGGCTTCTCCCCAGTATATAGCTTGTCCGATCCGGGATGGAGGGGCAGTTGTGTATCAACATTTCAATGTGTTCCTGGTCCGTGCCCGCCTCGGTCATCTCAATGACCATCTGCATGAAGAAGGCGGTGGCCATAGGCCCAAGCCCACCGATAACACCCAGTTTTTTCATACTGCCTTGCCTTTCTACTGTATCTCCGGATACTGGGACGGGTCATAATTGTGGCTTCCGTTGTGGTTTCTGGAATATTCCATCAACTCTTCATCGGAGGTGTAAAAGAAGTAGGTTCCGTCCTTCCGCCTGGTAGCGTCAAAATGATACCAGCCCTCTCCCAAATCGATGAGGTTCCAGTAATGATTAGTTCTGGATGGAATCTTGGCAATGTCCATATTTTTAATACCGGCCTGGGTCAGCAAACACTTGGAGGTGGCAAAATACACATAACAGTCGCCCTGGCGCTCAAACAGGCCCCGGTAGGCCCCCTGAACCCAGTTGGTCTTGGGCGTCCCGTCCTTGTAGCCGATATTTTCATGAACCCACCAGAAAATGGCCTCCGCCACCTCCTTCTGGTCCATATCTTCGGTAGTAATCTGCGCCAGAATCTCATCCGCTTTGGCGTTGACCAAATCCTCGGTAGCATTTTCCACACTGGCCTGCTCCACATGAAGCACCGCAGAGACCTCCGTCACATTCCCGGCGCTGTCCGTGGCAATATAGGTGATGGGGTAATCCCCCACCGTATTCAGATCCACGCCGTCGGTAACCACCGTCAGCTCCACGTCCTCGTCCAGATTGTCCGTGACGGTCACGTTCCGCTTATAGGATACGCTGGTCCCGGCGGGAATCGTAATATCCTCCACGCCCTCAATCACCGGCTTCTCCGTGTCGGCCACCACCTCCACCTGAGCCGTGGCCTCCGTGGTATTTCCACCGGCGTCGGTAACCGCAATGGTCACTTCATAGCTCCCCGCCTGGGATAGATCCGGACTTCCCACAAAGGCCACGGTAGTGGCGGTCACGTCCTCGATACTCTCAATCAAATCCTCGGGCTCCACCGTTCCCGTGGTAAAAATCGTAACATTCTTCGTCGTCACCTGGGGCTTTGTGGTGTCTACCACACGCAGAACAGAGTTATACTCCTTACCGGATATCTCAATCACTACCGGATATTCTCCCGGCACAGACATATCTACGGAATCGTCCAGACCGGATACGATCTTAGCATTGGCATTATCCTTCACCAGGAAATCCGACACCGTAGGCAGGGCGCTTCCGGCCTCTCGCTCCACTTCCTCGGCCACCCTGGGCCTGTTCAAAAACAAAATAAGGCCCGTGACGGCAAGTATGATAACGATCAGAATCAAAATCATTTTAATTATTAAAATCCGCCTTCTTCGTCTTGCCCGGCGCATTCTCGCGCTCTCTCTTGGACGGCTCATGTAATTCCATCTCCTACCTTTAAATTTTCGACCCGCTCGCGGGTCTTGGCGCGGGATTCGGGTCAGCGTTGGAAACATTTATAAGTATCCAGTAAAGTATACTGATTGTTCCGGCATTTGTCAAGACCCCCAGAATTCCCGTACCTTTGCTCCCACCGTCTCTTTATCGCATATCTGATAGCCCTCCCACTCCCTTGGAAACAGGCGCTGGTAATCGTACTGCAGAAAGCGCTCGTCCAGCAGCAGGATAACGCCCTTATCCGTGGCAGTGCGTATGACCCGCCCGGCGGCCTGCATGACCTTGTTCATGCCGGGGTAGCGGAAGGCATAGTCAAAGCCTGCGCCCCTTTGCTTATCATAGAAATTTTTCAGGATTTCCCGCTCGTTGCTGATTTGGGGAATGCCGGTTCCCACCACGATGGCTCCGATCAACTGCTCGTGCTTCAGATCGATTCCCTCGGAAAAGATTCCGCCCAGCACACAGAAGCCCAACAGGGAATTGTCCCGCTCCCCGGCGAAGGCTTCCAGGAATTCCTCCCGTTCCCGCTCTCCCATGCCGGTCCGCTGAATGATACATTCCACCCCCTGGGGACACAGACTGCTGTAGGCCTCATACACCTGTTCCAGCAGCCGGTAGGAGGGGAAAAAGACAATGTAATTTCCCTTTTTTGCATGTACGGTCTGCCTGATGTAGCTGGCAATCAGCGCGAATTCTTCGGCATTGCGCCGGGTGTATTTGCTGCTGACGTCGCTGGCTATAAGCACCAGGCTCTGGTCCCGCTCAAAGGTGGTCTGGGCGTACACCGCGTAATTGTCCTCCCGGGTACTGAGCAGACTCTTGTAATACTGAATGGGCAGCAGAGTGGCCGAAAAAAACACGGCGCTTCTGCCTTTATTGAGACACTCCTGAAGATTCACCGAAGGATTGACGCAGTATAACTTCAGTTGAAACCGCCCGTCCTCCTCATGCTGGGTATAGATCACATAATTTTCATCCAGCCGCTCATGCATGTTGAGAAAATGCCGCAATTCCAGATAAAAATCCAGCACCTGCTTCTTCTCTGGCAGTTCACCATTGTTCTGCAGAAACTCCTCCATAGCGGCTCCCAGATTCATCAGAGAAAAAATCAGCGAGCCGATATTCGTAAGCTCCATATATTTCTCACATTCCCGCTTCATTTCCAGAAGGTGCCTGTTGCAGCTTTCCAGCTGCTTCACCACCTTCCTGGAATGAGGCTTGAAAATCTTCTTCATTTCCAGAAAGCTTTCCTTATATAAGGCGGCGCTGTACATCTCCCGGCCCCGCTCCACCAGATTGTGGGCCTCGTCGATGAGAAAAATGTAGTCTCCCTTTCCCCCCTCCGCGAAAAAGCGCTTCAGATACACGTTCGGGTCAAAGACATAGTTGTAGTCGCAGATAATATTGTCCACCCACAGGGAAGCATCCAGGCACAGTTCAAAAGGACAGACCCGGTATTCCTCCGCCTGGGCCAAAAGAACCTCCCTTGTGATATCCTTCTCCCTGCCTATCAGATCAAATACGGCGTCGTTGACCCTGTCATAATGGCCCTGGGCATAGGGACAATTCACCGGATTGCACTCCGCCTCCTCACAGAGGCACAGCTTCTCCTTGGCAGTGATCGTAAGGACGCTGCCTCGGTACCCCTGGCGGCGCAGAATGTCAAAAGCCTCCTTGGCGACGGTCCGGGTGATGGTTTTAGCCGTCAGATAAAAAATCTTCTCTCCGAATCCCTGGCCCACTCCCTTCACCGCCGGGAACACCGCCGACATGGTCTTACCGGTTCCCGTGGGAGCCTGGATAAACAAGGTCTTGTCCCGGCTGATGGTGCGGTAGACCCCCACCACCAGGTCCTTCTGTCCCTTTCGGTAGGGAAAGGGAAATTCCAGGCCTTGAATGGATTCCTGCCGCTCTCTTCTGGCCTCGTACTGAAAATCCGCCCACTTCCGGTAGGCTTTCACGAGATCCAGAAACCACTCCTCCAGTTCCGCAAGACTGTAGCTTTCCGTAAAATAGCGGATTTCCTCGGTGTCCAGATTACAGTAGGTCATCTGCACCCGGATTTTTTCCAGATTCGTCTGGCTGCCATAGATGTAGGCATAACATTTGGCCTGGGCCAGATGTACCGCCACCGGCCCCTCCATGCCGTATACATCCTGGTACATCCCCTTGATCTCATCAATGGTGACCTCCTCCGGCTCCAGGATGATTCCGTCCGCGCGCCCTTCGATCACCAGAGTATACCGTTCAAACTCATATTCTATTTTCAAGGGAACCTCCGCATGATAAGAGGCCCCCGCGCGCCGCTGAATCTTCCGGTGTATCCGGCTGCCCTCCTGCATGGCCTCCTTCTGGGCCAACCTGCCCCGGCGGTTGTCAATGTCCCCGGACCGCAGAAGGAACTCCACCAGATTTCGCACGGAAATCTTTACCTGCTCCATGTTTTACTCCTGACTGCACTCAATACGTCCTGTACTCCCAAACACTGTCTATTATATCAAACAAATGTTTGACTGTAAATATAAGTTCTCCGAACTTTCTTATTAAAATTGAATTAAAAAGAGACCGGCTAAAAAACCAGTCTCTCCCGACCCCGGGGCCTTTGGCTACCAATGTATTTACATAACTGCATACTTTTTCACAACGTTTTCAAATTCCGGATTTTCACCATAATATTTGATGGTAAGCTCTCTGGATAATCCCAGACTCATAACACCCAGCAGAGATTTTGCGTCAACGATGGCTCTCTGATACGTTGCGTCAATATCGAAGTCACAATTTCCAGCCGCTTTTACAAATTCCTGGACGTCTTCGGTAGCCGCAAGTTTGATTCGTTTCTCACTCATAATTTTCATTCCTTTCTTCTACCAATGCATTCCATTTTTCGTCTGTTTGAAAATTATGCCATGAAATTGTGGTTCTGTCAACCGCCCATACCATATTTTGTTAGTTTCGCCGAATTCTTGACGTATGGCCCCAAACCGCCTATAATGGTGTCGGATAGTTTTAACAAAAAATACCACCATCCCGTAAAAAATATGTAAAATAAAGGAGATTTATCTATGAAATACCTGTATTTCCAGTGCAACATGGGCGCTGCCGGCGACATGTTGATGGGCGCGCTGTATGACTTACTGCCCGAAACAGAACAAAAAAACTTTCTGCATACCATGAATGGCCTGGGACTGCCCGGGATTGAAATCACTGCCACCCGGGAGCAGAAATGCGGAATCTACGGAACTCACATGCATGTCAGTGTTCATGGCAGGGAGGAAGGCGCGGATACGCACGACCATGAACATTCTCACGAACATGTACACGACCACGAACATATACATGACCACAAACATTCTCATGAACATGTACACGGCCACGGTCAGGAGCACCACCATCATACCGGCTACCAGGATATTCTGCACCAGATTTCACATCTGTCTCTGCCTGCGGAAGTCCGGGAGCACGCGGCTGCTGTCTACCGCCTCATCGGCGAGGCAGAGGCCAAAGCCCACAACACCGATATCCAACAGATTCACTTCCACGAGGTGGGAACCATGGACGCTCTGGCCGACGTGGTGGGCTGCTGCCTGCTGATTCACATGCTAAAGCCCGATAAAATTCTGGCCTCTCCCATCCATGTGGGAAGCGGCACCGTCCGCTGTGCCCACGGCATCCTGCCGGTACCGGCCCCCGCAACTGCCGAGATATTGAAACATGTGCCCATTTACAGCGGTCAGATAGAAGGAGAACTCTGTACTCCCACCGGCGCTGCCCTGCTGAAACATTTTGTCTTGTCCTTTACGGCCATGCCGCCCATGACCATTTCTTACACAGGCTACGGTATGGGAACCAAAGACTTCCCTCAGGCCAACTGTGTACGTGCCTTTCTGGGAGAAACTTTTTCCGCCATGAGCGAGGCTACTCCCATCCCGGGAAATGCCACCACCGCCGAAGCTACGGCTGAGCATGCTCTCCAGACCGAAGGTTCCATCCTCTCCCTCTCCTGTAATCTGGATGATATCACCGGCGAGGCCTTAAGCTTCGCCGCCCAGCAGCTGATGGACCAGGGGGCCCTTGATGTCTACACCACGGCCATCGGCATGAAAAAAGGCCGCCCCGGCCAGCTTTTGACCTGTCTGTGCAGGCCCGAGGATGAGGACAAAATGACAGAGCTCATCTTCCTTCACACCACCACCCGCGGAATCCGGGCGCAGGAGTTCCGCCGCCACGTACTGTCCCAAAGCTTCCGCAAACAGGACACCCCCTACGGTCCCGTCACCGTCAAGCAGAGCCGGGGCTACGGCGTGACAAAGGAAAAGCCGGAATTTGAGGATATGGCGAAAATTGCCCGGGAAAATAGTATAAGCCTAAACGATATTTCTTCAAAATAATCAAAAATTCCAGAAAAAAGCCAAAAGAAAAGGGCTGGTGAAACTAAACCTTATCAGAGATTTATTTTCACCGCCCTTTTTCCTATGCAGCAGGGGTTTCTTCTGTTGCCGTATCCCCTTCCGGTGTTTCTTCGGCTGGCGTCTCACTTCCGGACGTTTCCCCGGCTGGCATCTCACCTTCCGGAGCTTCCCCAGTTGTTTCGCCTTCCGGCGTCACCGGCGCCGATACCGTATCCTCCACCGTACTCTCATAGGCGTATTCATCAATTCTGCTGGTAACACAGGTGTTGAACAGAGAATCCAAATTTTCATAGCCACGGTAGGTCAGGGTTCTCTCATTAAAAATGCCGGTTCCCCAGGTAATCGTCCTTCTGAACCTCTCATTGCATAATTCATAATCGCTTAAGTCCACCGAGCCGCTTCCGTCCGGAAGAACGATGGGATTCTCAAATCTCGTCCATATGTAACTCTCAAAAGTATTGTCAACCCCTTCTTCCGGCGCATACTCATGAATCTGAAGTTTATATACCATATAGACGTCTATATCATAGCCATCGTTTTCCAAATCCTTCGGAACCAGCATATAGCTGCCAAGATATGTGGCGCTGTTCAATGTGACATAATCCTCCCAGTCTCTGGCCACATACGCGTTGATCGCGTCCTCGCTCTGGGTCTTCATAGCCTCCAGCGTAGCTTCGGGGATTTCCGCCAGGGTCAGCGCATAGCTTCCCAGCCCCTCCACCGTAAATTCCTTCCTGGTTTCTGCCGGAACCATTCCATAATTTTCCGCAAGATAGTTCATATTGCTGTCGTCAATGCTGACTTCCACTGTCATTCCGTTACTCAATCCCTCGCTGGGGGTCACCGAATAGTACAACTCCGCCGCAATCGGATCTGTAGAATGATTCAGCAGCTCCACGCTTCCGTCCGGCGCAATTCCCGAGAAAACAAGTTCAATATCCGCAAAGGGATCAAAGGTTTCCATCTGCTCCAGGCCCTGTACCTCGTATTCAATATCATCATACACCAGCCTGCATCCATAATACTCCTTGGCTCTTTCCTCATCACAATCCCATGTCAACGTAATTATATCCCCATTGGACAGGTTATCATTTGGGCTGAGTGTCGCGTCTACGCAGTCAGAAATCATCATCTCTGCCGCCGGAAGGGCGGAGGACAATTCATCCAGCCAATCAATTCCGGACCTGGCCTTTCCGGTCAGCTTGATGTTCTCCCCGTAATCCTCCAAAAACGCCTCCATATCAAACTCATACTCCGCATATCCCACCGAGTCGTAGCCGCTGACGCTGAAGGTAACATAATCATTTAGATTTACTTTCTCGCTTCTGAAAACCAAAAACAGAATGACCGCCAAAAGAAGAATTACTAACGCTCCACCGCAGCCTATTAAAACCCACATTTTTTTTGACATCTTTTTTTTCGGCGCCTGGGCAGTTCTTCCTGCCTGCGGCATCCCATTTGGCTGCGGCATCCCATTTGGCCGCGGTGCGCCATTCGGTTGCGGCATCCCATTTGGCTGCGGTGCGCTATTCGGTTGCGGCATCCCATTCTGCCGCGGCGCGCCTCCGGCCGGCCCCGTAACCGTAGGCCCGGTCTGAGTCAAATTTCCTTCCTCTTGTTCTACTCTACTCCCGCACTCCTCACAAAATTTTGCGTCATCCGGAAGCTTTGCTCCACAATTTCCACAAAACATAGTGTTTCCTCCTTCTACGTTTCTCTTTTTTATTCTGTTTTCTTTATCCGAAATACATCTTGCGCTTTTCCGCTCTTCCAAAGCAACTGATATAGCCCCACCAGAAACAGCAGGATACTAATCCACTGAGATGTGGACAGGCCCCATAGAAAGCCCCGTATGGCGTCTCCCCGGAAAAATTCCAGTATAAACCGCGCCACCGGGTAAATCAGCATATAGTAAAATAGCAGCTTTCCTCTCTGCATATTCTTTTTAAACAGAATAAACAAAAATAGAAAAATACAGAAATTACATGCCGCTTCTATCAGTTGAACAGGGATACGAACCACACCGTTAATCTCCGGCTGTAGTGTATTGTTATATACAATAAACCCCCAGCTGCTCTCCTTGCCATAACAGCAGCCTCCCAGAAAGCAACCGATACGACCAAAGGTGTGAAACAGCGGAATCACCACTGCGAAAATATCCCACAGCACCCTTTTCTGTTCTCCCTGCTCCTTTCGCACATTCAACGCAAATCCGGCCATCCCCCCCAGAAACCCTCCGTAAAATACCATTCCGCCAAAACATGTCACAACCACTGAAATAGCGTCTTTGAAAGTGTAATCCGGTAAATGGGTCAATAATTCCCAAAGTCTGGGCAAATGTGTCACTCCGTACAACGCGTGTCCACCCACAATCAGCCCTATACCGATATACACCATTTTTAACAAAATATCCTCAAAGGCAATCTTATATGAACGGCCCATTCTGCAGGCAACAAGCACACATACCGCCATGCCGGCAACGGAAGCCATTGCGTAACTGCCCACCGTTTTTCCAAAAATCTCAAAATAGGGAAACATAAAACCTCCTACTGCTTTTCAAAAACAAACAGCCGGTCTGCCCAACGCAAAACGGCTGCTCGTTCTTTTTAACTGCCTCTTATCGTTCTTATAATCCCATCAGGCCAGCAGTCCCACCTACACAAACAATACACAATGTGCAGGAAAGGAATCCGATTGCGGCTAATACAAGTCCGATGATGGACAGAACCAAACCTGCTGTCGCAAGTCCTGTCGGAGCACCTGCTGCTGTTGCTGCCTGTTTGCCCTTAACAGCGCATACAAGACCAATAATGGCTGCAATCAAAGCAATGATGTTAATCATGGTGAACCATGCAAGCACGATAGCAACAATGCCTAACACCAGACCAGCAATTGATAAGCCTTTTCCGTTATTCTCCATGCTCATGACCTCCTATAAAATATTTCGATACCATTATATACAATCATAACGTAAAAATCAAGATTTTCTTAGCAGAATATTAATATTTTCTTCAAAAAGTTTATTGCATTTTTATAAATACAATTTAAGAACAGCCCGGTCACGGAAATTCAGGGAATAACCCCCGCAGCCATAACTCTGCTCTTGTTTTCCGGCTTCTTCCGGCTGGCCGTTTAAATCCGGCTCTTGCTGCCTGGTCACATCCTAAAGCCACTTATAAGTTCGGTACCGATACACGATCAAAGGAATTTCCACATATTCATCGTTCAAAAAGAATCTGCCATGCAGATTCTTTTCGCAATACCCATTATTCTACGGTGTCCTCATCCGCAATTGCCGCAGCCGCTCCTGCCACGGACGCTACCACAGCCACGATCACTGCCAATAATACAACCCCGCCAATCAGAAATACGAAAAACGCTCCCATGGCATCCATCTTCCTTCTCTTTCATTTTCCGTCTTATGTTCTACGTTTCTCCATGATATCACATTCTGTCCCAAAAAGGAAGCCTAAAACGCAAATTCCAATCCCAATTATGGCTGCAAAGGAGCGTAATGAATTATTTCCAGTTGTTCTCAATCTCCTCCCGTATGATAGCTACATAACGCCTTGCCTTGGGAATATTGTGGTGTATGGTATAGACATCCCTCTGGGTGATTTCCATCTTACATCCCCGGGCGGCCTTCAGGCTTTTTCGGATATGCTGCCGGAAAGCTTCCTCATCCAACACCGGGTCCACCCCTAAAAAATTAGGGCTTGGCTTCCTGTGATAAATCACCCTGCTCCCCCGCAGACGTTCCCCCATGAACTCCTCGTTACACCAAGGGGAAATGGAAACCTTGCGCAGATTTGACAATTTACTGATACATCTGTCCCAGATGGGATCCACCGGCTCGCAGCAGCCATAGGACAGCAGCCCAAACTGCTCCGAGATTTTCTTGTAGCACGGGAAAATAAACTCCTCAAACATGGCGGGAGAGATTCCTACCGTCTCCTGGGAATCCATAAAGCCCCAGACATCCCTGGTGGTAAAGGGCCGCTTCTCCCATTCCTCCCATCCCGGAAGCTCTTTTGTGAAGCACCAGGTTCCCTGGCCCAGGCCCTCACAGGCCACTGTGGGCTGAATCAAATGCTTCTCCTCCAGAAAGCGGTAGTAAGCCAGTGTGTCGTCCGCAATCCTGTCCATCATTTTCTGAAACAACTCCGGAGCGTCATACATGGCAAGCATCATGTCTTCCATCTTCATGATATGTACCAGCATCTGGGTGGGTACGCTGTACATACTGCCCAACTGCATTTTTACAGGCAGAATATCACCGATACATTCCTCAATGGCCTCCTTTTTCGCCTGGCTGCTTTCCAGATTGACCCCAAAGCTGCTGGGCCTCAATTTTTCATAATCCTCTTCCAAATCTCCGAGCACGGAAACAAAATGATGCCCCAGACTTTCCTTGCCGCTGGAATCCGTCGTATGATCCACTTTTACCGGAATGTCAAAGAGCGTGAACCAGGTATCATAGGATACCGGAAAATAATCCGGTGTGACCCGGTCGTCATCAAACAACTCCTGATTCAGGAAATTGCTGTAAAGAATCTCCTCTGCCCACCGCGCAAATTCTCCTGCGCATTTCATTCTCTCCGGCAAAATCTCCTGGGCAAAGGTTCCCATCTCCAAATGAATCATCGGTGTTTCTCCCTGCAAATCGTTGTGGAGATACCATTTCTTAATTCTTTCTTTATTGCTGTCCTGATTTGCCAGCTCCAACTGCCTTTTCGCGGTTTCCCGAAGGATTTCCCTGTCCTGTCTGCTGATGGTGTATTCCATATGTCGTTCCTCCTCTGCGGACTACTTTTCCTGTTTTATCCCCAACTTCGTCAAGAGACCGGATCGGATACTCATTCTATCCGTCTCAATAAAACCTAACTGGGCAGAAATTACTATAGCATACTTTCCAGCTTCTTTCATTTTAAATTCATGCGCAATTATATAAAAAAATTGCGCTTGAAAATTTTCCGTACCCTGTTTATACTTTTAAATATAAACGCTTATGACAGGAGGTTTTATGAAGGATACTTTTACCAGCATGCCTGACCATTCCGAGATTTATTTTCACACGCCTACGCCCCTTGCCAGGAATTTTCTCCACCCCGTTTGCCTGGGGCATTTTCTGTGTGACGAATCCTACCGTGTATCCAGGAACAGTTATGACAGCTATCTATTGATGTATATCAAAAAAGGCAGCGGATATTTTTACTCTCACGATACAAAAATACCTCTCTGCCCCGGACAGATTGCTCTGATTGACTGTTATCAGCCTCATATTTACGGCGCTTCTTCCCAACTGAACTTTTACTGGATTCATTTTGACGGTCCCGCAGCCTCCGGCTATGTTCAATACCTGTTTGAACATTGCGGATCTCCCCTTTCCTTAAACTCCTTGCAGCAGTTGGAAGCGGAGCGGCTTTTTTCGCTGCTGTTGAAAGATTTTTCCGAAGGAAATCTTGCGGAGCTTAAGCTGGCCAAATACATCACCGATTTACTGGCGCTTCTGACCGAGGGGGAGAAATCGGTTTCCGATACCGGCGCACCGGATTCCGTCCGCCTATGCCAGAAGGCCTGCGCCTTTATGCAGCAAAATTTGAGCCACCCTCTTTCGCTGGAGGATATCGCCTCACAGGTGGGATTAAGCCCTTACCATTTTATCCGCTGCTTCAAACAGCAATATGGACTTCCTCCTCACAAATATTTGCTGAATCTGCGGCTTCAATCCGCCTGCTTCTACCTGGGCACGACTACAAAAACCATCCGTGAAATCGCTTTTTTATGCGGCTTTCAAAGCGAAAACAATTTCTGTATCGCCTTTAAGAAGCAGCTGCGCATGACCCCCAGCAGCTACCGGAGAACGGTGTCTCACATACAAGATAAGTGATATTGAAAAAGCCGGAAGGGACCTGACAGAAAGTCGCTGACGCTCTGTTGGGGGCCTTTCCGGCTTCTTTTCTTCTAGTCAATCTTTTTGGCCACCACCACAAGCCTTCCGTTTTTGTTGGAGTACTCACAGGTGGACAGAGTGATTAGCTTATCTCCATACTCCGCAGTCACTCCAGTATCGTAAAGGGAAAGGCGCTTACACTGGTCGATATACTGGTCAAATTCCGCCGCATCCTGGGCGTCCGTAAATTCATAATATCGAAAACCGACCTCATCATAGACCGTGGTAATAAAAACCGTCACAATCTCATACTGCGCCCGCTCCTCCAAGGTATCAAACTGTATCGTTTTATGTTCCTCATAAAAATCCTGATCCCGATAGTTCATGAGCCCCGTAAACATGGAGCCGTTTTTCATGTGATGGCCATAAATAATCAGATTATCGCTGGGCTTCTCAATATCGCAGTGCTCCGCAACATAGGGCACCCCGTACCGGTCCTCCTCCTTCTCAAAATTATGGTCCAGATAAAAATTGGGATTCTCCGGTGTATACATCACCGGATAATCGACTTTCGTGCCTTCCACAGTAATCCAGCCTATCATATCCTCGTTCTGCTGATGAAGTTCCTGGTAGGCATCCAAAATCGCCTGGTCCCTGGGGTCAATCCCCGGTTCTTCCTCCCCGTCCTCAGTTTCTGGTTCTTGTTCTATGGGTACCTGCTGTCTGGCCTGTTCTACGATGGCGGTCAGCTGCTCAAAGCCCTTATCAGACTCCCTGGCCTCCAGATAGTAGCGTATCAGTTGAAATGCGGATACGCAAAAAACAACCAGACATACGACCATAGCCAAAATATATAATTTCTTCTTCATGTCAAATCCTCTCTACTTTACTATCATGCATTCTTTCCGATAAAAACAAATCCCGTATTTCTCCACCACAGGATAGCCTTCATCCAAAAGCTCCTTTTCGTACTGCTTTTCTTCTATTTGCCGTAAAGCCTCCCGGCATTTTTCTTCCATCTGGGTGATACTGCCGGCAACCGTGGGCTCCAGAACTATGGCCCGGCCCTTTCGTATGGCCTTACTCTTTATAATCAGATCCACCCGGCCGGTTCCACTTTCCCGATTAGACAATATCTGATAACCGGGCGCGCCGGTCAAAAGACCCGTCAAAACCCATGATAATAATTCTCTTTAAGCACCGATGTTACAGCCCTGTTTTCGCAGTCTACCCCGCAGCACCCGCATATGCCGCCGTCTCTGGTTATAGTATACTGGAAAATCCGTAAAATCACAATGAAAAATTGCGAAAATACACGACTGCTCCGCGCCCATAGGAAACTTCTTTATAGCAAAAAAGCTTAGAAACCTTCTAAAATTCACGTTTCTAAGCTTTTTATTCGCAGGGGATGAGAGAATCGAACTCCCACCAAAGGTTTTGGAGACCCCTATCATACCATTTGACCAATCCCCTGTATTACAAAATGGCATTTTTGACATGCCATTATTATAACTCATTTTTTTTAAAGATACAACTACAAATTTATATACCTTCAAAATTTCACACAGAAAACCGAAATTACAACCACTACTCCGAAAGACGGTCACTTCGATTCCGCTTTGCTCCATCTCAGTGATTTTGCTCCGCAAAACTCTGTATGTACTCATCCGG
>CALWLN010000195.1 GCA_944381535.1 uncultured Lachnospiraceae bacterium
TCGCACCTCCAATCGAATACTTATATTGTACCGCATCTTGGGCTTAAAAGCTATAAAATACAACAAAATATGCAATTTTATGTGCGGATTGATCCACAGGACAAGGGGGTTTTTACCCCAATATCATATCATTCATAGAAAACGCGCCATGATTACGAAAATAATAGATTTCTCCTATAATATCCGCAAAACCTATTGATGATTTTTGCTTGATTACCATTTTTTTACCATATTATTCAAAATATTCTTTATATCCGAGTAGGAAAGACCCAGGAGCGCATTTTCTACCTTTTTCCATTGGCTGTCTTTTATATCATTCCTATTCACAAAATCCGGCATCTGTTCAAACATACTTCTTATTTCTTCCACACCTGGGCGCGGCATTTCAATGACTGTCTGAAATCTTCTCCAGATTGCACTATCCAAAAGTTCATGATGGTTTGTCGCAGCAATCAAAATACCATCTTGACAATATTCATCTATATTTTGAAGCAAACTATTAACAACCCTTTTCAATTCCCCCAATTCGTGTTGATCATCCCTGGCTTTCGCAATGGCATCGAACTCATCCAAAAACAAAACACACGGCTGCCTTTTCGCAAACTCAAAGATCTTATGAATATTTTTCGCTGTATTTCCGAGCAACGAAGAAATCAATGTATCCAACCTTGCCGCTACTAAAGGCAAATTCATCTTTGCCGCAATATATTTGGCTGCACTTGTGTCCTTTATCGTTATACAACAAAAAAGCAGAGTCAGTGACGCTTCCAACAAGACCTTTTCGCAACCAATACCTCTGCTCCCCATTGGGAATCCGATGGTCAAGGGCAAAAATCGTACCGCCGCCCAGCATGGGAGCAGACATTTTGTATCCCAGTTCCTTGCGGATAGCCGTGAAGTCCTGACGCAGCACATGCTTGTCAATCCCGCCCTTGAAATAAACGCGTTTTCCGTATTTTTTGCGCAGCGCCACAATATCCATGCCGGCGGCGGGCTCACAGGGATAGAAGCAGTTGACCCCACAGTCCAGGAACGCATCGATGACAGGGTTCATATTGCCGTCGCTATCCTGGGAGAAAAGTGTGGCGCCATAGGCCTGCGCACAGTCCCAGACTTTCCGATAATATGGCATGAGAAATTCCCTGACATGCCGCGGTCCAAATAAAGGTCCCGATTTCCCCGCCATATCCTCATGTATGGTGAGATTGTCGATCCGCACAATGCTCCCCACGCGCTCAATGACCTTGACAGCCGTGTCGGCAAAGGTCGCAAGCATATCTTCTATCACTTCCGGTTCCTCATAAAGGGCGATACACAGCGCCTCTTCTCCCATCAGCTGCCTGAGTTCATCGAAGCCTCCCGGTACTCCCAGAAGTGTCAGATAACCCTTGCTGCGCAAATCCTTCTGCCGCTGAAGGGCCTCCCGGTTCACCCGTTCCTCCGTAAAGCTATACCAGTGTTTGATTTTTAACCAGTCCTCCATCGTCTTAACCGGATAGTCCAGGGGCAGGGGAATGGTTGCGCTCTGTTTACAAAGCTTTTGCCGGCGCCCCATTTCGTCCAGTGAAATGGTAAATTCCGGATTATCCCCCAATATCTTCGGCGTTAAGCCGGTAATGGCAAAGGCATTTCCTGCAAGCTCCGCGCGCAGCACATAATCCCAGTCAAAGGCCGTCAGCGCAATTTCTTTTTCCGTGGCTCCCTGTCGGCGCCATTCGTCCTCCAGACCGATCAGCGGACCAAACAACTCGCAGAACATCTCCCGGCCGGTGAATTCGTAGTGGCAATGCGCGATATACTGCTCCCGATTCCAAATCATAATGCTTCTCCCTTCCGTAGCGTTTCTTTTTGTTATAGTTTACATCAATACGTGAAAAAGGCCATGCAAAAACAGTTGAAACATGGACAAAATTCCGCTATTCTATATAAAGGAGTGAGATCCGAATTGCCGGAAAAGACATCCATATACGATCCGGCACCCTCATCTGCTTCCGCCCCGGCGTGGAGCACAGTCTGTGGGTAACCAGAGAGCCGTACATGGTATTTTACGGTCTGCATTTTTCACTGCCACCGGAGGCGGACCCGCTTCCGTTCCCAAATGTGATTGAGCCGGAAGCGCCCCAGCGGCTGGAGCCGTTGTTTAAAAATTTATATGAAGCTTACCGGCAGAAGGGATATCTGTATGAATGGCGGCAAACGATTTTTCTGCAGCAGATTCTCTGCGAAGTGTTTACGATTTTGCATACAAAGCAGGAGCCCATCAGCACGGCGCGTATCCGCAAGGCGCTGGCCTATATTCATGAAAATCCCTGCAGTCCGCTGGCACTGGAGGACTTGCTGAAACGGATTTGCCTGTTGCGGCGGTGGCTGAAAAATGCGGCTTTACAGACTCTTTTTATTTCAGCCGGTGCTTTAAGAAGAAATTTGCCTTATCTCCCAGGCAGTATCGGAACGCGGAGCGAATACAATAGAAAGTACGCTTTGCGAACTTTCTATTGTCATGAATAAACGGGGCAACCCGCTCATGCCCCGTTTTATTTTCAAATTCCATATTTTGAAAATAATTCCTGCTGATAGGCCTTGTCCGATACGGCACGCTCTATCTCCTCCATACGGCAGTCCTTTATCAGACGCTGAATCAGAAGGTTTACACGTTCTTCTCCAATCCTGATTCCCTGGTCCTTCCCTTGCTTGATACCACGGTCTTTCCCCAACTTAAATCCCTGATCCTTCCCCAACTTAAATCCCTGGTCCTTTCCCAGCCTAAAGCTTTCCTCTCTTATCTCACGAAATGCCGTACACATATTGTATCCGCCTCCTTCTTTGTTTCGGAATTGCTCCTTCTTCTTTGCCAGTTCCAATTCTCTGTCGTCAAAAAATGTGGCCAACAGTTCAAAGGTTTCCTCGCTCACATTGGAAAATTCCCCACTGTTTTGCTCCACATACCGCTCCATCTCTTTCCCTCTCCCGGAATAGGGTAACAGCTCAAATACCTGCTTAAGCCCGGTATGGAAATGTCCGGGCACCACATTCCCGGCATGCACCAGATTCATCCGGTAATCAGATATATAGTCATAAATCCATGCTTCCGTCCTGGGTATATCCAGCAGGTCGAACAGCCGGGTGCTTCCGTCCCACGCCTTCTCCCCAT
>CALWLN010000196.1 GCA_944381535.1 uncultured Lachnospiraceae bacterium
TCCGAGAATTTCGGAGAGATTGCCTGGGTGAAGGAGCTGTGCCCGGAAGCGGAGCATTACGGAGACGCTTACGATAAGCTGGGGCTTTTCGGAAGCAACGGAAAAGCGGTGATGGCCCACTGCGTGCATTCCTCCAAAGAAGAAATGGAACTGATGAAGGAGCGGGGCGTGTTTGTGGCTCATTGCGCCCAGTCTAACATGAACCTGTCCTCGGGAGCCGCGCCGGCGCGGACGTATCTTGAGGAGGGAATCTCCATGGGACTGGGCAGCGACATGGCGGGGGGATATTCCGTATCCATGTTCCGGGCCATGTCAGACTCCATCCAGGCCTCCAAGCTTCGGTGGCGCTTAAAGGATGAGACACTGGCGCCCCTGTCGGTGGAGGAGGCCTTTTATCTGGGCACCCTGGGCGGCGGCGCCTTTTTCGGAAAAGTGGGAAGCCTTGAGGAGGGGTATGAGCTGGACGCGGTTGTGATTGACGACAGTAGACTTTTGCCGCCGCATGTGTTAAGCTTGAGAGAGAGATTGGAGCGGATCATTTATCTTTCTGACGAGCGTGACATTGTGGGAAAATATGTGGCCGGAGAGAAAGTAAGATAACTGCGTTCGGGGAAGGAATTTACGTGAGAAGTGAGGAAAGAAAGGAGAAGGATAAATATGGGTTTTCAGTATTCCAGCGAAATGGCAAAGATGGCTTTGGGGCAGAAAAAGGCTCCGCTGGTGTTGAAAAACGCCAGAGTTGTGCAGGTCTTTACCAATGAAATTCTACAGGGGGATATCGCCATCGCCGACGGTGTGATTCTCGGTGTGGGGGAATTTGAGGGGGAGCAGGAATTTGACATGGCGGGAAAATATGTGTGCCCCGGCTTTATTGACGCCCATCTGCATCTGGAATCCACACTGGTGAATCCGGGAGAGTTGATCTTGCAGGCGGGGCTTAAGGGAACCACCACCTTCGTGGTGGATCCTCACGAGGCTGCCAACGTGTCCGGCAGGGATGGTATTGATTTTATTCTTCGGGAAACGGAGGATTCCCTGGCAAATGTGTATGTGATGGTGCCCTCCTGTGTGCCGGCGGGACCCTTTGAGGACAACGGTTATGCGCTGGAAGCGGACGAAATGGAGGCTTACCTGGGTAATCCACGGGTACTGGGCCTGGGGGAGGTTATGGATTGCCAGGCGGTCCTTTCCTGTGATGAAAAAATGCTTCAAAAGCTTCGACTGTTTCGGGATAAGGTGATTGACGGTCATGCGGGATATCTGGGAGAAAAGGAGACCGGCTGTTATGCCCTAGCAGGGATTCACACCGACCACGAGTGCTGTACCTTCGAGGACGCCTTAAGAGAACTGCGGGCCGGAATCCAGATTCTTATCCGGGAGGGGACTGCGGCAAAAAATCTGGAGAGTATCATCAAAGGTGTGGTGGAGAGGAAACTGCCCTGCCACCAGCTGGCGTTCTGCACTGATGACAAGCACATCGAGGACATCCAGAAGCAGGGACACATCAGTTACAACGTGCAAAAGGCCATCGGGTTGGGTCTTGATCCCATAGAGGCCATCAAGATTGCCACGCTGTATCCGGCCAGGAGGTATGGCCTGAAGCATCTGGGAGCCATTGCGCCGGGGTATCAGGCAGATGTTGTGGTATTCTCGGATCTACATAAGATAGACGTGACGGAGGTCTATTACAAGGGGCAGCGGATTCAGCCAAAGGAACTGCCCCGGAAAGAGGTTCCGGAGTCCCTTTTACATACGGTACATATCAAGCTAAACGGCGTGGAGGATTTCCGGCTTCCCCTGAAGGGTGAAAGAGCCCGGGTGGTGGAGCTGGTGCCCGGGGAGATCCTTACCCGGGAGATTATCGCTGATGTTAAGGTAAAGGATGGCTGCTTTGTAGCGGATGAGACCTATCAGAAGCTGGCAGTGCTGGAACGCCATCACGCCACGGGGAAGAAGGGGATTGGCATTGTGAAGGGCTGTTCCATTTGCGGCGGCGCCATCGCCTCCACGGTGGGCCATGATTCCCATAACCTTATTGTGGTGGGAGACAATGATGAGGACATGTACCGGGCAGTGCTGGCTCTTATGGACTGCGGTGGAGGCTACACGGTGGTGGAGACCGGAAGAGAACCGCTGACGCTGCCTCTGGAGGTGATGGGGCTTATGAGCAAGCAAAGCCATGAAAAGGTCAAGGAGCGGCTTGGAGAGATGTTGATCCGGGCCCGCGCCATGGGTGTGCCAGAGACCATGGACCCCTTTATCACCTTGTCTTTCCTGGCTTTGCCGGCGATTCCTCAGGTGCGGGTTACCACCAGAGGAATGTATCATGTGAAGGAAGGACGGTTTCTGGAGATTTCGGTGGAGGAAGAGCGGCAAGGATAGAAAAGAAAATAGGAAAGAAAATTGAAAAAAAATAGTTGCATTCCGGCAGTAATTATGGTAACATACTATTTGTTCCGTCGAACATGCCGGCGTGTCGGAATGGCAGACGAGGCAGACTCAAAATCTGTTGTGGGCAACCACGTGCGGGTTCAAGTCCCGCTGCCGGCAGTATTAAAAACCTTGAAAAACCGCTTAAGATCGGTGTTTTCAAGGTTTTTGTTTTTTAAAGTTTGATACCCTGTGATACCTTAAAAAATACCCTGGAAATTGAGTTCTGGATAAATCAAAAAGCATTCTTTTCCTGTTTTCTTCTTCCGCTGTCCTGTTTCCACCAATCAAAGGTTATTCTGTCACTCTGATTTGCTCTACAAGAGAGTGTTTTTTTAAGCTGCCGGTGGTATAAGAAATCAATATCATCTGAACGATCAGAAGAATCGCCAAATATAGCAATATTACCGGC
>CALWLN010000197.1 GCA_944381535.1 uncultured Lachnospiraceae bacterium
CGCTCAAATCAAGACGCAACGGTACTAGGCTCGCCGCCCGTAAACGGTCGGTTCGCCAAGTGCCGGCGTCTTTCCATGGTCTGCTTATAACAAATGTGCCATCCAGGGCTACGTTCCAGTCAAAAGCAAAAAAATTCAAATCTCTTGTGAAAACAAACAACTTTTTTCCCACCCAATGAAACGTAACGGTTTACAGGAAGAGGAGAGCGACGCTCCTGAAATCCAGTTGCAAAATCAGCGATAACCTAGTAAAATGGATGTGAAGAAAATTGTTATATAAGGGGAGGAATCAAGTTTGGCAAAATATGTCAAAAACGTACACGGCAATTTCGACAATATCCTAGAGAAATTAGACAACGCCATTCTGTCCGGAAGCGTCTCCGCATCCTATGAGGACGGAAGCGATTACCAAAAAGGAGATTTCCGCTGCGCTGTCAGAGTCTACGAGCGTTACAGCTACATCGGCTCCAACCGCGTCAGCATGACGCTGACCCTGGTGGGTGAAAATCATCAATACAAGCTTATCATTATCACCTCCGGCGGAAGCCAGGGCATATTGTTTAAAGTCAACACTTGGGGCGAAGAGGCTTTTTTGAAAAAGCTGGATGATATTCTGGAGGAACTATAATATGACAAAGAAACAATTGGCATTGGAAATCATAGAGAGACTGAAAAAAGAATACCCCGACGCGGGCTGCACCCTGGACTACGACCAGGCCTGGAAGCTTCTGGTAAGCGTGCGCCTGGCCGCCCAGTGTACCGACGCCAGAGTCAACGTGGTGGTGGAGAAGCTTTACGAAAAATACCCGGATGTCAACGCCCTGGCAGAGGCGGATGTGGACGACATCGAGGCCATCGTCCGCCCCTGCGGCCTTGGAAGGAGCAAGGCAAGGGATATAAGCGCCTGCATGAAGATCTTAAAGGAGCAGTACGGCGGCAACGTGCCCACGGAATTTGATGAGCTCTTAAAGCTCCCCGGCGTGGGAAGAAAAAGCGCCAATCTGATCATGGGAGACGTTTTCGGCAAGCCGGCCATCGTAACCGACACCCACTGCATCCGCCTGTGCAACCGCATGGGCCTGGTGGACAACATCAAGGAGCCCAAGAAGGTGGAGATGGCTCTGTGGAAGATCATCCCACCGGAGGAAGGCAGTGATTTCTGCCACCGCCTGGTGTACCACGGAAGAGATGTCTGCACTGCCAGAACCAAACCATTCTGCGATAAATGCTGTCTTGCCGATATTTGTCAAAAAAACGGCGTGGACAAATAAGGAAGGTATTCATGCCCGGTCAAAACGCCGGGGCTTATCCCCAGAATCAGAGAAATTGCAAGGGAATAAGACATGTTTCTTCCTCATATAGTGAATTATGGGAAAACAGAAACGAAACCGGGTAAAATCAAATATTGTGGAGTCCCTGGAACTGCCCAAGGACCTGATGTACGGAGCCGTCATCGTGACGGTCACCGGCAGGACGGAAGCCCTGATTGAGAATTACCGGGGAATCATCGAATATACCTGTGAAAAAATACGGCTGCAGACCAAAGGCTGCCAGGTGGAGATTCGCGGGAAGCGTCTGCTCATCCAATATTATACCAATGATGAGATGAAAGTGACCGGATTTATCCATGAAATTATCTATGATTCATAAGGAGAGGCCATATGTTTGCAGACAAACTAAAATATATGCAGGGCTACGTCAGGGTACGGCTTGCCGGCTACGCTCCGGAGCGCTTTTTGAACCTGTGCGCCAATCATGACATTTTAATCTGGAATCTTTTATACCGGGAGGACCACTACGAATTCTGTATCAGTATCAAAGGTTTCCGGAAGCTTCGGCCTATCTTAAGGAAAACCAAGACAAGGATTGTGATCTTACAGCGGTACGGTCTGCCCTTCGCCCTGTACCGGTACCGGAAACGAAAACTCTTTTTCGGTGGAATGGCCGTCTGCATGGCGGCTCTTTACACCATGTCCCTGTTTATCTGGAATATCGATGTATCCGGCAATCTCCACCGGACCGACAGCGCCATCATTAAATTTCTGGAAGAAAAGCATGTATATCATGGTATCCGAAAAAGCAAACTAGACTGTGTGGCCTTAGAGGAGCTTTTGCGAAGCGAGTATGAGGATATCATCTGGGCCTCGGTGAAGATACAGGGCACAAGACTGATGATCGATCTAACGGAAAATCTCGTCTCCAATTCGGCGGGGGAGACGGTGGTGGAGGATACGCCCAGCAATCTGATCGCCGCAAAGGATGCCGAGATTTATAGCATTATTACAAGACGCGGCATGCCCCTTGTCAAAAAAGGAACGGCGGTAAAGCAAGGAGATCTGCTGGTGGAAGGGAGGATTCCCATTTACAATGACAGCGCGGAGCTTGTAAATTACCAGTATTGTTACGCTGACGCGGATATTCTCGGAATCACGAGCTACACCTATCAGGATGTTTTCCCGCTTGCGTATGAGGACAAGGTTTTTACCGGGGAAGAAAAAAATTCCTATGAGCTTTTAATGTTTCAGAAACAGTTCCGGCTTCCCTTCGGAGAAAATGATTTTGCAATGAGCGATACCTTCAGCCGGTCCCTTCCTCTGAAGCTTGGGGAAAGCTTCTATCTGCCTTTTGTGCTCACCAAAAAAGTGGCGAAAGAGTACCGGATGGAGCCAAAAATCTACTCCAAAACAGAGGCCGAAACCCTTGCCGGGAACAAATTGAAGGATTTTTGTGAAAAATTAGAACAAAAAGGGGTTCAAATTATTGAAAATAATGTTATGATAGTAGCAGATGGAAAAATCTGCATGGCGTCCGGTGAGATCAAGGTCATCGAACCTGTGGGAATCCGGCAGGCCGGCGTCGTGGAAGATATCCAGGCAGATGATATACAAAAGGAAGGACAGGAGACGAATGAGTCTGACGGAAACGACAATTAATATACCCGTGTCACACATGGCCAACGTGTTCGGCCAGTTTGACGCATATATGAAGAAGATTGAGCGGGCCTTTCACGTCACGGCGGTCATGCGGGAGGATGGCATGAAGCTCCTGGGGAACCAGCGTGACATTGACAAAGCCACACGCGTATTTTCCCAGTTGCTGGAGTTGTCCAGACGGGGAAACCAGATTACGGAGCAGAACGTGGATTATGCCATTTCTCTGACCTTCGAGGAGAAGGAGAGTTCCCTTGCGGAAATTGACAAGGATCTGATCTGCCACACCATAAGCGGCAAGCCGGTGAAGCCAAAGACCCTGGGCCAGAAGTCCTACGTGGACCAGATTCGTGAGAAAATGATCGTCTTTGGCATAGGGCCTGCCGGAACCGGCAAGACTTATCTTGCCATGGCCATGGCCATCACGGCCTTTAAGAACGAGGAGGTCAGCCGTATTATCCTTACCCGTCCGGCCATCGAGGCGGGGGAAAAGCTGGGCTTTCTGCCCGGGGATCTGCAGAGCAAGGTTGACCCTTACCTAAGGCCCCTCTACGACGCCCTTTATCAGATCATGGGTGCGGACAGCTTCTTGAAAAATATGGAAAAGGGCCTTATCGAAGTGGCCCCCTTGGCCTACATGCGCGGCCGGACTTTGGACAACGCCTTTATCATTTTAGACGAGGCCCAGAACACTACGCCTGCTCAGATGAAAATGTTTTTGACAAGAATCGGCTTCGGCTCCAAGGTGGTCATCACCGGGGACGCTACCCAGAAGGATTTGGCTCCCGGAGCTACCTCGGGCCTGGATGTGGCCCTCAAGGTCCTTAAGAAGGTGGATGATATCGGTATCTGCCAGCTTACCAGCAGAGACGTGGTGCGCCACCCTCTGGTACAGAGAATCGTCAAAGCCTACGAGGAATACGAGAAGAAGGAACTGAAGAATAAAAGCAACCCGGAAGCTAGGGGAAATAAAAAGTCCAGGGGACAATACGAGGGCAGAAGGCAGACTTAGGAGGCGAAGGATATGACGATAACACTGGAAAATGAAAGCGGACGGGAATTTGATTTTCCCTGTGAACAGCTCGCCGCGGAGGTGATCGAGGCAGCCCTGGAGGCGGAGGACTTTCCCTTTGAGGCGGAGGTCAACGTCCTTTTGGTGACAAACGAGGAAATACACCGTATCAACCGTGAACAACGGGGAATTGACAGTCCCACGGACGTCCTGTCCTTTCCCATGATCGCCTACCCGGCACCCGGAGATTTCTCAAAGGTGGAGGAAGAGGACGACAACTTTAACCCGGAGACCGGAGAAGCTCTTCTGGGGGATATTATCCTAAGTTCGGACAAGGTGAAGGAGCAGGCTCGGGAGTTTGGACACAGTGAGCGGCGGGAATTCGCCTTTCTGATCGTGCACAGTATGCTGCATCTGATGGGCTACGATCATATGACGGAGGCGGAAGCAGCTGTCATAGAGGAAAAACAGAGGAATATCCTGAACATGGTTGGGATTTTCAGAGAATAAGAAGCTTCCTGCACAGGATTTAAAAATGGAGAATCCCGTTGAAAAAGCGGGAGCTTCGAAGAAAGGTGGTATTTTATGAGACAGAAACTATGGTCGGCTTTGGCAGCGTCCCTCTTGGCGGTTTTGCTGCTTGCCGGGTGCGGACAGCAGGAAAAAGGCGAGCTGATCGCAATGCCCCCCGCCGTGGAAACACCGGAGCTGGAAATAGAAGCGGTGGAGGAAATGGTATCGACGGAGGGAAAAGCAAAAAGCTATCTCACCGGAGAGTGGATTGACGAGGAGATTGCGGGAAACCGTCCTTACGCCATCATGATCGGCAATACCAGCGATGCGCTGCCCCAGTATGGTATTTCTCAGGCGGATGTGATCTACGAGGTGCCGGTGGAGGGCTCCTATACCCGTCTGATGGCGATTTTTCAGGACCTTCGGGGAGTGGACAAGATTGGCTCCATCCGAAGCTGCCGTCACTACTTTATCTATTTTGCCCAGGAATTTGACGCTATCTACGTGCATTTTGGGCAGGCACTGTATGCGGAGCCCATTCTGGCCAGGGACAGCGTCCACAATATCAGCGGCATGGATTACAGCGTTGAGAGCGCGTTTTACCGGGACTCCGGCCGGAAGTCTCCCCACAACGTCTTCACCACCGAGGAAGGACTGAAAAACGCTGCCGAGACAAAGGGCTACCGGACCACCTATGAGGATGGCTATAAGGGCCATTACCTTTTTGCGGCAGATAACGTGCCAGTGGAACTGACCGGTGGCCAGGAAGCCCTGGTGGTAAGCCCGGGCTATCTTGTGAACAAGCCCTGGTTTGTCTACAACGACGAGGACGGCCTGTATTACCGATATGAGTTCAAGGAGGAGCAGACGGACGGGGCCACGGAGGAGCAGCTTAAGGTAAAAAACATTCTCGTTCAGTACTGTGACTGGAGAAAGGCCGATGACAATGGCTATCTGGATATCGATACCATGCCATCCGGCGGCCAGGGCAAGGGGAAATATATTACCAACGGAAAAGTCATTGACATCACCTGGACCAAGGAGAGCGAAAGCTCGCCCGCCCGCTACTTTGACGAATCCGGCAAAGAAATTATTTTGAACCAGGGGAAAACCTGGGTATGTGTGATCCGGGACACCTATGCGGACCGATTTGCGGTATATAAGACCCAGGAGGAACTCTTAGAGGCACGGGCCGCCGAGTAAGGCAACCCACAGAGGATAGAGGATTATTTATGAAAACAAACAGAAAAAGCGAATCCAATTTTCTGGTGCAAGGCTCCATATTGGCCATTGCGTCCATCGTAAGCAGAATGATTGGATTGATCTACCGGATTCCCCTGACAGCCATCATCGGAGACGTGGGAAATGATTATTACGGGGCAGCCATGGAGGTCTACAGCATCCTTTTGCTGATCTCCTCCTACAGCCTGCCTCTGGCTGTTTCAAAGCTGGTTTCCACCAGGCTGGCCAAAGGCCAGCGAAAAAACGCGTATCGTGTTTTCAAGGGAGCGCTGTTGTTTGCGGCCATTTCTGGCGCAATTGCGGGATTGATCGTCTATTTCGGCGCCGGAGCGATCACGAATCTGCTGAAAACGCCCTTGAGTATTTTTGCGCTGCAGGTGCTGGCGCCCACCCTGTTTGTGGTGGCCATTCTGGGGGTGATCCGCGGTTTCTTCCAGGGCATGGGAACCATGATGCCCAGCGCCATATCCCAATTGATCGAGCAGATTGTCAATGCGGTGGTCAGTATCTGGACCGCCTATATGCTGTATGGCTACGGAGCCAGAATCGGCGCGGTCTTAGGCGTTGCCAATCACTACGGGGAAGCCTACGGCGCGGCGGGAGGAACCATCGGAACCGGCGCCGGAGCGCTGTTTGCCCTGGGCTTTGTGCTGTTCGTATTTATCATTTACCGCCCCATTTATAAGCGGCAGATGAGACGCGATGTGTTAAGTAAGGAAAAGGAGAGCTACGGCCAGGTATTTCAGGTGCTGATTCTCACCATCATCCCGGTGCTTTTAAGTACCACCATCTACAATATCAGCTCCATCATCGACCAGGGAATTTTTAAGAATATCGCCCACATACAGGAATATGAAGAAGTGGCCTACAGTACCATGTGGGGCGTATTCAGCGGGAAATACAAGACGCTGATAAACGTACCCATAGCGCTGGCTTCTGCCTTGGCGGCCTCCAGTGTGCCCAGTATTGCCACAGCCTTCGCCTCCGATGATATGAAGCTGGTGAAGCGGAAAGTACATTCGTCCATTCGTTATATCATGGTGATTGCTTTCCCTTGCGCAGTGGGGATGGCTGTGTTGGCCGGTCCGATCATCAACCTTTTATATCCGGCCAGCAGCGAGGCGGGACAGGAGGCTAATCAGCTGGCGGCCAACCTGTTAATAGCGGGAGCAGTATCCATTCTGTTTTACTCTCTGTCCACCTTGTCAAACGCCATTCTGCAGGGCATCAATCGAATGAAAACGCCGGTGACCAATGCAGTCATCGCTCTTATTTTACATATCGGCGTTTTGCTTTTGCTGATGCTGGCTTTTGACTGGAATATCTATGCGGTGGTGATAGCAAATACCTTTTTCTCACTGGTGATGTGTATTTTCAACGGCCTGGCCATTCACAAATACATTCATTACCGGCAGGAGGTCCTTAAGACCTTTGTGATCCCTGCCATTGCCTCTGGGCTGATGGGAGTAGCTGTATACGGAGTTTGCTATGGACTGCGCCTTTTAACCGTAAGCAACGCAGTGGCTACGATAATTTCCATCTGCGTGGGTGTGGCGGTATACGGCGTTTTCCTGCTTCTGCTTAAGGGAATTGACGCGGAAGCTCTGAAATCCTTCCCTGGCGGAGGTGTTCTGGTGAAAATAGCCAGGAAACTGCGTTTACTGAAATAAATTGAATAAAATACCAGAATATGGCGGATACTAATGTACTGGCATGTTGATAATCAGGCAGATAGACAGGTACGTTTTCCATATTATCAGCGTTCCGGTACATCAGTTTATTAAAGGAGCGTATCATGAAAAAATCAACCGGTATCCGCCTGTTTCTGATTCTGGCAGTGGTTTTATGCGGCAGCGCCTATACCATTGGCTATTATTACAGTGTCCGTCAATCGGAAAAGGAGATGGCAAAAGAACAGGCGCTTTTAGAGGCACAGCGGGCAGAGGAAACGCTCGAAGAGGATAAGCGTCCAAACAGCCAGGAGAGCGCTGCGGAGGCTGTCTCTTACGAATACGTGCTGGGCGAGCAGGACGGCTATGTGATCGTGTATTATGCGGACCAAAAGACGGTCTACTCCATCACGGACATTCCCGTTAAATACTTATCCTCCGAGCTGCAACGTGAAATTTCCGAGGGAAAGCCCATTTCCGGCGAGGAGGAGCTGTACAATTTCCTGGAAAGCCACTCCAGCTAAGCTTGAATCTTTTCGGAAAATATGCTATACTTCTTTCCGAGATTTGCCATGGAAATGCAGTTTGGCAGACGCAGCAGAGGAAAGAGAGTGCCATGAACCAGGCTTATGATGTCGTCGTTGTGGGTGGCGGCGCCGCCGGAATGACCGCAGCCATCAGCGCGGCCAGAACCGGCGCGAAGACCGCCATCCTGGAACATATGGAGTGTGCGGGAAAGAAGATCCTGTCCACCGGAAACGGAAAATGCAATTTTACCAATCAAGCGCAGGGTGTGGAGTATTACAGAGGCCAGGACCCTGCCTTTGTATTGCCCGCATTGCGGCAGTTCGGTCTGAGGGAGACGCTGAACTTCTTCCGGGAAATCGGCGTCTGGCCCAGAGAAAAACGGGGCGGATATTATTATCCCGCCAGCGAACAGGCCTCTTCCGTGCGGGAGGCGCTTTTGCTGGAACTAAAGCGCCTCGGAGTGAAGCTTCACTGTGAGGTTGGAATTCGCAAAATCCGAAAGTTAGAGGACGGATTCCTCTTTGAGACCAAGCAGGGCATGTTTCAAAGCCGTGTCTGCGTGATCGCTACCGGCGGGAAAGCCGCGAAAAAGACGGGAAGCGACGGCAGCGGAATTCCATATATTGTGGGATTCGGACATAAGGTAGCGGATTTTGTGCCTGCCCTTGTCCAAATGCAGGGAAAACAGTCATTTTTTAAAGAGCTTGCAGGAATTCGCTCAGATGCTGCAGTGCGCCTTCTGATAGATGGCACGCCTGTCTGCCAGGACCGGGGAGAGGTTCAACTGACGGAATTCGGCGTCTCCGGGATTCCGGCTTTTCAGGTAAGCCGCTATGGCGTGCTGGCCTTAAGGGAACAGAGAAGGGTACAGGCAAGCCTGGATTTTGCGCCGGATGTGACGGAGGAGGAGCTGACTGCCTACTGCTTAAGGCAGAAGAGGCGAAACCCCTCCGAGGCGGTAAAAAATATATTCCCGGGCCTGTGGAATCAGAAGCTGGTTCCGGTGCTCCTTCGGGAAGCGGGGGTTGCGGGGGAAACTCCCCTGGCCCGGTGCAAAGAGGAGGATTTTGCGCGGATAAGCGCCGCAGGAAAAGGCCTGGTCATTGATATCATCGGCAGTAAATCCTTCGATTCCGCCCAGGTCTGTGCCGGCGGCGTACTCACTACGGAAATCCACCCCGAAACCATGGAATCCAGGCTGGTGTCGGGGCTATACTTTGCTGGAGAAGTGGTGGATATCGACGGCATGTGCGGCGGCTACAACCTGCAATGGGCCTGGTCCAGCGGGTGGGTGGCCGGAAAGCATGGCGGAGAAAAGGCGCAATCGGCAAATAATCGGAAGGAAGTTTCATGATTCATAAACAAAATGGAGGAAACTCATGATTCGTATCAAGCAGCTTAAAGTTCCCGTAAAGCATACGGCGGAGGATATTTTGCGAAAAGCTGCCAAAATGTTGAAGGTATCGGTGGACAGGATTTCTGACTACCGAATTGTCAGACGTTCCATCGATGCCAGAAAGAAGTCGGAGGTGTGCTACGTCTATACCTTGGACGTCTGTGTGGCACAGGAACGGAGCGTTCTGAAAAAAGTTTACAGTAACAATATTATGTTAACCAATGAACCGGAATACCAATATCCGCAAAGGGGAACCATCCCCCTCAAACATTCTCCGGTGATCGTGGGGAGCGGACCGGCGGGCCTGTTTTGCGCTTATGCCCTAGCACAAATGGGCTATGGTCCCATTGTCATTGAGCGGGGAAAGGACATGGAGGCCCGAAAGCGGGATGTAGAACTGTTTTGGAGAGAAAATCGTCTGGATCCCGAGTCCAACGTACAGTTTGGGGCGGGAGGAGCGGGAACCTTCTCCGACGGGAAGCTGAATACGCTGGTAAAGGATGAGCATGGCAGGAGCCGGAAGGTTCTTGATACCTTTATCAGATGCGGCGCTCCCGAAGCCATCGCTTATGACAGTAAGCCCCACATCGGTACGGACATTCTCGCTGATGTGATTCAAAGGATGCAAAAAGAGATCATCGCCATGGGCGGAACCTTCCTCTTTGAAACCCACCTGGAGGGATTTGTGTGGGAAAATGGAAAAGTCGCCGGGGTGCGGTGCTGCCGAAATCAACTCCTGGAGACGGAAGCGGTGGTCCTGGCCATCGGACACAGCGCCAGAGACACCTTTCAGATGTTGCTTGAGGAAGGTTTTTCCATGGAAGCCAAGGCTTTCGCCGTGGGGCTTCGGGTGGAACATCCCCAGGCCTTTATCGATGAGCATCAGTACGGACGGGAGGCCATGAAGTTCCTGGGGGCGGCTCCCTACAAGTTGGCGACCAAGCTTCCCAACGGACGGGGCGTGTACTCCTTTTGCATGTGCCCCGGCGGCTATGTGGTCAACGCCTCCTCGGAGCCGGGACGACTTGCCGTCAACGGCATGAGCTACAGCGGGCGCAAGGGGCCAAACGCCAACAGCGCCATTATCGTCACGGTGAACCCGGAGGATTTCAAGGGAACGGGTCCCTTATCTGGTGTGGAATTTCAACGGCGGCTGGAGGAAAAGACCTACGCCCTGGGAGGCGGACGGATTCCTCAGCAGTTATTCGGCGATTTTGAACAGGGAAAAGAGAGCGACGGCTACGGCAGCTTTGAGAGCTGTACCAAAGGGCAGGCATCCTTCGGACCCATTCACGAGCTCTTTGAACCGGCCCTTCGGGAATCCTTTGTGGAGGGAATGCATCGGTTCGGGGGAGTGATACGGGGATTTGACCGTCCCGACTGTATTCTTTCCGGCGTGGAGAGCCGGACCTCATCCCCGGTGCGGATTCTTCGGAATGAGGAATTCGTAAGCAGCAAAAGCGGTGTGTATCCCTGCGGGGAGGGCGCCGGATACGCCGGAGGGATCATGTCCGCGGCCATGGACGGTTTGAAGGCTGCGGAGGCGATCATTCGCAAATTTGTCAGAAAAGGAGAGTAATTGTGGCAGAATTTACACCCATGATGAGACAATATCTGGAGACGAAAAAAGAATACCCGGACTGTATTCTTTTTTACCGGTTGGGGGATTTCTATGAGATGTTCTTCGAGGACGCGCTGACGGCCTCCAGGGAACTGGAGATCACGCTGACCGGAAAGGACTGCGGACAGGAGGAGCGCGCGCCCATGTGCGGCATTCCCTATCATGCCGTGGAAGGCTATTTAAACAAACTGGTATCCAAAGGCTACAAGGTAGCTATCTGTGAGCAGATGGAGGACCCGAAACAGGCCAAGGGACTGGTGAAGCGGGAGGTGGTGCGGATCGTAACGCCGGGAACCAACCTCAATACACAGGCGTTGGATGAGAGCCGGAATAATTATATCATGTGTATCGTCTACCTGGAGGACCGCTATGGTGTCGCCACCTCGGACGTCACCACAGGGGATTATTACGCCACGGAACTGGATTCGGAGCGGAAGCTTTTGGACGAACTGGCCCGGTTTGCTCCCTCGGAAATTATCTGCAACGAATCCTTCTATATGAGCGGTCTTGATCTGGATGATCTGAAAAACCGGCTGGGAATCGTCGTGTATGCTTTGGAACCCTGGTATTTCAGTGACGAGACGGCCCAGGGCGTGCTGCTTCGTCATTTTAAAGTAAACAACCTTGCCGGACTGGGCCTTACGGATTACAGCTGCGGTACCATTGCCGCCGGAGCCCTTTTGCAGTATCTCTATGAGACTCAGAAAAACTCCTTGAGCCACCTTACACACCTCAGTCTGTACAGCACCGGAAAATATATGATCATTGACAGCTCCACCCGCCGGAATCTGGAACTGGTGGAAACCCTGCGGGAGAAGCAGAAGCGAGGTTCTCTATTGTGGGTGCTGGATAAAACGAGAACCGCCATGGGCGCCAGAATGCTTCGAAGCTTCGTGGAACAGCCCTTGATCAATAAGAAGGAAATTGAGGAGCGCCTGAATGCCATTGAGGAATTAAACCGGCAGGCCTTAAACCGGGAGGAACTTCGGGAATACTTAACTCCCATCTACGATATGGAACGGCTGGTGAGCCGCGCTACATACCAGACTGCAAATCCTCGGGATCTGATTGCCTTTAAAAGCTCCCTTTCCATGCTTCCCCATATTAAAACCCTGCTGGGGGAATTTCAGTGCGGGGAATTAAAAGCGTTGCAGGAGGAATTGGACCCCCTTGATGATTTATATCAGCTGTTGGAAGCTTCTATCCTGGACGATCCTCCTATTTCTATTCGGGACGGAAACATTTTAAAGGAGGGCTACAATGAGGATGTGGACAAACTCCGCCATGCGAAAACCGAGGGAAAAACCTGGCTCATGGAACTGGAAGCCAAGGAACGGGAGAAGACCGGGATCAAGAATCTTCGTATCAAATACAATAAGGTGTTCGGCTACTATCTGGAGGTGACCAACTCTTACAAAAATATGGTGCCGGATTACTATACCCGGAAGCAGACGCTGGCCAACGCCGAGCGCTATATCACCCCGGAATTAAAGGAACTGGAGGACATGATTCTGGGAGCCGAAGACAGGCTGGTGTCTCTGGAATATGAACTTTTCCGGGAAGTGCGTGAAAAAGTGGCAGGTGAGGTGCTTCGGATTCAAAAGACCGCCAAGGCGGTGGCCCGCGTTGACGTTTTTGCCTCTCTGGCCCTGGTAGCGGAGCGGAACAATTACTGCCGGCCCAAGATCAACGAGCGCGGCGTCATCGACATCAAAAACGGCCGTCATCCGGTGGTGGAAAAGATGATTCCCAACGATATGTTCATCGCCAACGACACCTACCTTGACAACGACAAGAAACGGATTTCCATTATCACCGGCCCCAACATGGCCGGAAAATCCACCTATATGCGCCAGACCGCATTGATCGTGCTGCTGGCACAGATTGGCAGCTTTGTTCCGGCGTCGGAGGCCAATATCGGTATCGTGGATCGGATCTTTACCCGGGTGGGAGCTTCCGACGATCTGGCTTCAGGGCAGAGTACCTTCATGGTGGAGATGACGGAGGTGGCCAATATCTTGCGGAACGCCACCCCAAACAGTCTTCTGGTCCTGGACGAAATCGGCCGGGGAACCAGCACTTTCGACGGCCTTGCCATTGCCTGGGCCGTGGTGGAGCATATCAGCAATCCCAGGCTTCTGGGGGCGAAAACCCTCTTTGCCACCCACTATCACGAGCTGACGGAGCTGGAGGGCAAGCTTCACAACGTGAACAATTACTGCATTGCCGTCAAGGAAAAGGGCGACGACATTGTATTCCTGCGGAAGATCGTGCCCGGCGGGGCGGACAGAAGCTACGGAATTCAGGTGGCCAAGCTGGCCGGCGTACCGGAATCGGTCATTGAACGGGCCAAGGTTATCGCCAGCGAGCTTTCCGCCAACGATATCTCAGAGACCGTCAGCAGCCTTGCCGCAGCACAGGCTTCCCCGGCAAAGAGCTCCAAAAAGAAGCCGGATGAGGTGGACTTAAGCCAGATTTCCCTGTTTGATACGGTAAAGGACGACGATATCATTCGGGAAATAAGGGACATGGATTTGAGCAACATAACGCCCATAGAGGCCATGAACAAATTATTCCAGATTCAGAGCAAGATCGAGAACCGCTGGTAAAGAAGGAAGGTGGCAGTATGCCTCAGATAGAAGTGTTGGACCAACAGACCATTGATAAAATTGCTGCCGGCGAGGTCATTGAGCGGCCGGCCTCCGTGGTAAAGGAGCTGGTGGAAAACGCCATAGACGCCATGGCCTCCGCGGTCACCGTGGAGATCAAGGAGGGCGGCATTTCCTTTATCCGCATTACGGACAACGGCTGCGGTATTGAAAAGGAACAGGTACCCCTGGCCTTTCTGCGTCATTCCACCAGCAAGATCCGCAGCGTGGAGGATCTGATGACCGTATCCTCCCTGGGGTTTCGCGGGGAAGCTCTTTCCAGTATCGCGGCGGTCTCCCAGGTGGAGCTGATCACCAAAACCACTTCCACCGTCAGCGGCGTCCGCTACGTGATCGAGGGCGGGAAGGAAAAACTGTCGGAGGAGATCGGGGCCCCGGAGGGAACCACCTTTCTGGTGCGGAATCTTTTCTACAACACTCCGGCCCGGCGGAAATTTTTAAAAACTCCCCAGACAGAGGCCGGATATATCAGCGATCTGATAGAGCGCATGGCCCTGTCCCACCCGGAGGTCTCCTTTAAATTCATTGTCAACAACCAGGTGAAGCTTCACACCTCCGGCAACTCCAATTTAAAGGAAATCATCTACCATATTTACGGCCGGGACATTGCCGCAAATCTCATTGAGATTAAAACAGAGAACGACTTTCTCTCCATGGAGGGCTTTATCGGAAAGCCTCTGATTTCCAGGGGAAACCGGAACTTCGAGAGCTACTTTGTCAATGGCCGGTATGTAAAGAGCAGTCTGATCGCAAAGAGCATTGAGGAAGGCTACAAAACCTTCGTCATGCAGCACAAATATCCCTTTACGGTGCTGCACCTGTCCATCCGGGGAGAACTCCTGGATGTGAATGTCCATCCCACAAAAATGGAGCTGCGCTTCGGCAATCAGGAGCAGATTTATGATACCATCGTAAACACCATCCGGGAGGCCATCAACCAGAGTGAACTGGTCTATCAGGTGGAACTCTCCCGGAAAAACAAGCAGCAGGAAGAAAAGAAAGGGGCGGGCCAGGTGCTGAAAAGCATCCCGGAGCCCTTCGAGAAGAAGCGGCTGACCTCTATCCAGGAGGCGGTGCGAAAGGACAGTCCCTATGAGAGAAAATATGCGGAGCGGCCGGCCGCAGAAACCGGTGGGATACAAGGACAGACGCAGGAAAACAGAACCGCACAGCCTCAAAAGCGGGAATCGGCGGGCGGTCCCAAGGGGACGTATCAGCAGTCTACCATCGCCGATTTGCTGGTGCGGGAGGAAGCCGCTCCTTATGGGCAGGGAAAGTTGCAGGGAAGTCCGTCCCGTGACATGGCTTCCACAGGCGTTTCGGCTCAGGATACGGCGGCCCTTTCCGGCAATTCGGCCGATGCGGCTCCGGAGCGTTCCCCGGCCGGAGATACGGCTTCGGAGAACGCTCCGGTTCGGGATACCGCTTCCGTTGCGTCTTCTTCTGCCAGCCCGCATCGGAAGCTACTGTCCCCGGAATCGTTGAAATACCACACCATTATCGGCCAGGTCTTTGATACCTACTGGCTGGTACAGATGGAGGACAGTCTCTACATCATCGACCAGCACGCCGCCCATGAGAAGGTCCTCTACGAGCGCGCCATGGCCTCCCTGCGGGAGAGGGAATACACCTCCCAGGCCATTTTCCCGCCTATCCTTCTGTCCTTGTCCATGCAGGAGGAGGCGCTTTTGAAAAAATATATGGAATATTTTATCCGCATCGGCTTCGTTATTGAGCCCTTTGGCGGGAAGGAATACGCCGTCACCTCCGTGCCGGGAAACCTCTTTGGTCTGAACGAAAAAGACTTAATGCTGGAAATGCTGGACGGGCTGGCTGCCCTTAAGGGCAATGAGACGCCGGAAATCATTCTGGAAAAAATCGCTTCCATGTCCTGTAAGGCGGCGGTGAAGGGGAATCAGCGGTTGTCCAGGGAGGAGATTACACATCTGATCGAGGAACTCTTAACGCTGGAGAATCCTTATCACTGCCCCCACGGACGGCCAACCATCATCTCCATTTCAAAATATGAACTGGAAAAGAAATTTAAGCGGGTGTTGTAGTGAAAAAACTTGAGGATATGAAACAGGTGTTGCAGATGAAAAAGCCTTTGATTATATTAACTGGCCCCACGGCGGTGGGAAAAACCGAACTTTCCATCGAGCTGGCAAAGGCCGCGGGCGGCTCCGTCATTTCCGCGGACTCCATGCAGGTCTACCGCCACATGGACGTCGGTTCCGCCAAAATAAAGCCGGAAGAAATGCAGGGAATTCCCCATTACCTCATAGACGCCCTGGAGCCATGGGAAGAGTTTCACGTGGCGCGGTTTCAGGAGATGGCGAAAGGAGCTCTTGGGGAAATCTATGACCGGGGCAGGATTCCCATTGTGGCCGGAGGCACCGGCTTTTACATTCAGGCCCTTCTGTACGACATTGATTTTACAGAGGAGGCACAGGATACGGCATATCGGAAGGAACTGGAAGATGTGGCCCGGGAAAATGGCGCGGAATATCTCCATGAAAAGCTTCGTCAGGTGGACGAGGCCTCCGCCCGGGAAATCCATGCCAACAATGTCAAGCGTGTGATTCGCGCCCTGGAATTTTATCATCTCACAGGACGAAGGATATCGGAGCACAACGAGGCCCAGCGGCAGAAGGAATCTCCCTACCGGTTTTGCTATTTTGTGCTGAGTGACGACAGGGAGCGCCTGTATGAGCGGATCAACCGCCGGGTGGATGTCATGATAGCGTCGGGCCTGGTGGAAGAGGTGCAAAGCTTAAAGCGCATGGGCTGCACCCGGGATATGGTCTCCATGCAGGGGCTGGGCTACAAGGAGATTCTGGATTATCTGGAAGGACGACATTCTCTGGAGGAAGCCATCTATCTCATCAAACGGGATACCCGTCATTTTGCCAAGCGGCAGTTGACCTGGTTTCGCCGGGAGAGGGAAGTTCTATGGCTGAACAAGCCGGACTTTGACTACGACAACCGGAAAATTTTGGAATATATGGAACAGAAACTGACAGAAAAGAAGCTTTTGTAACAACTATAATAGGAACGGTGAAGTATGAAAGAAAAATATTTAGAACTGGGGGTCAGCGAGAAGGTCTTTGACTTTGGCGCTCAGATTGAGCGGGAACTGAAGGAGCGGTTTGCGGCTATCGATGAAACTGCGGAATATAATCAGCTGAAGGTGATCGCGGCCATGCAGAAGCACCGGGTCAGCGCCGAGTGCTTTATGGCCACCAATGGCTACGGCTACAACGATCTGGGCCGGGATACTTTGGAGGAGGTTTACGCAAGCTGCTTTTTGGCGGAGGCCGCTTTGGTGCGTCCACAGATCACCTGCGGCACCCACGCCCTGGCCCTGGCGCTGTTGTCCAACCTGAGGCCGGGAGATGAACTCCTTTCCCCGGTGGGCAAGCCCTACGATACGCTGGAGGAGGTCATCGGAATCCGGCCCTCCAAAGGTTCTTTGGCGGAGTACGGCATCACCTACCGCCAGGTGGATCTGCTCCCCGATGGAAGTTTTGACTATGAAAATATCAGAAAGGCTGTCAATGAGCGTACCCGGCTTGTGACCATCCAGCGCTCTAAGGGCTATCAGACCCGTCCCACCCTGTCCGTGGCCCGTATCAAGGAACTGATTTCCTTTTTGAAGGCGATAAAACCGGAGCTTCTGGTGATGGTGGACAACTGCTACGGGGAATTTGTGGAGCGCGCGGAGCCTGTGGAGGCCGGAGCGGACATGATGGTGGGCTCCCTTATCAAGAATCCCGGCGGGGGCTTAGCGCCTGTGGGCGGCTACATTGTGGGCAAAAAGGAGTGTGTGGAGAATGCGGCTTACCGTCTGACCTCCCCGGGACTGGGAAAAGAGGTGGGCGCTTCCCTGGGCGTCATCCAGTCTTTCTACCAGGGACTGTTTCTGGCTCCCACAGTGACCGCCGGGGCTCTGAAAGGCGCCATTTTTGCCGCAAATCTCTATGAACGGCTGGGCTTTCCCGTATTTCCGGGTGGTTCGGAGTCCCGCCACGACATCATCCAGGCGGTGACCTTGCAAACGCCGGAGCGTCTGATCGCCTTCTGCAAGGGAATCCAGGCAGCTGCCCCGGTGGACAGTCATGTGACTCCGGAGCCATGGGATATGCCCGGCTATGACAGCCCGGTGATCATGGCAGCGGGGGCTTTTGTGCAGGGTTCCTCTATTGAGCTGAGCGCCGACGGGCCTCTGCGCCCTCCCTACGCCGTGTATTTTCAGGGAGGTCTGACCTGGTATCACGCCAAGCTGGGAATTCTTATGTCCCTGCAGAAGCTGTACGAGGCCGGACTGGTGGAATTGTGAAGACTGTTTCACAAAAAAATAACAAAACTTTAAGAAAGAAAAACGTGTACATCAAAGCGGACTTGTGATAAAATAAAATGTAAAACTTTTTCTTTGTGGATAAGAACCGCCTCTGGCGGGGAGTGGAAAGGAAAAGTATGCAACATCTTACCATGAAAGAACTGCCGGAATCGGAGCGGCCCTATGACAAATTTTTAAACGGCGGCGTGACGAGCCTATCGGACGCGGAGCTTCTGGCCATTATTCTTCGAAACGGCAGCAAGGGAAGGACGGCGCTTCAGCTTGCCCAGGATGTGCTTTTAAAGGAGCAGCAGAACCTTCTCAATTTGAACCGGCTCTCTTTAAAGGAGCTGGCCGGGATACCGGGCATCGGACAGGTGAAGGCCATTCAGCTGAAATGTATCGCCGAGCTGGCCAAGCGGATGTCCCAAACTACATACCGGAAGAATCTGAAGCTGGACGAGCCAGGAATCATCGCCGAGTATTATATGGAGCGGCTTCGCCATGAGACAAGGGAAACACTTTTACTGGCCATGTTCGACGTCAAGTGCAATTTTCTGGGAGACGAAGTGCTCTCGGTGGGCACGGTGAATTCTTCTCTGGTTTCCCCCAGAGAGATTTTCTTAAAGGCCCTTCGCTGCCAGGCGTTTTACATTGTTTTGCTTCATAATCATCCCAGCGGGGAGGCCACCCCAAGCCCGGAGGATTTGCGCGCCACCAGGCGGGTGCTGGAATGCGGCAATCTGTTGGGCATTGCTCTGGCGGATCACATTATCATCGGAGACAACAGCTATACCAGCTTAAGAGAGAGCGGGAGCTTAGAATAAGGTACACCCGGATGTCCGACCAGGACAAGAACAGTGAAAGGAACAAAAATAAGATGTCAAATAATATTTACGGAATTGATTTGGGGACCTGTAATCTGAAAATTTTCTGCAAGGCTACGGGAAAAGTGATCAATGAGAAGAACACCGTTGCCATTGTGAACAAAAATCAGCTTTATTCTTTCGGGAACGACGCGTATGCAATGTATGAGAAGGCGCCGGAATCCATTCAGGTATCTTTCCCGGTGGTAAACGGCGTGATTGCCGACTACAACAATATGCAGACCATGATTGGCGAGCTTTTGGAAAAACATATGAAAAGCCGTATCAAGGGAGCGGAATTTATCGTGGCTGTGCCCACAGACATTACCGAGGTGGAGAAGAAAGCGTTCTTTGATCTGTTCTATAAGAGCCGGTTCAAGCCCAGGAATGTACTTCTCTGTGAGAAGCCCATCGCCGACGCAGTGGGACTTGACCTGGATGTAAATTCTCCCACCGGATATATGATTGTGGACATCGGCGCGGACACCACGGAGATTTCCGTGATCTCTCTGGGGGGACTTGTCTTAAGCGAACTCCTTCATTTCGGCGGCAAACGGCTGGACGAGTCCATCATAAGCCACCTGAAACGCAATTTCAGCCTGGTGATCGGACAGAAGACTGCCAGTTTCTTAAAGGAGACCATCGGCTGCGCCCTTCCCGGGGGGGAAGAGAAATCCGCCGTGATCGTAGGACGGGACGTGGTCAGCGGACTGCCCATTGAGATGGAGATTACCACCTCCGTTGTCTACGAGGCTATCAAAGAAAATTTGAACAGTATGTGTACCTCCATCAAGATGATTCTGGAGAAAACGCCGCCGGAACTGGCCCGGGATATCATCCGCTCCGGCATTTATCTGACCGGAGGAGCCTCCCAGATTTCCTATCTGGACGATTTGTTCGCTCAGATCACCAATATCCGGGTGAACACCTGCGATTACCCGGAAGAGACCGCTGTTCGGGGTTTAAATAAAATTATTTCCGATGAAAAATACCGGAAACTGACCTTCAACATGAAAACCATCATTTTAAGATAGAGGTTATGACATTGAAAGTAAGACGGAAACCGAAATCGAAATTAAACCTGCCAACTAGATACGTCCTGCTGATTTTGACCGGTGTCTGTGTGTTGGCGCTGTTCTTAAGCTTTACCCTGAATTTAAACGGCGGTCCTTTAAAGACCGTGGCCGGGTATGTATTTGTCCCCATGCAGCGAGGCATCAACACCCTGGGATCCTGGATTTCCGACTCTGTAGAGGGCTTTCAGTCCAAGCAGGAGCTGCTTGCGGAAAATGAGGCGCTGCAATCACGGGTGGACGAGTTGACCACGGAGCTTAACACTCTGCGTCTGGAACAGTACGAGCTTGACAATCTGCGGGAGCTGTTTGAGTTGGATCAGAAATATCCCAGCTATGAAAAGGTGGGGGCCAGAGTGATCAGCAACGATGGCGGAAACTGGTTTTCCACATTTCTCATCGACAAGGGCGAAAACGACGGCATTGAGGTAGACATGAACGTCATAGCCGGAAGTGGCCTGGTGGGGATTGTGGTGGACGTTGGACCCAATTACGCCAAGGTGCGCTCCATCATCGATGATACCAGCAGCGTCAGCGCTTCCACCGTAACCACCGCGGATTACTGTATTGTAAACGGCAATCTCGAGACCATGAACGAACAGCAGGTGATTGAATTTTCCAATCTCAATAACGAGGAATCGGCCATTGAGATTGGAGAACAGATAGTGACATCAAACATCAGCGACAAATATTTGCCCGGGATCCTCATCGGCTATATACAGACTCTACAGCAGAACGCCAACAACCTCACCTGCTCGGGTACCATCACCCCGGCGGTGGATTTTGAGCATCTGGACGAGGTGCTGGTGATTCTGGAGAAAAAACAAACAGCACAAGAGTAGGAATGGTATGAGACGAAAAATCGTAGTTCTATTGATTATAATCGTATGCTTTTTATTACAGACAACCGTGTTCCAGGCCCTGGCCTTTGCATCTATCTCCCCAAATCTGCTGGTGGTGGTAGTTTCCGCCTTCGGCTTTATGCGGGGCCGGAAGGAGGGCATGTGGATTGGCTTCTTCTGTGGCCTTCTTTTGGATATTTTTTACGGAAGTAGGATTGGGTTTTACGGGCTGGTTTATATGTACATCGGCTATCTCAACGGCTTATTCCGGAAACGTTTTTTTCCGGACGACATCAAGCTGCCGCTGATCCTCATAGCCGCCAGTGATTTGGCCTGCAATCTCATCGTGTACCTGTTCCAGTTTTTTATGCGGGGGAGATTCCAGTTCGGCTATTACCTTCTGCGCATCATTTTACCGGAGCTTGTGTACACCATACTGGTTACTGTATTTTTATATTTTGCGATTCTTAAGATTAATCAGAAGCTGGAACGGATTGAAAAAAGGAGTGCAAGAAAATTTGTTTAAAGAAATCAAGGATGTTGTAAAAAAAATTATAAAGTCACGGCTGTTTGCGCTGGGTGTCATCATGGTTCTCCTCTTTGCCATTTTGCTGCAGCGGGTCTTTTCCCTGCAGATTGTACACGGGCAGGAGTATGCGGACGAGTACACACTGCTGATTGAAAAGGAGCAGACCACTACCGGGACCCGGGGCAATATTTCTGACAGGAACGGAAAGCTTCTGGCTTACAATGAACTGTCCTATACCGTAACCATTGAGGACAGCGGCACTGATTACAGTAACAGCCGGGAGAAAAATGCCAGCTTGAACAACGAGATTTACGAGCTGATTGAGATTATTGAAAGAAATGGTGATTCCATTGTTAGTGATTTTTCCATCACCCTAAACGAACAGGGAGAATTCGAGTTTACCGTCAGCGGTACCTCCCTGCAGCGGTTTCGGGCGGATGTCTACGGTTACCAGACCATTGACGAGCTAAGCGAGAACCAGCATAAGCTCGGCTATGAGGAGTCAGAAGCCACCGCCCAGCAAGTGGTGGATTTCCTGCGCTCGGATGATATGTTCGGCATCCGCCTGGCAGGGACGGACACCTTAAGCGAGCGGGATGAACAGTACGGACAGCAGCTATTTTCCGCGGAGGATCTTTTGAAAATCCTCACCATCCGCTATGGCATGCATCAGAGCAGCTACCGCAGATATATTACGACGGATGTGGCCACCAACGTATCGGATGAGACCGTAGCCGCGATCAAGGAGAACTCCGCCCGTCTGGAGGGTGTGGATGTGAAGGAAGATACCATCCGCGTCTATGCCGACAGCAAATATTTTTCCAATATCGTGGGATATACAGGAAAAATTTCCCAGGAGGAATACGATGAACTGTCCCAGGAGAACGAGGACTATACTCTGACAGATATTGTTGGAAAATCGGGAATTGAGCAGGAGATGGAGACGGTGCTCCAGGGTTCAAAGGGGTACGAGTGCTTCTACGTGGACAACGTGGGACGTGTGGTGGAAATGAAGGAGTATGAGGAAGCCACCGCCGGAAAGGACGTTTATCTGTCCATCGACGCCGATCTGCAGATTGCCGTGTACGATTTGCTGGAACAGCAGATTGCCGGTATCGTTTACTCCAAGATTCGCAACATCAAGGAGTATAATGCCACAAGCAGCTCCAGCGCTTCGGATATTGTCATTCCCATCGATGACGTGTATTTTGCGCTGATCAACAACAATGTCATTGATATCGATGATTTCGCCGCTGATGATGCCAGCGGCGTGGAAAAGACCGTATACCAGTCCTTCTTAAGCCGCAGGGACGCCGTGCTTTCGGAAATCAACAGCCAGTTAAGCTCCGGCAGTGCCGCTGCCTTTGAGGATTTGGGCGACGATATGCAGGCATACATGAACAATATCATAACTATGCTCAGTGATAATAAAATTCTGAATACGGAAGCCATCGATACTCAGGATGAGGTCTATGACAACTGGCGCAGCCAGACCATCAGCCTTGGGGAATATCTGCAGCACGCAGTCGCCATGGAGTGGATTGACATTACCGGTTTTGAAACGGATTCCAAATATTCCGACTCCCTGGAGATTTATGAAGCATTGCTTTCCTATATAGAGCAACAGCTCACTTCAAGCAAGGATTTTGCCAAACTTATTTATAAGTATATGATTCGGGACGAATTGGTAAACGGCAGTCAGATCTGCCAGATTTTATTTGAGCAGGGCCTTCTTGAATACAATGAGGAGGACTACAACGGACTTGTAAACGGCTCCACCGACCCTTACAACTTTATGCGGGAGAAAATCCGGAATCTGGAGATTACGCCGGCTCAGCTGGCTTTGGACCCCTGCAGCGGCTCCAGCGTCATCATCAATCCCCAGACAGGGGAGGTGCTGGCCTGCGTATCCTATCCCGGCTATGACAGCAACCGTCTGGCCAACAATATGGATTCCGAGTATTTTAATAATTTAAGGGTTGATTTGACCTCGCCCATGTACAGTAAGGCCACCCAGGAGCAGACAGCTCCCGGCTCCACCTACAAGCCGGTGATTGCGGCGGCGGCCCTGACAGAAGGGTATATTACCCCCACAGATGAAATCGAGGATAAGGGCGTCTTCGAGCTGGTGGAAGACGGCCCCAAGTGCTGGCTGTGGCCCAGCGGAACCCACGGCAGCATCAATGTGTCCGAGGCCATCCGGGATTCCTGTAACTATTTCTTCTATACCTTAGGCTACAACATGAGTCTGGACGAAAACGGTTCTTATTCGGAGCAGAAGGGCATTGACACCATCACGAAATACGCGGAAATGTTCGGGTTGGGAGAACCCACCGGGATTGAAGTGCCGGAGAATAGTCCACAGATTTCGGACGAATTTCCCATCACCACCGCCATCGGACAGGGAAATAATAACTACACCACCTCGGAGCTTGCCCGGTACACGGCGGCCATTGCCAGCAGCGGCAAGGTATACCAGCTGACGCTTCTGGACAAGGTAACGGATTCCGATGGAACCATGATAGAAGATTACGGTCCCGAGGTAAAGAGCACCATGGATACCATTGCTGACAGCACCTGGGATGCCATTCACACCGGTATGCGGATGGTAATTGAAAATCATGCGGCTTTTGAAGGCTTTTCCGATACCGTTGCCGTAGCCGGCAAGACCGGTACCGCACAGCAGATTACCACCCGGCCAAACCATGCGCTTTTTATTGGCTATGCGCCCTATGAGAACCCCACGCTGGCCATTGCCACGCGTATCGCGTACGGCTACACCTCGGCCAACGCAGCGGAGGTATCGCGCTATATTATGGAATATTATTTCAATCTAACCGATACGGAGCAGCTGCTGGACGGTCAGGCGGAGGATGTACAGGACAGCGCAAACAGCTTTACTGACTAGTTTTTGGAGGTTTATAAGATGGCACAGACAGTAGTACTGAAAAGCAATAAATACGGCATAAACCTGATTCTGGACAATGAGGTGGATTTTGAGAAGCTTCTTTCCGATATCATCGCCAAGTTTGAGGAGGCTGAAAGCTTTTTCAAAAACGCGAAGATGGCCCTCTCCTTTGAGGGGCGTCCACTTACCGACGAGGAACAGTACCGGATTGTCCAGGCCATCAGTGAGCACAGCAGTGTTTCGATTCTCTGTATCATTGACAACGACAGGCTGCGGGAGCAGGCAGTGAAAGAGATCATCGAGGAACAGGAGGCGGACAATGCCATACGGACGGGGCAGTTCTACAAGGGAACTCTTCGTTCCGGCCAGCTTCTGGAATGTGAGACAAGCATTGTGATTCTGGGGGATGTCAATCCGGGAGCCAAGGTCATTTCCCGGGGCAACATTGTGGTCTTAGGCTCCTTAAAGGGCAACGCCTACGCAGGGGCCTCCGGCAACGATACGGCCTTTGTGGCAGCTTTGGACATGGATCCCGTGCAGATAAAGATCGGCGACGTCATAGGCCGCAGCGCAGACAGGGCTATGTGGTCCGCGAATAAAAAGAAAAAAAAGACAGAACCGGTGGTGGAACCGCAGGTTGCAGTGGTAAAGGACGGAAACATTTTTATCGAACCGATTACCAGAGGTCTTTTAAATAACTTATAAATGGAATGTTCAGGAGGAAAAAAGTATGAGCGAAGTAATCGTAATAACATCCGGCAAGGGCGGTGTTGGCAAAACCACCACCACAGCCAATGTCGGCACCGGGCTGGCACAGCTTGATAAGAAGGTGGTTTTGATCGACACTGATATCGGACTTCGGAATCTGGATGTGGTGATGGGGCTGGAAAACCGGATTGTGTACAATCTGGTGGACGTGATCGAGGGAAGCTGCCGGATGAAACAGGCGCTGATCAAGGATAAGCGGTATTCCAACCTGTTTCTTCTGCCTTCCGCCCAGACCCGGGATAAGACGGCAGTGACGCCGGAGCAGATGCGGAAGCTCACCGATGAGCTGCGGGAGGAATTTGACTATATCATTCTGGACTGCCCGGCCGGGATTGAGCAGGGCTTTAAAAACGCCATCGCCGGCGCGGACCGCGCGCTGGTGGTAACCACGCCGGAGGTTTCCGCCATCCGCGACGCGGACCGCATCATCGGTCTCCTGGAAGCCAACGAGATAAAACAGATTCAACTGTTTGTAAACCGTCTCCGCATGGATATGGTCAACCGGGGCGATATGATGTCCATTGACGATGTGAAGGAAATTCTGGCTATCGACTTGATCGGCGCAGTGCCGGACGATGAGCAGATCGTCATCTCCACCAACCAGGGAGAACCTCTGGTGGGACGGACCGATACCATGGCCGGGATGGCGTACGCAAATATCTGCCGTAGACTGACAGGAGAAGAAGTGCCCTTGATGAATTTAAACGTCAAGAGCGGCGTATTTGCCAAACTGGCAAGCTTGTTCAAAAAAAATTAGGAGGAAATCACTGTGGGATTAATGGACTTTTTCAGGAAAAAAAATTCCGGTGATATTGCCAAGGACCGACTGAAATTATTGTTGATTTCCGACCGCGCAAACTGCTCACCGGACATGATGGAGCAAATAAAAAACGATATCATCCAGGTGATATCCAAATACATGGAAATTGACGCGGAGGGTCTGGATATTCAGATCACCCAGACGGAATCTGATGGAAATAACGGTAGTGTGCCTGCGCTGTATGCCAATATTCCCATCAAGGATATGCACCACAGCGCCAAGAACCTCAAGGCCTAAGGACGACAGCTATGTTGAAACAGTATCAATGGAAACGGATACCCATCCGGCTTCTGCTTTTTGTATTTACATTAAATATCATAGGAATTGCCGTTATCGGAAGCGCCGAAGCTTCGGTACAGGACAAACAGATTCTGGGGATGATTCTCGGTATTTTCGCCATGGCTGTGGTAGCGCTGTTTGATTATTCCTTTATTTTGAAGTTTCACTGGCTGATTTACGCGGGAAATATCGGATTATTATTGCTGGTAAGATTCTTTGGTTCCGACGGTTTGGGCGCCCAGCGCTGGTTTGAAATCGGCAGCTTCCGGTTCCAGCCCTCCGAAGTATCCAAGATATGTATCATCCTGTTTTTTGCCTGGTATTTCGCAAAATACCAGGAGAAGATCAATAACTGGAAGGTGATAATAGTCTCCGGAGTGTTGATTTTTATTCCCTGGTTTCTGATTATGGACCAGCCGGATCTGTCCACCAGTATTGTGGTAGCGCTGATTTTCTTAAGTCTTCTTTTTATCGCAGGCTTAAGCTACAAAATTATCGGCGCGGTGCTGGCCGTGGTGATCCCGGCGGCAGCCATATTTTTGTATCTGGTTCTGCAGCCCGGGCAGGAGATTTTAGAGGAATATCAGCTAAACCGTATCCTGGCCTGGCTGGACCCGGAGAAATACACGGATAATGCCCAGCAGCAGCAAAACGCCATTATGGCCATCGGCTCCGGGCAGCTGTTTGGAAAAGGGTTAAACAATGAGGGAACCTTTTCAGTGAAAAATGGAAACTGGATTCCCGAGCCCCAGACCGATTTTATCTTTGCGATTGTGGGGGAAGAATTGGGTTTCGTCGGCGCGGCAATTGTAATACTTTTACTCTTGCTAATTGTGCTGGAATGTATTATCATTGGAAGAAAAGCAAAAGATTTATCCGGAAAGCTGATCTGCGGCGGGGTGGCCACGTATATCGGGTTTCAGGCTTTTATAAATCTCTGTGTGGTAACTGGTTTGATGCCCAACACGGGACTGACCCTCCCGTTTGTCAGCTACGGTCTGACCTCCCTGGTCAGCCTGTATATTGCCATTGGGCTGGTAATCAATGTCGCACTGCAACCGAAAAAATATAGAATGGGGGATCATTATTCATGAACGTAGGACTGATTGCGCATGACGCAAAGAAAAAACTAATGCAAAATTTCTGTATCGCATACCGGGGGATTCTGATGAAGCATAATCTCTATGCCACCGGAACCACCGGAAGATTGATTGAAGAGGTGGCCAACCTCTCTGTCCACAAATATCTGGCCGGTCATCTGGGAGGCGCGCAGCAGCTTGGCGCGCAGATTGAGCATAATCAGATGGATATGGTTATTTTTCTGCGGGACCCCTTGTCCCCAAAATCTCACGAGCCGGATGTCAATAATGTGGTTCGGCTGTGCGATACCTATAATATTCCCTTGGCTACAAATCTGGCAACCGCTGAATTGCTGGTCAAGGCATTAGACAGAGGAGATCTTGAGTGGCGTGAGATGTATCGTTAAAAAACTTACCGTACTTCTGCTCATTGTCTCTCTCATGGCTGTCCCCATTGGCTGCGGAGAGGAGGTTTCCTTTGAGCAGAAGTATGATATCGTAAAGACAACAGAACAATATGGTATCGGTATGTCCGGTACTCCCTCCGATACCGCCTTTTTCGCTGAATCCTTTGCGGTAGGCGGCAATGAAAATCAGTTGTCAGAGGGGGTGGCAAGCGAACTTTCGCAAGCTTCGGCCCTAATCGACCTGGGGAGCAACACCATCATCCATGCCAATAATATTCATGAGCGACTGTATCCTGCCAGCACCACCAAGATTCTCACCGCCTATATAGCGCTGAAATACGGTGACCTTGCGGCCACCACCACCGTCAGTGAGGAGGCTTTGAATCTGGATGAGGATTCCTCCCTCTGTGGCTTGTCCGCCGGGGATGTGATCTCTCTGGAGGAGTTGTTATATGGCCTTATGCTGCGCAGCGGAAATGACGCGGCCAGCGTAATTGCGGAGATGATTTCCGGCAGCAGCGAAGGGTTTGCCGAACTGATGAATCAGGAGGCTCTGGCTTTGGGCGCTACCAACTCTCACTTTGTGAATCCCCACGGGCTTCAGGACGAACAGCATTACACCACAGCCTATGATCTGTACTTGATTTTCAAGGAAGCTGTCAAAAATGATACCTTTCTTAAAATCATCGGTACCGAGACCCACATGACTGCCTACACCAACAGTCAGGGTGAAGCGGTAGAAAGAGAATGGCAAAATTCCAACCGGTATCTCACAGGAGATCAGACGGTGCCGGAGGGCATTACCATCCTTGGCGGTAAGACCGGCACCACCAGCGACGCCGGGTCCTGCCTGGTGTTGTTAAGTGAGAATACGAACGGAACTTACTATATCTCCATCGTATTGAAAGCGGATGGCAGAGATAATCTGTATTCTCTGATGACGGAATTGTTGACGAAAGCGGCTGCCTCGCAATAACTTTGCGGGAGGCGTGCCGCCTATTTCTGACTACTTTTCCCCGGCAGCCACCGCTTCGAATTGTTTCAAAAAAAATGTAAATTAATGATTGTTTTTTGTGTAGATATGTACTATAATTAATCTATATCAAAGAAGTGATTTTGTCTAAAATACACGACAAAATTCTGCTTGCGCTCAGAATTTTTTGATGGATGGACAAAGTCAAGACTAGGAGGAGATTGCCATGATACAAATTATTGCAGGAGAAAAAGGAAAAGGTAAAACAAAGCATTTGCTTGAGAGAGTGAACAATGCGGTAAAAACAGCCAACGGCAGTATCGTCTATCTGGACAAGAGTTCCAAACACATGTTTGAGTTAAATAATAAGATTCGTTTGATTAATGTGTCTGATTTCCCTATTTCTAATTGTGATGAGTTCTTAGGTTTCTTATGTGGAATCCTTTCACAGGATCATGACCTTGAGGCCATGTATTTAGACAGTTTCCTGACAATTTCGGCAATAAAAGATGAAGAGATATGTCACGCGATCGAGAAGCTTGACATTATCAGCAGCACGTTCCAGGTGGACTTTGTTCTCAGCGTATCCAGGAATGAGAACCAGCTCCCCGAGTGCGCCAGGGCTAAGATTGTCGTTTCTTTATAAAAAGGTTGGTGAAAAAAGAGAGGGTGCCCCTTTCTATGGAATGAAAAATCATAGAAAGGGGTACCCTTTTTTGAATGAGGGTCTTTTCTTATGCGTGTTCCATTGAGCGAATACGGCCAAAAGCGCTGATGAGGTATAAGCCGCTGATGCCCACAAGCGCATATATGATTCTGGACAACCATGACATTTCGCCGAACAGAAATGCCACCAGGTCAAAGCGGAAGAAGCCGATAAGGCCCCAGTTGACGGCTCCGATAATAACCAGCGCCAGCAGGGTATAATCAAGTCCTTTGGTATTCATAGTATATGCCTCCTTTTCATGGTGTAAATCTTCTATCCATGTATAGTATTTCATAAATTTTCGTAACTATTCAATAAGGCTGAAAATTTGAACATTGAGTTATGCAAACGCCTGTGGTATAATGTCCAAGAAAGCAATGAGCAGTGCGAAAAAAGCGGAACAGAAGATGTGTTGTGCTTGCACATAAACAGCTTCTGTTCCGCTTTTTTCAGTAGGGCGAATGCCCGTGAGCGCGAAGGAGCAAAGCGGATTCGCGCTTGCACTGCGGCGCAGAGGGCAGCAGCAAAGCGGATTCGCGCTTGCACTGCGGCGCAGAGGACAGCAACAAAGCGGATTCGCGCCTGCACTGCGGCGCAGAGGGCAGCAACAATAACAGGATGGTAATACCTTTGGCAGGAAAAAAGAACAAAAAAATTGTAAAATATAAAAAACCCTTCCAATTTAATATCGGGATTGCCGTTTTTGCAGTGATATTTCTCTATCTGCTCTATTATGTTTTTGACTTTTTTACCACGGAGCAGATTTCGGTTTATGAAGTAACCCAGGGAAGTATCGCCCAGGACAATGTGTTTGAGGGACTGATTCTCCGGGATGAGACCGTTTATTACGCCACAGACAGCGGATATGTCAATTACTATTATAAGGACGGTACCAAGGCCAACGCAGGAAGCTATGTGTACTCCGTGGACGAGACAGGAGAGTTCTACAACCAGATGATAGCAGCGGATAACGGTCAGCTTCTGATTTCCGACGAGGGCTATGCGCAGTTGGAGTCGGTGGCGAAGCAATTTCTCTCCTCATACTCGGACATGGAGTTTCAGCAGGTGTACCAATTCAAATATGATATGGAAGCAGCTTTGGTGGAGGCCATAAATTCCAACGCCCGCAGCGAAATCGGTGCTGCCGTAGCGGATGTGGCGGCAGCCGGTCTCCATGCCTATACGGCGGAGTCGGCCGGCGTAGTGGTATATCACACGGACGGTCTTGAGGATGTGACGGTGGACACCTTTACCCCGGATATGTTCGATAAAGGAAATTATCAGAAGGAAAACTTTTTGAACCGGGAGACGGTCTCTGCCGGGGAACCGGTCTATAAAATGATTAACAGTGAAATCTGGCAGGTGGTGATTCCTATTGATGAAAGCCTTGCCTCGGATTTGGCTGAGGAAACCAACGTCCAGGTAGAATTTCAGAAGGACAAGTCTACCGCCTGGGGAACCTGTCAACTGTTGTCCAGGGATGACCAGAATTATCTGGTGCTGGAATTTCAAAATTCCATGATTCGCTTTGCCACAGACCGGTATGTGGAACTTGAGCTTCTTCTGACAGATACCTCGGGACTTAAGATTCCCAATACCGCCATCACCACCAAGGACTTTTTCACCATTCCCAAGGAATATGTCACCAAGGGCGGCGATTCGGACTCGGACGGTCTTTTGATTGAACGAACCGATGAGAACGGAAATACCTCTACGGAGTTTGTGTCAGTAACACTGTTTTACGAGACGGAAACCTCCTATTATCTGGACAGCAACGATATAGCTAAGGGAGACGTGGTACTGAAGCCTGATTCCACGGAACGTTATGTGCTGAACGAACAGCATTCCCTGGAGGGGGTTTATAATATCAACAAGGGCTATGCGGTATTTAAGCGTATTGAAAAGCTTTTTGAGAACGAGGAGTACACCATTATTAAGAGCGGTACCTCCTACGGGATTTCCGCCTATGACCATATCGCTCTTGACAGCAGCACCGTTTCGGAGGATGACATTATACATTAAATAGCAAAGGAGTTCAACAATGTTAAAGGAAAATTACGCACAGGTACTTAACAATATTAAAACCGCATGTGAGAAAGCCGGCAGGCAGGTTTCTGAAGTAACCTTAATTGCTGTGGGCAAAACAAAACCGGTGTCCATGCTTGCGGAGGTCTATGAGGTCGGCGCCCGGGATTTTGGAGAAAACAAGGTCCAGGAGCTGACAGAAAAACAGGAGCAGCTTCCCAAGGATATTCGCTGGCATATGATCGGGCATTTGCAGCGAAACAAAGTAAAGTATCTGATCGGAAAGACGGCCTTGATCCATTCCGTGGACAGCTTCCGTCTGGCGGAGGAAATCAGCCGCCAGGCCGTAAAGGAGCAGGTGACGGTGGATATTCTGGTGGAGGTAAATATCGCCGGGGAGGAGTCCAAATTCGGCACCACAGGCGAGGAGGCCACTGCGCTGGTTGAGCAAATTGCCGTCTTGCCCGGCGTTCATATCAGGGGCCTTATGACAATAGCGCCTTTTGTGGAAAATCCCGAAGAAAATCGTTTATATTTTCGGAAAATGAAAGAATTATCTGTTGACATAATGAAAAAAAACATTGATAATGTAGATATGGATGTTCTGTCTATGGGAATGACCGGAGACTACATGGTTGCCATCGAAGAGGGCGCTACCATGGTCCGCGTGGGAACCGGCATTTTCGGGGAAAGAAATTACAGCATTTAGCAAGGAGAATAGTCATGGGAGTACTGGATAAATTTCTAAATGTAATGCGTCTGAATCCGGACGATGAGGATGATTTTTATAATGAGGATTACTATGAGGATGATTATGAGGAGGATGAGGTAAAGCCTCCCAGGAAAAGTAAGCGAAATAAGTCAAAGGACTATTATGAGGAGGATGACTATCAGGAAGAGGACCGTAAAGTCACCTCCATAAAAGAGAAACCTGTCAAAACAACACCCAAGGTGACCCCGATTACGAGGAGCGCCAGAAAGCAGGGATCCGGTATGGAAGTATGTGTGATTAAGCCGACCTCGGTGGAGGATGCCAGAGAGATAACTGAGACCTTACTGTCCAATCGGACCGTCGTTCTCAATGTGGAAGGGCTGGACCTTGAGATTGCCCAGCGCATCATTGATTTTACCTCCGGTTCCTGTTTCGCCATCAGTGGAAATCTGCAGAAGGTTTCCAATTACATATTTATCATTACACCGCCCAGCGTGGATGTGTCGGGAGATTTTCTGAATATGGTGGACTCCCTGGACACCTCAGGCATTCGGACGGATTATTAAGAGATGGTTATGACAAGGGACGAGAGTATGCTTTACAAGCGCCTGGTGGATTTGTCAAGACAGGCCCTGAATAAGGGGATTCCCACCTTCAGCGACTTTTTGAACTTAAACGAACAGAATATTTTCCACTCCTGTATTCCGGAGCTTTCCACAGACTTTCAGATATGGGGCGGGTACGAATATGCAGAGCGTCAGATGATAGCATTTCTTCCTGAGGCTCTTCTGTTTGACTGGGAGTATCCCCTGGTCTTATGTAAAATAGAACTGTTAAACCACAGATTTGCGGAACCCTTATCTCACCGGGACGTACTGGGAAGTCTCATGAGCCTTGGTATCGAACGAAGTAAGATCGGCGATATTCTGGTGAAGGACAACCGGATTTATGTGTTCTGACATGAGAAAATCAGCAGCTTTCTGATGGAGGAATTGACGAGAATCCGTCACACTACGGTGGTCGTTTCCCTGGCAGAGCTTAAGGACTCCGATATCCGTCCGAACTTGAAGCAGGAGGAAACAACGGTGAGCTCCAACCGCCTGGACGCCCTTCTGGCCTCCATGTGCCACCTGTCCAGGGGACAGGCTGCGGAGCTGATTCAGAAGGGACTTGTGTTTATCAACGGAAAACAGATGTCCGGCGGCAGTGTGAGCGTAAAGCCAGAGGAAATCATCTCCGTGCGTGGCATGGGACGATTCCGTTTTGAGGATTTGCTTGGAGAGACGAAAAAGGGACGCATACGGATCCGGTATTCCAAATACATCTGAGATAAAAAGAAAGAGAGGATAGAACCTTATGAGCCATATCATTCCGGTAACCTATGAGGGAAAACCATGCTATGAGATTCATTTGGAGCAAAGCTTCGACATACTGCCAGAATTGCTGCGAGCCCTCGGATACGGACAAGAGCGGAAGCTCTGCATTGTCACGGACACGAATGTGGCGCCGCTATATGCCTCCTCACTCCGGGAGCTATTGGAACAGCATTTTTCCCTCTGCACGGTCCATGTGATACCGGCAGGAGAGGATTACAAGAACACCGACACGGTGGGTACAGTATATGAACATCTCATCCAAAAGGGCTTTGACCGTAAGGACCTGTTGCTGGCCCTGGGGGGCGGCGTCGTGGGGGATCTGACTGGCTTTGCGGCGGCCACTTATCTGCGGGGCATTGACTTCATCCAGCTTCCCACTACCTTGCTGGCCCAGGTGGACAGCAGTATCGGCGGGAAAACCGGCGTGGACTTTTTACAGTATAAAAATATGGTGGGGGCTTTCTATATGCCCAAATTGGTGTATATGAACCTGTCCACCCTTCTTTCTCTGCCCAAGCGGCAATACCTGTCCGGCATGGGTGAAATCCTAAAGCACGGACAGATTAAGGATGGCACATACTTTGCGGAAGTTTCCGACCATGCGGAAGCGATATTGAATCAGCAGCTCGATATTCTGCGGAAAATTATCTACGGAAGCTGTGTCATCAAGCGGGATGTGGTAGAACGAGACCCTAAGGAGCAGGGGGAGCGGGCTCTTTTGAACTTTGGACATACCATCGGCCATGCCGTGGAAAAGCTGTCTGGATTTTCCTTACTCCACGGCGAGTGCGTGGCGCTCGGTATGGTGGGAGCCGCCTATTTGTCCTGGCGGTATGGAAGCTATCAGGAGGAAGATTACCGGTATCTCAGGGAAGTCCTTAAGCGTTTCCAGCTTCCGGTTATGCTGGCGGACGCTGCGTTTTCTCCGGAAGAAGTGCTGGCGGCCACAAAGCTGGATAAAAAAATGGATTCCGGCAAGGTGAAATTTGTTTTGCTGAAGAAACCGGGGGAAGCGTACCTAACCAGGGAATTAAATGATGAACAGATTCTGGAGGGAATTCAGGTTCTGTTTCAGGAGGATTCGAAATGAGAAAACAAACGATGAAAAGCTATATCTTTGCCGCATGTATGGTGGTCCTGTTGGTAGCCTTCGACCAGGTGACAAAGTTTTTGGCTGATCTGAATTTAAATCCCCAAAAGGGCGGCAGCGATGTTATTCTTTGGGACGGGGTTTTCCGGCTCCATTATCTGGAGAATCGCGGCGCAGCTTTTGGTATCCTGCAGGGGCAGAAAATTTTTCTGGTGCTCATTACCGCCATTGTCTTTCTGGTCATCTGTTGGATTTATGTAAAACTGCCCTTTGAAAAGCGTTTTGTACCCGCCCGCTGGCTTGCCATCTTCATCATGGCCGGAGCTATCGGGAATTTTATTGACCGCATGCTTTTGGGCTATGTGATCGATTTCTTTTATTTTGAACTCATAAACTTTCCGGTTTTTAATGTGGCGGATATCTATGTGACCTGTTCCGTCATCGTTTTTGTAGTGCTGTTTCTGTTTTATTATAAGGAAGCGGATTTTGCGCGCATTTTTCCTTCGAGAAAGAGAAAGGCGGAGTAATGGAGCAGTTTCAGGAATTTGAAGTAGGGATTGAGGAAGGGAAGGAGCGTCTGGACAAATATCTGGCCAGTCTCTACCCGGCCCAATCCCGTTCTTTTTTTCAAAAATTAATTACGGAACAGCGGGTGTCGGTAAACGACGTCCCCCGGAAGGCAAACTACCGGCTGAACCCCGGAGATACCGTGACTGTGGCGATTCCGGAAGCCCAGGAGGTGAAAATCCTGCCGGAAAATATTCCTCTTGACATTCTCTACGAGGATTCGGACGTACTGATCGTCAACAAACCCAAGGGAATGGTGGTTCACCCCTCAGCTGGCCATGTGTCGGGAACGTTAGTCAACGCCGTTTTGTATCACTGCAGAGATAGCCTCTCCGGTATCAACGGAGAAATCCGTCCGGGAATTGTTCACCGAATTGATATGGATACCACCGGAGCGCTCATTGTGTGCAAAAATGACGCCGCCCACGCCTGCATTGCAGAGCAGATCAAGGAGCACACGGTCACCCGCAGATACCGGGGCATTGTAAAAGGCTGCGTGAAGGAGGATTCCGGCGTTGTCGAAGGGAATATCGGCCGTCATCCGGTGGATCGGAAAAGGATGGCCATGAATGTCAAAAACGGAAAGCCGGCGGTGACCCATTATAAGGTGTTGAAGCGTTTTTCTAAATATACCTACCTGGAATTTGAACTGGAGACGGGGCGGACCCATCAGATCCGGGTTCACATGGCAGGTATCGGACATCCCCTTTTGGGAGATGAGGTATATGGAAATGGGAAAGAACCCTTTCGGCTCCAGGGCCAGACCCTTCACGCCATGGTGATTGGCTTTGTTCATCCCACAACGAAAGCTTACATGGAATTTGAGGCGCCATTGCCGGAATATTTTCTGGAATTACTGGAGAAATTGCAGTAATAATGAATTTGGTAATAATACACAAATTTTCTGGATTGTATATACATTTTTCGTCTTTTGTGTTATAATAAACAAAGATAAGATATATCACTTGTCATTATATTAGAATTGTATCGCAGAAAGGTGGGATTTGTATGGAGAATTTTGTAATTACCATTGGCAGAGAATTTGGCAGCGGAGGTATGGATATCGGACGCCTGCTTTCGGATAAGCTGGGGGTCAATCTGTACGACAAGGAACTGCTGAAGCTGGCAGCCAAGGAGAGCGGACTGTGCGAGGAGATTTTCCACAATCATGACGAGAAACCGACCAGCAGCTTTTTGTATTCTCTTGTGATGGATACCTATTCTGTCAACGGATATACGGCTTCCTCCTATCTGGATATGCCCCTGAATCACAAGGTCTTCCTGGCCCAGTTTGATGCCATCAAGAATCTGGCTAAGAAGGAATCCTGTATCATTGTGGGACGCTGCGCGGATTATGCCCTGGCGGAACATCCCAATTGCCTCAATGTTTTCATTCATGCGAATAAGGAATTTCGTATCAAGCATTTGATGGAGGAATACCAGTGGACCGCTGACAAGGCAAAGGATATGATACAGAAGACCGACAAAAAGCGGGCCAGCTACTATAATTATTATTCGAATAAGAAATGGGGCAGCTGCGCCAGCTATCATTTGACTCTGGACAGCAGCCAGCTTGGATTCGAGGGGTGCATGGAAATGATATTGAAGTATATGGAGATTAAGAAAATGCGGTAACGGTCTATAGTAAACGACAAATGTCATAAAGAAAACATTTATGACGTTTCCTGCGCCGATTTTTGCTGCGTGTAAACGCAGAAATTTCCACACAAAAATCGTGCGCATCCCCCGGAGGGGCTATAGTAAACGACAAATGTATTTGTCGTTTACTATAGAAGCGCTGGCTTTGCTTTGCTCTTAATCTTTCTGAAAAATACTCCCGGAAAACTTCCCGGCCAGGCGCCGGCGTTCGTCATCGGTTGCAGCGTAGTGCTGGCGGGTGGTTTCCACGCTTTTATGGCCCAGAGCGTCAGCCACCAGGTAGATATCGCCGGTTTCCTTGTATAAATTGGTGCCATAGGTGCTCCGAAGCTTATGGGGTGTGATTTTCTTATTGATACTGGCTGCGTTGCTGTATTTTTTTACCAGCTTCTCCACGGCCCGGGTGGTGAGCCGGGTATATTTCAAGGAGAGAAACAAGGCGTCAGCGTGTTCGGGGGCCGCCTTTTCGGCGAGAGAGGGCCGCTCCAGTTCCAGATATTCCATCAAAGCCGCCGAAACCTCGTCACCGAAGTACACCGTAGACTCATTCCCGCCTTTTCGAACCACACGAACACAATTGTACTTGAAATTCACATCCTTGACATCCATTCCCACCAATTCCGAAACACGAACACCTGTTCCGAGTAGAAGAGTGAGAATAGCAGTATCACGGTACTTTGTCTTTTCATGGAGGGCAAGCTGCCGGTCGGTGAGGGAATTGCCTTGTTCCGCAGCGGTAAGCAGATCAGATACCTCGTCCTTGTCCAGATGAATGATGTTGTCCTTATGTTTCTTGGGCGTCTCGATCATGGATGGCGCGTTTGTGGTGATAAATTCTTTTTTGAAAAAATAATTATACATGGTCCGGAGGGACGATAATTTTCGTGATTTTCCTTTTTCGCCGTTGGTTTTTTCCGTTCCTTCAGCGTTTTCATAGAAGGAAAGGTAAGCTAAGTATTCCTCAATGTCCGTGGGCGTCATTTGGTCCAAAACGGTGATGGGAATATCATGCATGGATTGTTTGGCGTACACGGGATTATTTTGCTGTATAAACTGAAAAAACAGACGCAGATCGTATGCGTAAGCCAGACGGGTCCTGGAGGACGTATTCCTGGTATCAAGATACCGGAAGTAGTCGCCGCAGAACTTGGGAAGTTCCTTTAAAAGCGCGTTCAGTTTGCGTTTGTTCTCTAAATTGATTTTGTCCGTATATTCCATGATTTCACCTATTTCAGTTCGCAAAATCAACATTTCACGAACTGATACATATCTCTTTCTACAACTCTTTCTATGTCACAAGCCCCGGAATTTGCCGTTCCTTTGTACTTTTTATCTTTGTCGAAGCTTTCCAAAATACAATTTATAATACATCGGAATCCAGTACTATGGTAAAGGGACCGTCATTACACAGAGAAATTTTCATTTCCGCTCCAAATTCACCGGTCTGTACCACAGGGATTTCTTTTTTACATTCCTCGATGATGTATTCATATAATTCCCTGGCCAGGGTCGGATTCCCTGCATTGATAAAGGAGGGTCGGTTGCCCTTTTTGCAGTCTGCGTATAAGGTAAATTGGGAAACCAGCAAAAGCTGTCCGTCCACGTCCTTTAAAGCCAGATTTGTCTTTCCCTCCGTATCTTCAAAAATACGTAAACAAATGAGTTTTTTTACCATTTTATCGGCAATCACCCTGGTATCCTCATTGGAAACGCCAATCAACACCAGAAATCCCTTTTGAATGGCTCCCACCACAGACTGGTCAATGGTCACGGAGGCCTCTGTCACTCTCTGAATCACAAATCTCATAATTACTCTCCTACACAATCTCAATCTGGCACATTTCCATGGCCTTAAGCGCATTCAGATGACTATCCGGCGTCACTCCGGCACAGCAAGCGGAATCCACAAGAATGGGAACCTCCGGCAAAAACGCTTTGATCAGCAAGGCATTGGAAATCACACAGATATCCGTGCACAGACCGCACAGCGTGATGGAACTTATTCCGCCGAATTCTTTTATTTTCTCGCATAAATAGATGGCCAGCTCTTTCGAGCCAAAAGTAATTTTGTCAAAGGTCACAGCGTCTTTCTGTACTCTCAACTCTTCCAGCGCAGGGTGAAGCTCCCAGCCCTGTGTCCCACGGATACAATGGGAAATGGGAAGCTTTTGGCCCTCGGCTGTCTCCGGATAGTGCTCCGTATGGGTATCCCTGGTAAATATCACAGGGCCGTCAAAAGACTGGACCTTTTTCACTACTCTTCCCACGATAGCCTCCGCCTCCCTGGTTCCCAGGCTTCCGCTGATGAAATCGTTTTGCATGTCTATGACAATTAAAATATTTTTCATGACAATTCTCCTTTTTTGTTACTGGTCACGAAGTAAAAACGGAATATTACATTCGCAGAGTAAAAAAACAGTAACCCCTTTTCACTATTCTTAGTTTAGCACACTATTCTATATGTGGCAATGCGAAAAAATGTGGTATAATAGTTTCTACTTGGCGAAGTATTGCCGAGCCTAGTTTATACTTGATTTACAGCGAAAGAAAGGATTTCCAGACATGAAACTACAACAGCTTTTAAGTCAGCTGCGGCAGGCTATAGATGATTTTGATATGATCGCAGACAATGATACCGTTGCTGTGGGCCTTTCCGGTGGAAAGGACTCTATGACGCTGCTTTACGGGTTAAAACAATTACAGCGCTTTTATCCCAAAACATTTCGGCTTACCGCCATCACGGTGGATCTTGGCTTTGAGACGTATGATTTAAAGGCTATGCAACAATTCTGCAGCCAGCTGCAGGTTCCTTACCGTGTCGTAACCACGCAGATTGCGGATATTGTCTTTCAGGCCCGAAAAGAATCCAATCCCTGCGCGCTCTGTGCAAAAATGCGAAAAGGCGCGCTGAATCAGGCTCTCTTGGAGGAGGGAATCCACACAGTTGCCTACGCCCACCACCGGGATGATTTTATCGAAACCATGCTTCTGTCACTGCTGTTTGAGGGAAGCTTCCACTCCTTCGCACCGAAAACCAAACTGGAGCAGACGGGTATCACGGTTATCCGTCCCATGCTGTACGTGCGGGAGGCGGATGTGAAAGGCTTCTGCAATAAATACCAAATTGCCGTCACCAAAAGTCCCTGTCCTATGGACGGGCACACCAGACGGGCCTATGTAAAACAGCTGATAAAACAGTTAAATACGGAGAACCCCGGTGTTAAGGACCGCCTGTATGCGGCAGCTTTCAAGCTTTACCGCTCCTAATATGGTCTGGAAAAGCTGTACTGGGCCACTACCTCGCTGATACGCTCCTTCACCAGCCTGGCAATCTCCACGGTCTTTAAGCCTTGGTAATCCTTATAATACAGAGGCTTTAAAAAATGAACCTGGGTGGTTACCTTTCCCAGTCCCAGGGAAAGGCTGTTAAAGGGCTTATAGGAATCGATAAGGGCCACCGGGACAATAGGAGCCTTGGCTTTCACGGCGCATTTAAAGCTTCCGGCCTTGAAGGTGCCTATGGTATTTTTGTTGTTAAATTCGTATCCGCCCTCCGGAAAGATAATATACTTGCGTCCTTCCTTCACTTCCCGGGCGACTTCATTGATAACGGTCATGGCCTGTCTCACATCCTCCTTGTTAAGACGCTTGGCCTGGCACAGATCAATGATTTCTTTCACCAGAATGGTATGGGATTTATTCTCGTCCATGACGAAGGTACAGGGCTCTTTGTGGGAAACCATGATCCCCAGTACATCATATTTTCCCTGATGGTTGGGATACATGACATATCCCCCCTCTTTGGGAAGATTCTCCTCTCCGTAGGACCGGGTATGAATACGTCCGGTTCGTTTTACTACATTAATTACATGGCGCACTAAATTATATCGTTTCTGTTCCGAATACTTTTCCGGATGTCTTGCCTGATAACGCATCTTAGGAATCATATAAGGAGCCCGATATAAGTTCATTAATATCACATAAAAGAATTTAAACATAAACTTATCTCCTAACCCACTATGATACTATTATAGACAATAACCCGAAAAAAGACAACAAAATACACCAAAAAATTCGGCGTATTTTGCGGAACTGGCTTCTGAACAGTAACGGGAAAACCCATCTATAGCTCCTTTTCCATTTGAATATAAGCTCCTTCCTGAAAAACAACCCGAAAGCCAAATGCCTGGTAAATGGAAACTGCCGGATGAAGCGTTATTCTGGTATCTAAAAAAAGTGTATGACAATCTTGTTTTTTAGCAAAGTCTGCAACTGTTTTAAGTAAAACTCTGGATATTCCCCTGCTTCTATATTCCTCTCGGATGAATAGTCGCTTCACTTCACCTACACCAACCGCTTTTCTTCTGAATGCGATACAACCTATCGGAAGATTATCCACATATGCAACCCAGGCTTTTTCAATATGTTCATTTTTACTATAGCGTGTATAATACTTTTTATCATCCCCCAAAAAATGAATCATATAATCATCATATTCCGAAAAAAGCTGCAAAACGCATAAATCCGTGGTATTCATAGAATATATTTTCATAAGCGTCCCTTAAAAATAATTTCTTCCTCCTCATAATAACTGTCCCTTAAAATAGCTTCTCCTTCCTCATAATTTCCGGTAATTTCTATAATGTTCTCATCGAAATCCTTCAAACAAAAGTACCAGTAAGGTTGTCCGGCATTTATATACCTTATATCTGTCAATTCTGATCCAAGCCCCAGCTCCTTGATTCTTTCATACTCTTTCTTTAAGTTGTCAGCGCAAAGATTTATCACGATTTTTCCTGAATCTCTGCTATTGGCAATTCGCACCATATCATCATAAGTGCTCCATTCACTGCCTTTATGAATTACATCCTCTGGATGTTCCACATCATAATAGCCATTCATAATAGATAATCCAAAACCATCAATCTGAAAACATGCGAATCGTGTCTTGTTCTGTGAGACCACATCCCGCTCAAATAGTTTCCGATAAAACTCCAGGGCCTTATTAAAATTTCGTGAAATGAAATAAACAGTTCCGTATGTAATCATCAATAACACCTCTTTCATTCAAGAAATTCGCCGGAATAATAAGGAATCGTCAGATATTGGCCAGCGTGTATGTCATCCGGCCCCAGGTGGTTCAACTCCTTGATCTCACGGATATAATCCTGGATGGAATCATACTCTGAAGTCCTGTGGGCTTCCGCAATCGACCACAGCGTATCGCCCTTCTCAATTCGAATACTGGTA
>CALWLN010000198.1 GCA_944381535.1 uncultured Lachnospiraceae bacterium
ATATATGACTTACAGTGCGGAAACAAGCGGTATTTTTAATGACATTGGTGGGAGCATTCCACAAAACATCTTGCCCCCAATTCCTCTTTATGATAAGATAGTAAAGATGGAAAAGAGGGAGAACGAAAATGGGCAACACAAATGAGTTGAGCAATCGGATCAATGAAAAATACAGCAGCTTAAGCAAAGGGCAGAAGCGTCTGGCGGCCTATATCATTGACAATTATGATAAGGCGGTTTTTCTGACTGCGGCAAAGCTTGGGGACATTGTGGGCGTCAGCGAATCCACGGTGGTTCGGTTTGCCACCCACCTGGGCTATAAGGGCTACCCGGAATTTCAGAAGGCCCTGGAGGAGATGGTGCGCAACAAGCTGAATTCCATTCAGCGGATGGAGGTCACCTATGGGCGCATCAGCCAGTCCCAAATCCTGGAGACCGTGCTGACAGCCGATATCGAGAAGATAAAGAGCACCCTGGAAAATATCGACCAGACAGCCTTTGAACTGGCGGTGGACACCATTTTAAATGCCAGGAGCATTTATATAGTAGGAATCCGAAGCTGCGCGCCTCTGGCCAGCTTTATGGCCTTTTATTTTAATCTGATGTTCGAAAATGTACATCTTCTGCACACCAACAGCTCCAGCGAGCTCTTTGAGCAGATGGTGCGTATCAGCGGCGAGGATGTGATCATCGGCATCAGCTTCCCCAGGTATTCCATGCGGACCTTAAAGGCTATGGAATTCGCCAACAACCGAAGCGCCAAGGTGATTACGCTGACGGACAGCGTTCATTCCCCCATGAACCTGTATTCTTCCTGCAATCTGATTGCCAAGAGCGATATGGCCTCCATTGTGGATTCCCTGGTGGCGCCCTTAAGCGTTATCAATGCGTTGATCGTGGCCCTGTGCATGAAGAAGCAGCCGGAGGTGGCCCGGACCCTGGAAATGCTGGAGGATATCTGGGACGAGTATCAGGTCTATGAAAATGACGAGATCAACCATATTGACGATTCCTTGAAAATGCGCTACGCAAAGCTGGAGAAATAGATGGGTAAGGTGATTGTGATCGGCGGCGGAGCCGCCGGAATGATGGCGGCCATCCGGGCGGCAGAGAGAGGCCATTCGGTGCTGCTTTTAGAGAAAAATGAAAAGCTTGGCAAGAAAATATACATCACGGGAAAGGGGAGGTGCAACCTCACCAATGCCTGTGACACCGAGGAATTGTTTCAAAATGTGCTTCGGAATCCAAAATTCCTCTACAGCGCCTTCTACACCTTTTCCAACTGGCAGACCATCACGTTCTTTGAAGAACACGGCCTGCGGACAAAGACGGAGCGGGGCGAGCGGGTCTTTCCGGTTTCCGACCATTCCTCGGATGTGATCCGGGTGTTAAAGGAAACCCTGGAGCGTCTTGGTGTGGAGGTAAGGCTTCATAACGCTGTGGCGGAGATTTTGACAGAGACGGAGGCGCCGGAGAATTTTCGGCCCCTCAGTAGACCGGAAGTCTCCGAGGCTTCCGGAATACCCCGGGTAACCGGCGTACGCCTTGCCGGCGGAAGAATTCTTGCTGGGGATTCCGTCATCCTGGCCACCGGGGGCTGCTCCTACCAGGCCACCGGCTCCACCGGGGACGGCTACCGGTTTGCGGAAGCGCTGGGCCATAAAATTATGACACCCCGGCCCTCCCTGGTTCCCTTCGAGACAAAGGAGGACTGGATCAGGGAGCTTCAAGGGCTTTCCCTGCGAAACGTGACGGTCACCATTAAGAAGGAGAATAAACAGCTGTACCAGGCCTTTGGGGAAATGCTCTTTACCCATTTCGGGGTCAGCGGGCCTCTGATCATAAGCGCCAGCAGTATCCTGAATGATTATGCCAAAAGCTTCCCCCTGTCCATGGAGATTGATTTAAAACCGGCTTTGACAGAGGAACAGCTGGACAGGCGTATCTTAAGGGAATTTGAAGAGAATCCCAATAAGGCGTTTAAAAATGCGGTGCAGAAGCTGTTTCCCACGAAGCTGATCCCGGTGATGGTGACGCTTGGCCGGATTTCCGGGGAAAAGAGGGTACATGAAATTACCCGGGAGGAACGGATTTCCTTTGTGCGTCTTATCAAAAATCTCCCCCTGACATTGACGGCTTTCCGGGATTTTAAGGAGGCCATCATCACAAGGGGCGGCGTTTCCGTGAAGGAGGTTAACCCTTCCACCATGGAATCCAGGCTTGTAAAAGGACTATATTTTGCCGGGGAGGTGCTGGACCTGGACGCATTGACCGGCGGCTTTAATTTACAGATTGCCTGGTCCACGGGATACCTGGCCGGGGACAGCGTATAACAAACGACAAATATATTTGCCATTTGCTATACGTAGGTACCATAGAAGAAAGGAATGTAAGTAAAATGGGATTTAACATTGCAATCGACGGTCCGGCAGGGGCCGGAAAGAGTACCATAGCGAAGAGAGCGGCCAAAGAACTGGGCTTCCTCTATGTGGACACCGGCGCCATGTACCGGGCTATGGCGCTGTATTTTCTGCAAAATCAGGTGGATATCAGGGAGGAGGCAGCCGTTGCCGGAGCCTGTGAGGACATCAAGGTTACCATCGAGCACCGGGACGGAGAGCAGCAGATTCTTTTAAACCACAAGAACGTGACGGGTCTTATCCGCACGGAGGAGGTGGGAAATACGGCCTCTGTCACCAGCGCCTATCCGGTGGTGCGCAGGAAGCTTCTGGACTTGCAGCGCAGCCTGGCTAAGAAGGAGAATGTCATCATGGACGGGAGAGACATCGGCACCTGCGTACTCCCGGATGCTCCCTTGAAAATTTATCTCACCGCCAGCGTTGAAACCAGAGGAGAGCGGCGTTACAGAGAGTTGACGGAAAAAGGCGTAGCCTGTAGCCTTGAGGAAATCTGCCAGGATATCAAGGAGCGGGATGAGCGTGATATGAACCGGGAAATCGCGCCCTTAAAGCAGGCGGAGGACGCTGTGCTGGTAGACAGCTCCCACATGACTATCGGCGAGGTGACGGATACGATCGTGGCTCTTGCAAAGGAGCGGCTGACGGCATAAATCACCGGCGAAATAAGAAAAAGGCGAGGAATCCTATGGAAGTGATAACAGCAAAAAGCGCGGGCTTTTGTTTCGGCGTAAAGCGAGCCGTGGATACGGTATACCAACAGGCCGCGGAGAAAAAGGGACCCATTTATACTTACGGACCCATCATACACAACGAAGAGGTGGTTAAGGACCTGGAAGAAAAAGGAGTCCGGGTGGTGAGCGCTAAGGAAGTGCTAAAAAATTGCAAAGGCGGCACGGTCATCATCCGTTCCCACGGCGTTTCCAAAGAAATTTATGATATTTTAGAGAAAAACGGCGTGGAATATGTGGACGCCACCTGCCCCTTTGTGCTGAAAATACACCGTTTGGTGGAGAAATACACTGCCGACGGGTATCATGTGGTGATCATCGGAAATGACAGTCATCCCGAGGTGGAGGGAATCAAGGGATGGGGCAAAAAAGAGCAGATTTCGGTGATCTCCAGCCGTGAGGAAGCGGAAAATTTCCGTCTGGAGGGGCAAAAAAAGCTTTGCGTCGTGTCCCAAACGACATTTCATAACAATAAATTTAAAGAATTAGTTGAAATTATTGAGAAAAAAGGTTATGATATAATTGTTTTAAATACGATTTGCAGTGCGACACAGGAGCGGCAGGCCGAAGCCAAAGAGATTGCCTCCAAGGTGGACGCCATGATCGTCATTGGCGGAAAGCACAGCTCCAACACGCAAAAGCTATTTGAAATATGTAAAAGGGAATGTGAAAATACTTACTTTATACAGACACTTGAGGATTTAGAGGTGAGGAAACTTAGATCCATTCGTAGCGTAGGTATTACCGCAGGGGCTTCCACCCCAAATAATATTATAGAGGAGGTTCAAACAAATGTCAGAAATGAGTTTTGAACAAATGCTGGAAGAATCTTTTAAAACAATCAGAAATGGAGAGGTAGTCGACGGTACCGTTATCGGTGTGAAGCCGGACGAGATTATCCTGAATATAGGTTATAAGTCCGACGGTATTATCACGCGCAGCGAATATACAAACGAAGCGAATGTTGATTTGACAACGTTGATCTCTGTCGGCGACACCATGGAGGCAAAGGTTTTAAAGGTGAATGACGGCGAAGGACAGGTACTTTTAAGTTACAAGCGTCTTGTGGCTGAGAAAGGAAGCAAGCGTCTTGAGGAGGCGTACAACAACCAGGAGGTGCTCCGTGCCAAGGTTGCCCAGGTATTGGACGGGGGCTTAAGCGTGGTGATGGATGATACCAGAATCTTTATACCTGCCAGCCTTGTATCCGACACTTATGAGAAGGATCTGGGCAAGTATGAGGGCCAGGAGATTGAATTTGTCATCAGCGAGTTCAACCCCAGAAGAAGAAGGATCATCGGCGACAGAAAGCAGCTTCTGCTTGCCAGAAAAGCGGAGCTTCAGAGAGAACTGTTCGAGAGGATCCAGGTGGGCGATGTAGTGGAAGGAACCGTTAAGAACGTAACGGATTTCGGCGCGTTCATTGATCTGGGCGGCGCTGACGGCCTGCTGCATATCTCTGAGATGTCCTGGGGCAGAGTGGAGAATCCCAAGAAGGTATTTAAGGTGGGACAGACCGTTCGTGCTTTCATCAAGGATATCAATGACACCAAGATTGCCCTGAGCATGAAATTTGAAGACGAGAATCCCTGGAAGGACGCTGCCGAGAAATATGCGGTTGGTACCATCATTCACGGCGTGGTTGCCAGAATGACGGATTTCGGCGCTTTCGTGGAGCTGGCTCCCGGCGTGGACGCGCTTTTGCATGTCTCCCAGATTTCCAGAGAGCATGTGGAGAAGCCCTCCGATGTGCTGAAGATCGGCCAGGAGATCGACGCCAAGATTGTGGATTTCAATGAGGCGGAGAAGAAGATCAGCCTGAGCATGAAGGCCCTGGCGGACGTGTCTCAGGAAACCGAGGAAGAGGTTGCGGAGACCGAAGACCTGGACGCGCAGGAAGAATATGCTGACGAGGAATAAGCGTCAGAAGAAGAATTTGTATAGGTGTACATAGAGGTTTCGCAAACATCCGGCAAGAAGTGAAGGATTAAGTTCCTTTCGTTGGAATAAATACCCCGCTGCTTTGCAGCGGGGTATTTGACTAATAAGCACTTCTGTCACTTCAGAAGCTCCGGCAGCAGGTGCAGAACGTAAGCTTTCTGAAATTCTTTGGAGGTCATAAATTCCTCCGTCATTTCTATGTAAGAGATTTTATCGCGATAGTCCGGTTTAAAGCAGGGGGAGAAGGCTTCGGTGTACTGAGGCAGGAAGCGTCCGCTTTTTTTGCTGTAGCAGGTGGCCGCCTTGGCCGGGATGCGAAAGTCCTTATCCACATAGGAAGCCACGCTTTTGTGGATGGCAATATCCTCCTGGGGCAGATAGTAATAGTCTTTGTAGTTGGGATAAAAATATTTCAGTTCCCCCTGGAAAATTTTGATTTTTAATTTTGCCGTATCGCCCCAGACGGTGAGGTAAATATCCTCCCGTCCCCGGGATATCCGCTTTGGCAGGGGATGAAAAAGGCGCAGGCTGATATAGAGCTCCTGGGCGGCGGCGCCATCATACTCCTGGTAGGAATTTAACTCCATGCCGTCTATGGTGAAGCTGCCACGGAAAAGCTCCGGGTAGGAAAGAACCGGAAGAAGCTCTATCATGCCAAGAACATCCTCCTTGTTGTGGAGCAAAAGGAGGGAGAGCTTTTCTTCGTTCTGATCCCGACAGTAGTCTTGATAAACCGAAATCAGTTCCCCGCCGGAGTATAGGTCCTCCCGTTCCAGGGAAAGAAACTGCTCAATGGATTTTTGCTTCAGATTGGGCAGATGGAACAACTTTTTGAAAGGGGAAACC
>CALWLN010000199.1 GCA_944381535.1 uncultured Lachnospiraceae bacterium
CCACCTGGCAGGCCACGCCGGGCCTGTTTGCCTATCGCCGTTCCATCGCAAAGGAAGTGTTGGGTACAGACGACCCGGTCAAGGTGCAGGAGCAGCTTGGCAGCTGGGAAAATTTTGACGCCATTGCGAAGAAAATGAAAGAAGGGGGCTATTTCATGCTTTCGGGCTTTGACGACGCCTACCGGACATTTTCCAATAACATGTCGGCCCCCTGGGTGGACGGAACGAAAATCGTTCTGGACGAGAATCTCATGAAATGGGTGGATCAGACCAGGACCTACACGGAGGAAGGCTACAATAATAAGACCTCTCTCTGGGCGCCGGAGTGGAGCGCGGACCAGGGACCGGACGGCAAGGTGTTCGGATTCTTCTATTCCACCTGGGGCATTAATTTTACGCTGCTTGGTAATTCCCTTGCGGACCCGGAGGGTGAGGAGGCCGTTGGAAACGGTATTTACGGAGATTACGCCGTGTGCGAGGGACCTCAGCCCTATTTCTGGGGCGGTACCTGGATCTGCGCGGCCAAGGGCACCGATAACCTGAGTTTTATCAAGGATATGATGTACCGTCTGACCTGTGATGAAGCCACTATGAAGCAGATTACTCTGGACACCCAGGATTACACCAACAACCAGGCGGCCATGGCTGAGATCGCAGCCAGCGATTACGCTTCGGATTTCCTGGGCGGGCAAAACCATATCGCCCTGTTTGCGGAGGCAGCGGGAAAAATTGATATGAGCAACCTAAGCGATTACGACCAGGGGCTCAATGAATCCCTGCAGGGGGCCATGAAGGACTATTTTGAAGGAACCGTGGACAAAGAGACGGCCCTTGGCAATTTCTACCGCTCCGCCCTGGAAAAATACCCGGAACTGGCGAAGTAGAGGAAAGGCGTTGCGATGAAGCAGAAAAATTTAAAGAGGGGCAGGTACCGGGGTTATAACAGGTGGGGATATATTTTTTTGATTCCCTTTTTCCTGATATACGCAATTTTCGCGCTGCTGCCCATGCTGTCCACCTTTTATTACAGTTTTTTTGAAAACTACATGTCCGGCCTTCGGATGGTGGGCCCAAGGTTTGTGGGCCTGGAAAACTACATAGCCCTGTTTACCCAGGGAGATTTACTGAAATATGCCGGAAATACGCTGATCATGTGGATATTGGGATTTGTGCCTCAGATAGCCATCGCCCTTCTGCTTGCAGCCTGGTTTACCGATACCAGGCTGCGTCTTCGGGGGGCCGGATTCTTTAAGACGGTGATCTATATGCCTAATCTGATCATGGCCTCGGCTTTCTCCATGCTGTTTTTCGCGCTGTTTTCCAACAACGGGCCCGTGAACAATGTTCTGGTAAATCTTGGGATCTTCCAGGAGCCTTTTCGCTTTCTGGCCAGCACGGCGGGGGCCAGAGGGCTGGTGGCGCTGATGAATGTGCTGATGTGGTTTGGAAATACCACCATTCTTCTGATGGCCGGAATGATGGGCATTGACACGGGGCTGTTTGAGGCGGCCCGTGTGGACGGCGCTTCGCCGTTCCAGGTATTTTCCCGGATCACCATGCCCCTTTTAAAGCCGATTTTGATCTATGTGCTGATCACATCGCTGATCGGGGGACTGCAGATGTTCGATGTGCCCCAGATACTGACCAACGGCAAGGGGGAGCCGGACCGGACCTCCATGACGCTGATGATGTATTTGAACAACCATTTGTTTAATAAAAATTACGGCATGGCGGGAGCGCTTTCCGTGATTCTGTTTTTCATTACCGGGGTTTTGAGTGTCCTGATATTTAAGAGCCTTACCAAAGGCCGGAAACCGGGAAAGGAGCGGGTATGAGGGAAAAAAAAGAAGAAGTAAGGGGATTGTCCCTTAAGATAAGGCGGGGGATCTGCTATCTGGTATTGACGCTGATCTCGGTAGTCTGTCTGTTTTCCTTTTACATGCTGTTTGTCAATTCTACCAGGGCCCACAGCGATATTCAGAAGGGCTTTTCGCTGCTTCCCGGAAAATCTTTTCTTGCAAATCTTTCCAGTGTATGGGAAAATAAGACTATCCTCATTGTGCGGGGCTTAGGAAACAGTGTATTCGTGGCGTCGCTGACCGCGCTGCTTTCCGTGTATTTTTCGGCGCTGACTGCGTATGCTATCCATGTATATGAGTTTCGGTTCAAAAAGGCGGCATTTTATTTTATTCTGCTGGTGATGACCATTCCCACACAGGTCAGTGCGCTGGGATTTGTAAAGCTGATCACGTCCATGGGCTTAAAGGACAGCTTTCTGCCGCTGATCGTGCCTTCCATAGCAGCGCCGGCCGTGTTCTTTTTCCTGAAGCAGTATATGGAGAGCGCACTGCCCCTGGAAATGGTGGAGGCGGCCAGAATTGACGGCTCCGGGGAATTTTTCACCTTTAACCGGGTGATTCTTCCCGTGATCAAGCCGGCTTTGGCGGTGCAGGCTATCTTTACCTTTGTGTCAAGCTGGAACAATTATTTTACGCCCTCCCTGGTACTTACCAGCAGTGAAAAAAAGACGCTGCCCCTGTGGATCGCATATATTCGCAGCGCCGATTTTACCAAGTTTGATATGGGACAGCTGTACATGATGATTTTTTGCTCTATCTTTCCGGTGGTCCTGGTGTATCTGCTGCTATCCCGGTTCATTGTACAGGGAGTGGCACTTGGGAGTTTGAAGGGCTAGCGGACTTGCCTGTTTTTGTGACGGGGAGACGTTCTGACAGACAGCCTGCGGGCGGCGGCGGGCCAGGCCAATGCGGGGAGAGACTCTATTTTACAGAAAGGATGGAACACAAATGCAGGAAATAACCATAAATCAAAGAAAAGTAGCCATGATTGGCTGCGGCTTCGTGGGAGCGGCCACCGCCTTCAGCCTGATGGAGAGCGGGCTTTTTACGGAAATGGTCTTAATCGACGCAGATAAAGCTCGGGCGGAGGGAGAGGCGCTGGATATCAGCCATGGACTTCCTTTTGCGAGACCCATGAAAATTTACGCGGGGGACTACGACGATATCGTGGACGCCGCCATCATTATCATTACGGCGGGAGCCAACCAGAAGCCCGACGAGACCAGACTGGATCTGGTTCAGAAAAATGTGAATATTTTTAAATCCATTATTCCGGAGATCGCAAGGCGGCAGTGCCCGGGGATTCTGCTGGTGGTGCCAAACCCGGTGGATATTCTCACCTACACGGCGCTGAAGCTTTCCGGTTTTCCCGAAAACCGGGTGCTGGGTTCGGGAACGGTGCTGGATACGGCAAGGCTGAAATACAACCTGGGAGAGCATCTGGGGGTGGACAGCCGGAGCGTTCACGCGTTCATCATCGGCGAGCATGGGGACAGCGAGCTGGCGGCCTGGAGCAGCGCCACGGTATCCGGGGTGCCGCTGAACACCTTCTGTGAAATGCGGGGCCACTACAACCACGACGAAGCCACCGAGCGGATTGCTGAGAATGTGAAGAACAGCGCCTATGAGATCATCAAGAAAAAGAAAGCCACGTACTTTGGCGTGGCCATGGCGGTGCGGCGGATCTGCGAGGCCATTATCCGGGATGAAAAATCCATCCTGCCGGTGTCCAATCTTATGCACGGGGAGTTCGGCATAGAGGACGTCTCTCTGAGTATGCCCGCCATTGTGGGAGCCTCCGGGGTGGAGCGGCTGGTGCCGATTTCTCTGGACGAGGAGGAACTTATCAAGCTCCGGGAGTCGGCGGAGCTGCTTCGAGGTCTGGCTTCCCAGTTTGTGTGAAGAGAAGCGCAAAGAGAAAAGAGGATGTCCCGTGAGTTGTTTTATGACTATTGGGGCATCTTCTTGAGCTTGCCGCTGGAGATTTGTCTAATTTTTTTCATAATACACAAGCGTCATTTTATCGTTTATGATTTCTGTTTGTCCCGTCTTGCAATACCCCATTTTTTCATATAAATAACAATTTCCTTCTTCTTGAAATATCGTATCCAATTTCCAGTTGTTCTGTCCGTGAATTTTCTCGGTTTCTATCATCGCTAATTGGGCATAACCTTTGTTTCTATATTTTTTCAAAATAAAAAGTGGAGCGATTCTCTTTCGACTGCCATCTTTCATATCCACAATTCTAATGGCCCCAACTACGTTGTTTCCCACAATAATAAAGTAAAAATAGGTATATGGCTGTAAAAGTCTGGCTTTTATTCTTTCAACTGTTTCGTTTCCTGGGTTTGTATCATAATCTTCATACTTAGCTAGTAATTCAGCAAATGCTTCTGTCTGCATTTTCCAAATTGTATTACTGTCCTTTTCTGTTGCTCTTCTGAGTTCCATAAATACCTCCACAACTTCAAATTTGTCTTGAAAATCATTCCTTTGCAACGGGTGTTTGAAAAAACCGTCTAATCTTGAATAAGATACGTGACTGCGCCGGTGTAGGAAATCTCAAAAATTCCTTCCAGCATATCCGTACCGAAAGAAACAAAGCCGTTTAGCTTCATCATATGATAACCGTAGGTTTCGTCCATAATATCTACGCTGATCCTGTCAGAACTGCGGATGAAATCATGCAGGGACAGCTTTTGACCGCGAAAAGTGCCATGATTTCCACAGGGGACGTCGGTATATTCCAATAGATAGACGCTGCAAAAGTCAAGGTCCAGCCCCTCGATACGGATATTTCCCTGGACTTGCCGATAGGGCGGTTTTGTCTCGCAGTAGCCGTAGTCAAAAATCAACGTCAGAGTATTGCCGTCAATTTCCATGCTGGTAATATGCATATCATGCAGACTGTAGGGCAGCGGCGGAAATGCGGGTTGTGTTATCTCTCTCATAGATTGTCCTCCTTTTTGAATGTAAGCATACTTGTTTCCAAATCAGGAAATATACCGGACCGGAGGGGCCGTTCAAATCCGTAATGTGATATTGGGGGTATGGGCAGGGGCTGTCGTGAGATGGGGGATTCTCTGTTTATGTTATTGTTTTCTTCATCCAAAATGATATGTTATTTTATATGTAAAAAAGCCCTTGAAAATCAAGGGCTTTCGGCATGCGGAAGATGGGACTTGAACCCACACGTCTATACAGACACAAGATCCTTAGTCTTGCCTGTCTGCCAATTCCAGCACTTCCGCATTGGCAACCATATCCTGTTGCGACCTAAAAATAATACCAAATGTTTTTGAAAATGTCAATGCCTAATTTTAATTTTTCCAACTTTTCCGTGCGCGTTTTTTTCCTGGACGTCCGGCGCCTAGCCTTGGAGTAGCGGCCAGAAAAGCGGTTTTTCCATTCCCTTCAGCCGGACCGGCTCCCCGAAATCCCTGCCAAAGGTATCCACTGTGACGGTTTGAATGAACTCCGGGCGAACAGGCGTGTTGATTAAAACGTCGGGCTGTCCGGGGAAGGGCACCGGGTAGGTCTCCACCTGTTCCAGGCGGCGCAGCTCGGACAGGCCGTGGGTTACCCTGCCAAAGATGGGATAGGCGCCTGTGATTGCCGGGCAGTCTGCCAGAGGAAAGAAGAATTCCCCGCCGGAAATGCCGGGGCCGCCGTAACCGCCAAGGCCCACCGTGCCGAAAACGGCTTCCAGGTACCGACCTTGTTCGGCGTCATTGGGAATAAAATAACAGGCTTCCGGGTTGTGAAAGGCATGGTAGCTCATGTCCAGCACCCAGCCGGGGACAATGCGCTCAATCGGATAGTGGTCGAACACCTTTCTGCGGGCCAGATAGAGAAAGCTGGAAACGGCGTTGGGCGCAATGTCGGGATACAGTTCCATTCGAATGACACCGCCATTGGAAAGTGTCATTATTGCAATGGGATTTTGCATGATCTTATGCTCCTTTCTTTTCCTGGGTTCAGTGTACCACAGCGTGTTTGATGGGGCAAGTGGATTTTGGCAGTTGTGATCTATGCGGATGACGATCATGGTAACAGTCCGGATATCTGAACAGTAACGGTTATGCGGCGTTGCGTTAATTTAGTAAAAGAATAAAGTTGACATCCGGAAATGCTTATGCTACGCTGATTTTATAAGTATCAGAGCCGGCTTATCTCCTTAAGAGACGGCGAAAAAGACAAGGAGGGATCCATAGTGAAAGTAGCAACAGACATTGGCGGCACATTCACCGATCTGGTTGCCATCGATGAAACCGGGAATCTGATTTTGGAAAAATCCCATACGACTCCGCCAAATTTTGACCAGGGCGTGATGGATGTTCTGGAGAAAAGCGGTGTGGAGCCGAGGAGTATCGAAGCGTTTTTCCACGGGACAACCACGATCATCAATGCGTTGACGGAGCGCAAGGGCGCAAAAACAGCCCTCATCACCACGAAGGGATTCCGGGATATCCTGGAGCTGGCACGGGGAAACCGTCCGGATTTGTTCAATATGGTGTTCGAGAAGCCCGAACCCTTTGTCCCCCGTTACCTGCGACGGGAGGTTGCCGAGCGCATCAGCTATAAGGGAGAGATCTTAACGCCGCTGAGCGAAGAGGATATCTGTAAAGCGGTGGAATATCTGAAAAAGGAGCAGGTGGAGGCCATTGCCGTCTGCTACATCAACTCCTACGCCAACGAGGAGCATGAGCGCCGGACCGTGGAGAAGATCAAGGAGCTCTGGCCGGAGGTATATGTGTGTCCTTCGGTGGATATTACAAAGGAGTGGCGGGAGTATGAGCGCACCTCCACGGCAGTCTTAAATGCCTATGTGATGCCCACGGCTTCCTCCTATATTGACAGGCTTGGGCAGAGACTGACGGACGCCGGCGTATGCGGTAGCCGTTATATCATGCAGAGCAATGGCGGCACCACCACCTTTGAGCAGGCAAAGCTCACGCCCATCAACGTGGTGGAATCCGGCCCTGTGGCGGGTGTTTTCGGCGCCTCCATTCTGGGAAAAATGATCGGCGAGCCCAATGTGATCGCCTTTGACGTGGGCGGCACCACGGCAAAATGCTCCCTCATCGACCAGGGAGAGGTGAAAGTCACCACCTCTTATTACATTGAAAAAACCGAGCGCAGCGCCGGGTATCCCATCATGGCCCCCGTGGTGGACATTGTGGAGATTGGAAATGGCGGCGGCTCTATCGCATGGATGGATGATGCGGGCTCCCTGAAGGTAGGGCCTAAGAGCGCGGGAGCGCTGCCGGGACCGGTAGCCTACGGCAAGGGAGGCACGGAGCCCACCACCACGGACGCCAATCTCATTGCGGGACGCCTGTCTGCCCAAAATTTTGATATGGAGGTTTCCCTGGAGGCGGTGCGCCGCGCCCTGGCAGAAAAGGTAGGAAAGCCCCTTGGAGTTGACGCCGACGAGGCGGCGGAGAGCATTATCCGTGTGGCGGATTCCAACATGAACAATGCGCTGAAGCTGATTTCCGTGCGGCGGGGTTATGATCCCAGAGATTTTACCATGGTAGCCTTTGGCGGCGGCGGACCTATGCACGGGCCGACACTGGCGAAGGAGCTTAGCATCCGCAAGGTGGTTGTTCCCGTGGCGGCGTCGGTGTTTTCCGCCTGGGGTATGCTGATGAGCGATATCCGCCACGACTTTATCCAGACGAAGATCCTTTCCTTCGCTGAGGCCTCCATGGAGGAGTTAAATGCCATGTGGAAGGCTCAGATGGAGGAGGCCGGGGCCCGTTTCGCGGCGGAGGGCATTTCTCCGGAGCAGTCCGTATTCACCTTTATCGCGGATATGCGTTATGTGGGACAGGAGCACACGGTCCAGGTGGCTGCGCCCGCCTATCCCTGGAAGGAGGAGGACCGTGCCGAGATCATGGCCCGCTTCCATAAGACCCATGAGCATTTTTATACATTTTCCCTGCCGGATACCCCGGCGGAGATCGTGAACCTGCACCTGGTTGCCTATGGACAGTTGTCTAAGCCCGCCCTGCAGGAAATTCCGGCTCAGGAGGGGGATATTTCCAGTGCTTTAAAGGAAACCCGCCGGGTATTCTTCTCCGGCGACGGCTGGCTTGACACGCCCATTTATGAGCGGGCCCGGTTAGGCTATGGGGCGTCCGCCCAGGGGCCCCTGGTGGTGGAGGAGCCTACCACCGCCACGGTGGTCTGCCCGGGACAGCGCTTATCTGTGGATAAGTACGGGAATCTGATTGTGGAAACGGAGGTAGCATAATGTCTGAAAAAATAACCATCAATCCGGTAACTCTGGATATTGTCAAGGACTCTCTGATCGCGGTCAGCAATGAGATCTTCTATGCCTTTGCCCAGACCTCCATGAGTCCGATCATCTATGAAACGCTGGACTATGCCAGTGGTATTGCGGACGCTGAGGGGCGCCTGCTGACCCAGGGAAATGGCGTCACCGGCTTCATAGGCATGATCTCCCCTATGATTTGTGCCGTGGTGGACAAGTATGGGAAGGAGAATCTCAATCCCGGCGACGTGTACATCATCAACGACCCTTTCATGGGAGGCGGCACCCACATGTCCGACGTGGGTATGGTGATGCCCATTTTCTATCAGGGAGAGCTCATCGCCTTTGCCGGAAATAAGGCCCACTGGAGCGACATTGGCGGCATGGCGCCCGGCTCCTTTACCACGGACGCCACCAATCTGTTTCAGGAGGGCATGTGCTTCTCCGGCACCAAGCTGGTGGACCGGGGGCAGCTGATCGAGCCGGTATGGGATCTGATGCGCAGCAATATGCGGTATCCCCAGGTTTCCCAGGGGGACATGTGGGGACAGATCTCCTCTTTGCGTACCGGCGAGAAGCGCGTCTGCGAGCTCTGTGAAAAATATGGCGCGGATGTGGTGAAGGGCTCCATGGAACGTCTGATTGCCCAGGGAGAGCTGGTGGCGCGCCGCCGCCTTGCGGAGATGCCCAAGGGCACCTGGGAAATGGACGAATACATGGATGACGACGGTCACGGCAATCCGGTGCATCTGCAGGTAAAAGTCACCATCACGGACGACGAGTTTGTGGCGGATTTCACCGGAAGCGATCCCCAGGTCATCGGCTGCGTCAATTCAGGGGCCACGGCGGCCTACGCAGGGGTCAAGGTGGTCTTTATGTCGGTGGTGGGGCCGGAGCTGGCCGTCAACGACGGCGTGTTCGCTCCCCTTAAGACCATTTGCGAGCAGGGCAGCGTGCTGAAGGCCAACCGTCCGGCGGCGACCTCCTGCTATTATGAGAGCATGATCTATGTCATTGACCTGGTATGGAAAGCGTTGGCTCCGGTGTTCCCGGAATCTCTGGGGGCAGGACACCTGCTGTCCGTGTGTACGGTGCTGATGTCCGGAAAGCATCAGGATTTCGGCAATGATTATCTGATCATTGAGCCCACCGTGGGAGGCTGGGGCGCCAGCCGTGGCCATGACGGCCAGGTGGGGCAGTTCTGTGTCGGCGACGGCGAGACCTACAACGTTCCAGTGGAAATGGCGGAGACCCGTTACGGGATCCGTGTAGACGAGCACAGCCTGCACACGGACGGCGCAGGCGCCGGGGAGTTCCGGGGCGGAAGCGGCGCGGTCCGCACCTATCGCTCTATGAACGACAACCAGACCTTTACGGCCTCCTTTGGCCGGAATAAATGGCCTGTCTGGGGCGCTGCCGGAGGCAAGGATGGCTCCATCAACTACTTCCAGTTCATTGACGCGGATGGCACGGTCAGCGATCCCATGGGAATCGTGGCCCGCCGGGTGATGAATACCAACGACGTGGTCCGGCTGGTAACCGCCACCGGCGGCGGCTACGGAGACCCCTTTAAGCGTCCGCCGGAGAAAGTGGCTATGGATGCCAAGAACGAATACATTACCATCGCCCAGGCGGAAGCCGACTACGGCGTGCTGCTGGACCCGGAGACCTTTGCGGTGCTGGGGCTGACGGAGGAACGTAAGAAGGCGGAGGAGAGCAGGTAGGCGGACTGTTTTGCCCGGATACCCAAAAGGGCGCAAGCGGGTTATTCGTTTGCGCCCTTTTGGCTGTAATTTTTCCTTATGACGTTTTATTACGACACCTCAATTATCGGAGACAGCATGAGAGCAGGTCACCCTTTTTGCGAATATATCCGCTATTCCACCACATCCAGATAACTGCTGACACAGTAAAGTACCTGTCCGTTATATTCCACCCTGGACCAGCCCACGTCCGTATTGATACCGGTCCGTATAAAAACTTCTCCCGCATAGGCGGTGGCCACCACCACGGCATCGGGATTTGTCACGCTGGGGATGTTCCGCAGGTTGATTTCAATCTTTGGGGTTACCTGCTCCTGGCAGGCAGTGAATTGCGTCTTGATGCCATCGTCTTCCTCGGTTTCCGGCTCCGGCGGCTGGTAAGCGAGGTCTGTGGTCAGGTAATTAGATACCGCATAATAGGTGGTACCGTCCAGCACAAGTCGGGACCATCCGCTGTCGCTGATACCGGTTCTTGTGGCTGTCTCTCCGTTGTTTAACTGCCGCAGTACCGTGCTGTCCGCACCCTGGCTGGGAATATTTCTTAGATTTGTCACGTCCTTTGCTGTGACTGTCTCGTTTACTTCCTGGAACTTCATTCCGGCTTCCGCGCTGTTGCCGGTGCTTTCTCCGGTTCCCTGGTTGTCAGCGCTGCTTTCGGAGTCCGCTCCATTGGAATCCGAAGTTTCGTTATCACCGGCACCCTGGATGTCCTCTCCAGTGTCGGGTTCCGGCACATTTTCCGCCAGACTGTCGTCTTCGATTTCCGGGTCTTCGGCGTTTTCTGAGGTGTCCTGGTTTACAGGGGCGCTTTCTTTTCCGCCGAAGACCCGGAAAAGAAATATGGCCGCTCCAATCAGCACTGCCGCGCATAGAATAATTGCCAGGATTGTCATAATTTTTTCCTTGTTGCTACTTGGTTCTTCAAACTCGTCTTCACGCATGTTCTTTCCTCCGTGTGAAATGTTCTTATGTCGCTTCCGGTCAATGGTTTTTATCTGGGATACACGGTTCGATTTTATAAGTTACTACAATAGTACATTGTACACGTTGTCTTGTCCGCTTGCAAGAGGTCTGCCCGCAAGTTAAAAAAATTTTCAAAAACCTCTTGACTTCCGTCCCGAAAGCTGTTATTATAATCTTCGTTGCAGGTCATGTGATTTGCATAACATGCAGGAATGGCGGAATTGGCAGACGCGCACGGTTCAGGTCCGTGTGACAGCAATGTCATGAGAGTTCAAGTCTCTTTTCCTGCACTTCTAAGAAGGAAATACTGATTACGGTATTTCCTTTTTTGAATTTTACAGGAAAGTCCCTTCCAGCAAAGCGCGGTTTCTATGATCTTTTGACGCTTGTGCCATATCAAGCGCCGGGAAGGAATGCGCTCTTATTCAGCACACACATTTATCAGGAGGTTCACACATGCAGTATCGCAAAAATCCCCGAAACCAACAGGAATTATCCATTTTAGGCTATGGCTGCCTGCGCTTTTCCAAGAAAGGCACGGCTATCGACCAGAATAAGGCCGAGGAGGAGATGAGCCTGGCCATTGAAAAGGGCGTAAATTATTTTGATACGGCCTACACCTACCCGGGCAGCGAGGAAGCCCTGGGGACCTTTTTGGCCAAGGGACACCGGGACCAGGTCAATATCGCCACCAAGTTGCCCCATTATTATATCAAGAAAGAGGGCGATATGGAGCGGTATTTTAACGAGCAGCTTCGTCGTCTTAAGACAGACCATGTGGAATATTATCTTATGCATATGCTCAACGACATTGCGGCCTGGGAGCGGTTGAAGGGCTTAGGCATTCAGGAATGGATCGCAGAGAAAAAAGCCGCCGGACAGATTGGGAACATCGGTTTTTCCTTCCATGGGGGTACGGAGAATTTTCTGAAAATCATCGACGCCTATGACTGGGATTTCTGCCAGATTCAGTACAACTATATGGACGAACATTCCCAGGCGGGCCGGCGGGGGCTTCTGTATGCCGCAGGGAAGGGCTTGCCGGTCATCATCATGGAACCCCTGCGGGGAGGCCGCCTGGTCCAGGGCCTTCCGGTCTCGGCAAAGAAACTCATTGAGCAGGCTCAGCCCAGACGGAGCCCGGCGGAGTGGGGGCTAAAATGGCTCTGGAACCAGCCCCAGGTGACGGTGGTGCTCTCCGGCATGAATGACAAAGCCCAGGTGGAGGAAAATGTTCGCGTTGCGGACGAAGCCGCCGCCGATTCCATGACGCCGCAGGAACTGGAGATTATCGAGAAAATAAAAACAGAGATTAACAAATTTGTCAAAGTTCCCTGCACCGGCTGCGGCTACTGTATGCCATGCCCCAAAGGGGTGGATATCCTCGTGTGCTTCCAGTCCTACAACACCAGCTACACTGACAGCTATTTTCAAGGGCTGAAAGCCTACTTCATGTGTAACGCATTGAGAACGAATCCCTCCGGGGCCGGAAACTGTATCAAATGTGGAAAATGTGAGAAGCATTGTCCCCAGGGAATCGCGATTCCAAAGGAACTGGTGAAGGTGAAGCGCCGTATGGAGAATCCTGTCTATAAAATCGCCAGAATCGTGGCGGGTAAAATCGGAAAATATTGAAGGGTAAGCTGCGCGGCAGAAAATGTTTCCTGGCCTTATGCTTGTTTTTTGCAAAAAAATTGTAACGGACAGCGGATCCTGCGGACTTATTTATAGAATAAAATCCAGGGACAAATTTTCAAAGAAATCTCGTTCCGAATATAAACCTGGAAATTTTTAAAATATTCCGAAAGGGGGGAGGGCAGCTATGGACATCAAGCATATATGTGAGGAATATTACCAGACCGTGTTCGGCTATCTCATAAGCCTTACCTGCGGGGACTATGACCTTGCCCAGGAACTGACCCAGGAGACCTTCTATCGCGCCATCAAAAAAGCCGGAACCTTTCAGGGAAAGCGCAAGATGTCCACCTGGCTGTGCCAGATTGCGAAATTTACATTTTATCAGCATCTGGACCGGAAACGACGCCGCAGGGAGGTATCTATAGACGAGACCGTCGCGCTGGCGGCGGAGCAGGGGTTGGAACAGGAATTTCTGGAAAATGAGGGAAAGCTGGAGATTTTTCGCAGAATCCAGAAGCTTCAAAGTCCCATGAAGGATGTTATGCTGCTGCGGCTGACCGGGGAGTTGAGCTTTCAGGAAATCGGAGATATTCTGGGAAAAAGTGAGAACTGGGCCAGGGTTACTTTTTACCGGGGAAAGCAAGTCATCGGAAGGGGGCTGAAAGAAAATGGATGAGAAGAGAAAGGAATGTGAACTTGCGTTGGATTTACTGCCCCTATATTTGGATGGAAAGACCGGGGAGGAGAGCGACGCGTTTCTTGCGCAGCACCTGAAGGAATGTGAGAATTGCCGAGCTGTACAGGAATTGCTGCGGCGGGAGTTGCCCTTGCAGGTGCGGAAGAAGGAACCTAAGCGGAAGCGGCTGCGTATCAGTAAAGGTTGGCTGTTTGTGATTCTTGGGCTGGCTGTGTATCTGGCGGTGCTGGCGGGAATTGTATGGACCATCCTGTATTCCATGGTCAGCAGTATCATGTAGGAGGAGCGTATTATGGACAGGGAGACAGATTTAAAGCAGGGCGAAAGTGTGCTGACATGCGGTATCGTACGGGATTTACTGCCCTTTTACCGGGAGAAAATCACAAGCGTAGTAACCGCGGAGATGATAGAGAAGCATTTGGAAAAATGCGCAACCTGCCGGGAGGCATTGGAAAAGCTTTGTTGGCAGGAGGAGCAGAAGGAGCAGGAAGAACGGGCGAGGGGAAGAAATTTTCAAAAGAAGCTGCTCTCCGTGAAATATCAGTTGTTGGGGTTTTTGGCAGGGCTGCTGGTTCCTGTTGTGAGTTTGCTGCTGCCAACGGTACTTTCTCTTGTCTCCGGATGGTTATTCGGGTTGCTTTAAGACGGGAGGGAAAGAGAATGAAGACGGAGCATACGAAGAAATTTTGGATTGGTTTTGGAATAGGCGGCGGGGTATCGTTGGTTACTCTGTTTGCGCTTTTTCTGTTGCTGATGGGGTATTTCTTTTTTGGCGGCACACATGAGGCGACGGAAGATATCGCGGAATATACCACGGTGATGAACAAATATACCGATATTCAAAGCGGTTTGATGACGTTTCCGGAGGAAATACCGGAGCATACCAGGGAGAGTAGGTTTTATTTTTCCCATAAGGATACCTGGGACGACCCTGCCTGTGAAATTTTTCTGCAGTGCGCCTATGAGCCGGAGGCTTATGAGGCGGAGGTGGAGCGGCTGGAAAATACGGGGAAACGATATGGTTCGGTGGTGAAAAGCTGCGAAAAGAGGAGGAAAAATATAATTATCCGGCCTATGTGGCCATTGATAATCATTGCTATGCCTATGAATATGCGCTTTTAACCGGGGAAACGGAGATTACTTATGTTTACCTGGCGTTAGTGGAGCATAGTACCCTTCACTTTGAAAAAAAGTATCTGCCAAAAGGATATGGGGAGTCGGAGATACTGGAAATTGATAAATCGCCATTAAGCGGCTATTGCATTTATCAGGCAGGCGGCGAAGGCGGGAATCCGCTTGCTTATGAAGGAAGCTACGACTATACCAGGGAGGAAAATGTAGACGTAGAGCATCATCATTACGAGGCTGTGGGCTATAACCGTTTTTCTGTGTGTACCGTGCTGGATGAGGAGGATACGGAACGGATAGCGGATTGCTCCTATATTTATTATGAAAACGCGATTGCGTCTGTGAATAGTCTTCCGGAGGGAAACAGCTATATAGATTTGGCGGGCTACCCTTTTGTGAGCCTGGAGGTAGATAAGGAACGGATGGAGGCGTATGTTACCTATCTGGATAATGGGCAGGAAAAGGTTCGTACCTACAAATTTTTTGTAAAAAAATAAAGGAAATCCAAAAACCATGCGGAATATAAATAGTGAGAGGTGATGGAATGACAATTCGAGAAAATATAGAATCCATCGAGCGCACCAACTTAAGTCCCTTCGCGACCTTAAGCGAGAATTCCAAAGGCCGTGACCGGGAGGAGCCTCAGTGCGACATCCGGCCGGTATTTCAGCGGGACCGGGACAGAATCCTGCACTGTAAAGCCTTCCGCAGACTGAAGCATAAGACCCAGGTATTCTTAAGCCCCAGCGGCGACCACTACCGCACCCGGCTGACTCACACCCTGGAGGTGGCCCAGAATGCCCGCACCGTCGCCAAAGCCCTCAGACTAAATGAGGAACTGGCGGAAGCCATCGCTCTGGGACATGATTTGGGACATACTCCTTTTGGACATTCCGGGGAGGACATGTTAAATGAATTGTGCGAGGGCGGCTTTCAGCACAATATCCAGAGCGTTCGCATTGTGGAGAAGCTGGAAAAGGACGGGCAGGGACTGAATCTGACCTGGGAGGTCCGGGACGGAATATTAAATCACCAGACCAGAACCCATCCGGCCACGCCAGAGGGGCAGATCGTGCGCCTGTCCGACAAGATTGCCTACATCAACCACGATATCGACGACGCCATTCGGGCCCATGTGTTGAGCGAGGACGATATTCCCCTGGAATACCGGGAAATTCTGGGTTATAATACCAGAGCCAGGCTGAATACGTTGATTCACGATATTATTTTAAACAGTCAGAATACCGCGTGTATACATATGTCCCCGGAGATTGAAAAGGCCATGCAGGACTTGCGAAGCTTTATGTTTGTGCATGTCTATAAGAATCCGGTGGCCAAGAGCGAGGAAGTGAAGGCAAAAGAGCTTCTAAGCCGGCTGTTCTCTTATTACATGAAGCATTTAGATAAGCTGCCCTTGCAGTTTTTGAAAATGATAGAGGCCGGGGAAGCGAAAGACCGTGTGGTCTGCGACTATATTGCCGGAATGACGGACCAGTACGCAATTGCGAAATTTGAGGAATATTTTGTGCCAAAGGCCTGGCCGGTATATTGACCGCCGGCAGACGGTCCCTTTTGGAGCCTGAACCCGGCAAAAGCCGCCTGGAGCAGGAAAAATGATATCTTTTTGTAACAGTTTTTTAGAACCGAGGGAGGATTATGCCATTCTATTCGGAGGATTTAATTGAGGAAATCCGTTCCCGAAACAATATTGTGGATGTGATTTCCGGATATGTGAGATTACAGAAGAAGGGGAGCACCTATTTTGGGCTGTGCCCTTTTCACAATGAGAAAACCCCCTCCTTTTCCGTGTCGCCTAATAAGCAGATGTACTACTGTTTTGGCTGCGGTGCCGGGGGGAATGTGATCACCTTTTTGATGGAATATGAGAATTATACATTTAGAGAAGCGCTGGAGTATCTGGCCCAGAGGGCCGGCGTTGATCTGCCTAAGCAGGAGCTGACGAGAGAGGAGCGGGCCCGGTCGGATAAGAAGGCCAGAATCCTTGAGATGAACAAAGCGGCGGCAAAATATTTTTACGCCCAGCTTCGGATGGAGCAGGGCAGGCACGCCATGGAGTATCTTGAGGGCCGTATGCTGAGCCAGAAGACCATGCAGAAATTCGGCCTGGGCTATTCCAACAAGTTCAGCGACGATCTGTATCGGTATCTTCGAAAGCTCGGATATGAGGATGAGCTTTTGAAGGATTCCGGCCTTGTGACCATCGACGAGAAGCGGGGCGGTTACGATAAATTCTGGAACAGGGTGATGTTTCCCATTATGGACGTGAATAACCGGGTCATCGGATTTGGCGGCCGGGTTATGGGGGAGGGGGAGCCCAAATATTTAAACTCCCCGGAGACCATGGTATTCGACAAGAGCCGAAATCTGTACGGGCTGAATTTTGCCCGGATTTCCAGAAAGCACCAGATACTGCTGTGCGAGGGCTACATGGACGTGATCGCGCTGCACCAGGCGGGCTTTGACAACGCGGTGGCTTCCCTGGGAACGGCCTTTACGCCGGGCCACGCCAATCTGTTGAAGCGTTACACCAAGGAGGTTTACCTCACTTTTGACAGCGACGGGGCAGGGGTGAAAGCGGCCCTTCGGGCTATTCCCATTTTAAAGGAGGCGGGGCTGACTGCCCGGGTGATTGACATGAAGCCTTACAAGGACCCAGATGAATTTATTAAGAATCTGGGGACGGAAGCCTATCAGGAGCGGATTGACAACGCCCAGAACAGTTTTCTGTTTGAAATTTCCGTTCTGGAGCAGAGCTATAATCTCAAGGACCCGGAGGAAAAGACGGCATTTTACAACGCCGTCGCCCGCAAAATTCTGGAGTTCGAGGAGGAACTGGAGCGGGAGAACTATATCGAAGCGGTGGCGGTAAAGTACCAGACGGGCTTCGACAATCTGCGAAAGCTGGTGAATAACGTCGCGGTAAGAGCAGGCGTCACCGGAGAGCGAAAGCCTCTTAAGACCGGGATAAACGAGCGAAAGAAGCAGGAGGACGGCATGGAAAAATCCCAGCGGCTGCTTTTGACCTGGCTCATTGAGGATACCGGCCTGTTCGCGAAGATCAGGCCCTACATCGGTCCCGAGGATTTTACGGAGGAGCTGTACGCGCAAATCGCGGAGATTCTCTTTGGACAATATGAGGCGGGGGCGGTGAACCCGGCGAAAATTGTCAGCATGTTTCCCGAGGAGGAGCAGCAGAAGAAAATAGCTTCCCTGTTTCATGCCAGTCTTGCGGGAATCGAGACAAAGCAGGAGCGGGAAAAAGCACTGAAGGAGACGATTGTCCGAATCAAGGAAAACAGTATAGAATACCGGCAAAAGCATCTGGACCCGGCGGACATTGCAGGGCTGCAAAAGCTGGTGGCAGACAAGCGTCGGCTGCAGGAAATACAGAATTTGCATATTTCTATCGATTAAGGACAAAATATAAACAAGAAATGGAAGGATGAAACAAAATGGAAGAAAAAGCAGTAAAATTTAGCGATAAGCTGCAGGAATTGTTGGAAATTGCGAAAAAGAAAAAGAATATACTGGAATACCAGGAAATCAGCGATTTTTTCCGGGACATGGAGTTAAATGCCGACCAGTTTGAGAAGATTCTGGATTTTCTGGAAACCCACAACATCGATGTGCTCCGCATTTCCGGTGACGAGGATGATGATGTGGATATGGATATCATTCTCAGCGACGAAGAGGACATTGAGGTAGAGAAAATAGATCTCTCCGTGCCGGACGGTGTCAGCATTGAGGACCCGGTCCGCATGTATCTGAAGGAAATCGGCAAGGTTCCTCTTTTAAGCGCTGAGGAAGAAATCGAGCTGGCCAAGCGAATGGAGTTGGGGGACGCGGATGCCAAAAAGCGTCTGGCGGAGGCCAACTTACGTCTGGTGGTCAGTATCGCCAAGCGCTACGTGGGTCGGGGCATGCTTTTCCTGGACCTGATTCAGGAGGGAAATCTGGGACTCATCAAGGCCGTGGAGAAGTTTGATTATCGAAAAGGCTATAAGTTCAGCACCTACGCCACCTGGTGGATTCGTCAGGCCATTACCAGAGCCATCGCCGATCAGGCCAGAACCATCCGGATTCCGGTGCATATGGTGGAGACCATTAACAAGCTGATTCGGGTATCCAGGCAGCTTTTGCAGGAGCTGGGCCGTGAACCTACCCCGGAGGAGATTGCGGAGGAGATGAATATGCCGGTGGACCGGGTGCGGGAGATTTTGAAGATTTCCCAGGAGCCGGTGTCCTTGGAGACCCCCATCGGCGAAGAAGAGGACAGCCATTTGGGAGACTTTATTCAGGACGACAATGTGCCGGTTCCTTCCGACGCGGCAGCGTTTACCCTGTTGAAGGAGCAGCTGGTGGAGGTTCTCGGAACCCTCACCGAGCGGGAGCAGAAGGTGCTTCGCTTAAGATTCGGCCTGGATGACGGCCGGGCAAGAACCCTGGAGGAGGTTGGCAAGGAGTTTAACGTCACCCGTGAGCGTATCCGTCAGATCGAGGCCAAGGCCTTAAGAAAGCTTCGTCATCCCAGCAGAAGCCGGAAACTGAAGGATTATCTGGAGTGATTTTATGATACGGCTTTCAAAACGGCTGCAGGCAGTGTCGGATCTGCTCACCGCGCCGGGTGCCGGAGTCCATACGGATGGAGCATTGGAACGTGGCGGGATGGCGTCCTTTGAAACAGGACCGGTTTATGATTGTATCGCCGATGTGGGAACGGATCATGGCTATCTCCCCATTTATCTGATAGAGCGGGACCTCTGCAAAAAAGTCATTGCCATGGACATCAACAGGGGACCTTTACAGCGGGCTCAGGAGCACATTCGGGAACATCAGCTTGGGGCTTACATAGAGACGAGACTTTCCGACGGAGTAAAGGCTCTGAACAAAGGGGAGGCGCAGGCCATTGTCATTGCCGGAATGGGCGGAAACACCATGAGAGGGATTCTTGAGGAAGGGGCGAAGGTGATAGAGCCGGATACCGTTCTGATTTTGCAGCCCCAGTCGGAGATTGAGGAGTTTCGCGGCTATCTGGTCAGTGACGGCTTTTCCATTGTGACGGAGGATATGGTGCGGGAGGACGGCAAGTATTATCCCATGATGAAGGCGCGGAAAAACCGCCCGGATGGGGCAGCGGAAACGTTTGCCGGCAAGTATTCGGAGACAGAGCTGCGCTATGGACCGCTGCTGTTGGCACAGCGCCATCCGGTGCTGCGGGAATTTCTGCTGTGGCAGCAGGAGCAGAAAAGCCAGATTCTTGAAAGTCTGCGGCAACAGGAGCGGAAAAATGGGATTCTGGAGGAATTGCAGCAGTCGGATATTTTTCTATGCGAAAGGCTACGTCAGGAGGAAGCCTCCCGGCGCAGAAGTCAGAGAATCGGGCAGTTGGAGGAAGAACTGGATGATATCCGTCAGGCTTTAAAGCAATATGAAGATGTGAAAGGACACGAAGCGCACTGGCAAATATAAGACAGCATATGCGGAAGAAGTGTTTCGAAATTTTAATAAAAGGAAGTGCCGCTTATGACATGCAGAGAAATCATTAAAATACTGACAAGCCAGTCCCCGGAGCGTTTGGCCTGTGACTGGGACAATGTGGGACTGCTGGTGGGCAGCGAGGATAAGGAGGTCCGGCAGATTTTTGTGGCTCTGGACGCCACGGACGCCGCCATTGCCGAGGCAGCAGAGCAGAACGCGGACATGCTTCTGACCCATCACCCCATGATTTTCAAGGGGTTAAAAAAAGTAAGCGAACAGGATTTTATCGGCCGCAGGGTGATAGCGCTCATCCGCCATGACATTGTCTGTTACGCCATGCACACCAATTTTGATGTGGCGGGGATGGCGGAGCTGGCGGCCGAAAGAATGAAGCTGACAGATACCTGCGTGCTCCAGCAGACCGGCGAGAACGAGAATGGGCCGGTGGGAATTGGCCGGGTGGGCCGTCTGCCCAGGCCTTTGACCCTGGCGGAATGTGTCCTGCGGACCAAGGAAGCCTTTGGGGTGGATACGGTAAAAGTATTTGGCTTCACGCAGCAGCCCTACGGTCCCAAAGAGCCCATAACCCGGATTGCCCTCTGCCCCGGCTCCGGCAAGAGTGTGATCGGGGACGCCTTAAAGGCAAAGGCGCAGGTGCTCATCACCGGAGACATCGACCATCACGAGGGCATTGATGCCGCGGCCCGGGGGCTGGCGATTATTGACGCCGGTCATTACGGGATGGAGAAGCTGTTTATTCCCTATATGAAACAATATCTGGGCAAAAAAGCGCCGGAACTGAGCGTTATCACGGAACCGCCCCGGCAGCCCTTTGTGTATCTGTAGGAGCGTTAGAAGTGACAGATGAAAATAAGATGAGAGGTCAAGCATTAACACATGGAGGTGACCGGCTAATATGTATCGATTAATCATCAACGAAAAAGAATATCAATATCCAGAGCACACTACCTTCCTTACGGTGGCACAGCAGTTCCAGAAGGAGTATGATGACGACATCGTCCTGGTGCTGTACAATAACCGCCTGCGGGAACTGAATAAGGAGATTCCCGGGGACGGAACCGTGTCCTTTGTCACAGTTATGGAGAATGCCGGGCGCAAGGCCTACCGCCGGAGCCTGACCCTTCTCATGCAGCGTGCCGTCTACAATCTGGCAAAAGAGCGGGGGACCACCTGGCAGGTGAAGGTGCTCCACTCCATCGGAAACGCTTATTACTGCGAGCTGGGAGAGAAGGAGCCGGTGACAGAGGAGTACCTTTGCGCGTTAAAGGAAGAAATGACGAGAATCGTCCGGGAAAAACTGCCGATTCAGAAAAGAAGTATCCACACCGAGGACGCTGTGAAGCTTTTTGCGGAGCTTGGCATGAAGGACAAGGAGAAGCTGTTCCGCTACCGGAGAAGCTCCCGGATGAATATTTACAGTATCGGCAACTATGTGGACTACTTTTACGGCTACATGGTACCGGACACCGGCTATTTACAATATTTTGATCTGGAGTGTTATGAGGAGGGATTTGTACTGATCTTCCCAAAGAAAAACTCCAGACAAACGGAGCCCTTCGTTCCTTCCCATAAACTTTTCCACGTATTGAAGGAATCCGCCGACTGGGGAGAAATGATGGGCATTGACACCGTGGGCGCCTTAAACGACGCCGTCACCCAGGGAAGAATCCAGGACGTGATCCTGGTCCAGGAGGCGCTGATGGAGCAGCGCATCGGCAAGATCGCGGAGCAGATCGCGGAGCAGCGGTCGAAAAAATTTGTCATGATTGCCGGCCCCTCCTCCTCGGGGAAGACCACCTTCTCCCACCGTCTCTCCATACAGTTGATGGCCCAGGGACTTCATCCCCATCCCATTGCGTTGGATGATTATTATGTCAATCGTGTGGACACGCCCCTGGACGAGGATGGCGAGTACGATTTTGAATGTCTGGAAGCTATCGATATTGAGACCTTCAATCGGGATATGACTGCTCTCTTAAACGGTCAGGAGGTGGAGATGCCCACCTATAACTTTAAGACCGGAAAACGGGAATACCGGGGCAACCGGAAGAAGCTTGGGAAAAACGATATTCTGGTGATCGAGGGAATCCATGGCCTCAACGATAAGCTTTCCTACTCCCTGCCCCATTCCAGCAAGCTGAAGATCTATATCAGCGCCCTGACACAGCTCAACATTGACGAGCACAACAATCTGTCCACCACAGACGGGCGGCTCATCCGAAGGATGGTCAGGGACGCCAGAACCAGAAACATCACGGCCCGGGACACTTTTGCCCGCTGGAACTCCGTGCGCCGGGGGGAGGAGAAGCACATTTTCCCCTTCCAGGAGGAGGCGGATATCATGTTCAACTCCGCTCTGATCTATGAGATCGCCGTGTTAAAGCAGTACGCGGAGCCTTTGCTGTTCAGTGTGGACAAGGACTGTCCGGAGTACCTGGAGGCCAAGCGCATGCTGAAATTTTTAGATTATTTTCTTCCGGTACCCAGCGAGGACGTGGGGAAAAATTCGATTTTGCGGGAGTTTATTGGCGGGAGCTGTTTCCATGTGTAAATGCGCTGACCTGGGTTGCTTTTGCCCCGGACCCGTTACTGTTCACGGGGGGAGAAATTAAAAAGTTTGTTCACGGAATCAGAAGGATTTTTAGGTTTTGTCTGGAGGTCACCCTGGGTGGCACATTTGTTAACGCAGACACGCTCCCGCTCAAATCAAGACGCAGCGGTACTAGGCTCGCCGCCCGTAAACGGTCGGTTCGCCAAGTGCCGGCGTCTTTCCATGGTCTGCTTATAAC
>CALWLN010000200.1 GCA_944381535.1 uncultured Lachnospiraceae bacterium
CATAATACAGGAAATCACTTCATTTACATTAAAGTAAGCCTTCAAAGCTCCCGAGATCCCTCCCACCAGAGCTGCCGCCAGGACGGCCGCGAGGATACATATGTACCAGGGCATAGAAAGCTTCAGGGCGAAGAAAAGGCTGGCTCCCGCCCCCACCACAAACTGCCCGGCGGCGCCGATATTAAACAACCCCACCTTGTAGGCAAACAGCACCGACAGGGAACACAACAGCAGCGCGGAGGCCTTTACCAGAGTGGTGCCGAAATACTTTGTGGCGGCCGCCGGACTGGGATAGTAGAGGAAATTCTTCAAAATGGCCAGAATGGCCTCCCAGGCCCCCTGAGGATTGATGATCAGCAGCACAACATATCCCACCAGCAGACCGATGAGAATACAGAGCAGCGACGCTAAAATCGTCTGAACGCCGTTACTGCGCAGAAGGCTTCCTGATTTTTTTATTTTTTTATTCATTTACGCCCGTCTCCTTTCTCCTGGAACCAGCCATGTAAAGTCCCAGTTCTTCCACCGTAACCGTCCCGGGATCGAATTCTCCCACGATTTCCCCCTCATACATCACTAAAATGCGGTCGGCAACGTTCATCACCTCGTCAAGTTCCAGGCTTACGAGAAGTACGCCCTTTCCGGCGTCCCGCTGTGCCACAAGCTGCCTGTGAATGTACTCAATGGCTCCCACGTCCAGTCCGCGGGTAGGCTGAACCGCAATCAGAAGCTCCGGATTTCTGTCAATCTCCCGGGCGATAATGGCTTTCTGCTGATTTCCGCCGGACATGGCGCGGACCTTCGTAACGGGCCCCTGCCCGGAACGCACGTCATACTGCTCGATCAGACGGCCGGCGTATTCCCGGATTTCCCTGCGCTTCAAGAATCCAAAGGGGTTGGTGAACCGGGGTTCAAAATACCGCTGGAGTACCATATTGTCCTCCAGAGAGTAATCCAGGATCAGCCCGTATTTGTGCCGGTCCTCTGGAATATGACTTAAGCCTAGGGTAAGCCGTTTGCGAATGGGCATGTGTGTAATGTCCGTCCCGTTTAATGTAACGGTTCCGTCCTTTAAAGGCGTAAGCCCGGACAGCCCGTATACGAACTCTGTCTGACCGTTCCCGTCAATGCCGGCGATACAGACGATCTCCCCCTGGCGCACCTTGAGGGATACATTGCTGACGGCGTCTTTCTTTTGCCGCCGGGAAGCCACCGTCATGTTCCTGATATCCAGCACCACTGTTCCCCGCTCCGCCGGCTTTTTCTCCACCACAAAGCTGACATCCCGGCCCACCATCATGGCGGAAAGTTTCTCCGGCGTGGTATCCTTCACGTCCACGGTTCCCACGTATTTTCCCTTGCGCAGCACGCTGCAGCGGTCCGCCGCCTCCATGATCTCCCCCAGCTTGTGGGTGATAAACAGAATGCTCTTTCCCTCAGCCGCAAGGCTGCGCATGATCTGCATAAGCTCCTGAATCTCCTGGGGCGTCAGAACGGCTGTGGGCTCGTCAAAAATGAGAATCTCATTGTCCCGGTACAGCATTTTCAAGATCTCGGTTCTCTGCTGCATACCCACCGTGATATCCTCCACAGTGGCGTCCGGATCCACAAACAGCCCGTATTTTTCCGACAGGGCAACTACCTTTTTCCGGGCTTCGTCCTTCCTAAGAAACCCTCCTTTTGTAGTCTCCACGCCCAGGATGATATTGTCAAGGACACTGAAGCATTCCACCAGTTTGAAATGCTGATGCACCATGCCGATTCCCAGTTCATTGGCATCATTTGGATCGTCAATGACAACCGGCTTCCCACCTTTGCGAATCTCGCCTTCTTCCGGCTGATACAGCCCAAAAAGCACACTCATCAGAGTGGACTTTCCGGCGCCGTTCTCCCCCAGCAGCGCGTGAATTTCGCCTTTCCTTAGCTGTAAAGTGATATGATCGTTTGCTATGATACCCGGAAACCGCTTTGTGATATTCAGCATCTCAATCGCGTACTTCTCCATCCTTTACATACCTCCTCTCGCTTTATTTTCTATGTTCTTCCAACTTTTCGGTTGATACCGGAGAGTTCCGCAAGCGGCCCCCTCTCGCCCGGATGGAAAAGGGAGCGGGGATAATCCCACTCCCTGTGCCCTCCCTATAATGCTTTACTTAATGCTGCCGTAATCGCTCACCGCAATGGTGGTCTTAGGCATAGCCGTGATGTCGCCTGAAACGGTAATCTCTCCCGCGCGCAGGGCTTTCACAAGAGCTTTGTAATCCTCCTGGGTAAAGCCGTCGCCCCACATTGTGGTGTCCATGGGAAGCTGCACGTAATTCTCCTCCGGATTGTCGGATACTAATCCAAGGTTATCAATCTTTCCGGCGTAATCCGCCCATTTTCCGTCTCTGATGTCATCAAGAGCGGTAGTAACGGTGGGTGCAAGCCCCTTCATGGCGGAGGTGACGGTCAGTCCTTCTCCGTATTTTCCGTCAATGACTGCGGACTGGTCGGAATCAACACCGATGACCTTGCCGCCGGTCTTTACCGCAGCCTCTGCCGCTGAAGTGTAGATACCGCCTCCGCAGGCGAATACAACTTCCACGCCCTTGGTGCCATACCAGGTATCCATAGTGGCCGTGATATCCGCGTCACCGTAGAACTGTCCGCCGTAAACGTACTCCACGGAAACCTCGTCCGTGGTGCCCAGCTCCTTTGCCGCCGCATCCGCGCCCTGCACATAACCGAAACCGAAGCGCATAACAGCCGGAACACTCATGCCGCCCAGGAAACCCAGCTTTTTATAGCCTAATTTTACAGCGGCATAGCCCGCCATGTACCCGGAAAGCTCTTCCTGATAGGTACAGCAGTATACGTTGTCCGTATTGTAGTAATCCGCCACGTTGTAGTCATCCGGATTGTATGTATATCCTTCGCCGACGCCCTTCTCACAGAGGTCTCCCGCTCCCACGTCCAGCGCAACGAATTTTACATCCGGATACAGCTCAGACTGGGCGACCACTGCCGCCGCAAACATGTAGCCCGGCAAAATAACCACGTTGGACCCGTCCGCGATTGCCTGGTCGATGCTGGCGTTACGGGCTTCATCGGAGTCGCTCTCCGGCTTATAGTAATTGAATTCTACGCCGTTCTCCTCCGCCCATGCCTTGCTGGCCTCATAGGTGGTCTGGTTAAAGCTCTGGTCCGTGATATCGCCGGAGTCCGTTACCATGGCGACCTGCATGTCGAGCTTCTCGGTCTCATCTTCCCCCTGGGAAGCCTCTTCGCCGCCGTCCTGGGAGGTCTCCCCATTATCCTGAGCCGCCTCCTTGCCGTCGCCGGCCGAGCCGCAGGCTGCCAGTGAAAATGCCATCATTCCTGCCAGTACCAATGCAATTAATCTTTTTTTCATAATGATTCCCTCTCTTTATAGTGTGTGTTTACTGGAAATTATAGACAAATTGTGACACATGTTCCTTCTTTCGTATAGGACACCAGTCCCTTTTTTGAATATTCCACTGCGCTTTGTGAGTTATATACAATTTTTGTCAGTCCTTTCTATGCAATATCACTATGACTTATTTCAGGTATTGGGCCTTTTGTCCCATGACGGATGGTTCCTTTCCATATCTCATTTGCCTGCCGTGTTATGAATCGTTCCTGTCCGTCACCTCCCGGAACCGTTCGTAAAGTCCGGCATTGAGCCTCTTTACTTCCGCTTCTTCCATCTTATCCACCTCCCGGTCATAGGTCATAAGACCGTTTATCTCCTCCTCGATATCGCTGGTCTGGGTATAGATGGCGCTGCCAAGTCCCCGCTCCAGATTGGGGAAAATTTCCTCCCGCCACAGCCTCTTATAATTCCTGGTCAGCTCCCCCTGGGAGCGATAAAACCGGTAGCCAAACTCCTTGTCACAGGCCAGATGTCCCTGTACCGGATAGGCATAGCCGCCGTATTCCGTCAGCGCCACCACCCGGTCCCTCTGGGGGTACACCTTAAGCCTGCGGTTATAATTGTGAATGCTGTACATATCTCCGCCCTTCTGGTCAAACCAGCCGCAGGCTTCGTTGATAAGCCTTGTGGAATCCATCCCGCGGATGAGCGCAGTGGCCCGCTTCGCGTCGAACTGACCCCAGCCCTCATTAAAGGGAACCCAAGCCACAATACTTGGAAAATGCGTAAGGTGATTCACCATCCCTTTCAAATCCCGGTAATACTGCCGCCTGCCTTTTTCGTCCCCTCTCCGGAAAAGTCTGTAATGACTGTCCCTGACGCCTCTGGCAAACCAGTCGAAAGCATTGGGAAGCCTGGTCACAAATCCCATGTTATAGTCCCCGCCGCCGTTTGGCATATCCTGCCAGACGA
>CALWLN010000201.1 GCA_944381535.1 uncultured Lachnospiraceae bacterium
GACTCCACCAAAAAGGACGCCATGCAGACGGCCATCGGGCAGGGGGAGACTCTGATGACACCCATGCACTTATGCCTGATCACCTCGGCCATTGCCAATGACGGCCAGCTGATGAACCCTTATATCATCGATCATACCGAAAATTATAAGGGGATCACCGTCCGGACATACGATCCCTCAAGCTATGGAACGCTGTTTAGTCAATCGGAAAGCGCGCTCTTGCAGGAATTTATGTCCCGGGTGGTGACGGACGGTACCGCCTCCGCTTTGTCCGGCGGCAATTATACGGTGGCAGGAAAGACGGGCTCTGCGGAGTACAGTGACACCACGGACGCCACTCATGCCTGGTTTACCGGCTATGCGGAAAATGAGGAGCTGGGACAGATAGCGGTAACGGTGATCGTGGAGGGCGGCGGCTCCGGAAGTCGTGTGGCCGTACCTGTGGCAAAAGCGGTGTTTGACGCATACTTTAATTAGTATTTTATTCTGCTTGCAAGAAAGAAGAAAAAAGGGTATACTGTTTTTAGTATATCAAAACCACATCGGAGGTATTGCAATGATTGAAGCAACGAGTTGTGGTGGTGTGGTAATATTTCGCGGAAAAATACTTGTCCTTTACAAGAATTACAAGAACAAGTATGAAGGCTGGGTTTTGCCCAAGGGTACGGTGGAACCGGGGGAAGAATTTAAAGATACGGCCGTCCGGGAGGTATTGGAGGAGACGGGCGTCAATGCTTCCATTATAAAATATGTCGGAAAAAGTCAGTATACCTTTACCGTGCCGGAGGATACGGTTGAAAAAGATGTCCATTGGTATTTGATGATGGCAGACAGTTATTACAGCAAACCACAACGTGAGGAGTATTTTGTTGACTCGGGCTACTACAAATTCCACGAGGCCTATCATTTGTTGAAGTTCGCCAATGAGAAACAGATTCTGGAAAAGGCTTACAACGAATATCTGGATTTGAAGAAAAGCAATCTCTGGGGCAACAGAAAATATTTCTGAGCAAAAAAGATGTTCGCTTCAAGTACACAGAAACCTTGTGCTGTCAAGGGAACATCTTTTTTACTCACAGGTAATGAGAGGATTGTCCATGGTATGGTATAAATACTTATATGCCGACGAGGGCTTACGCCCCAGACAGGAAAAAATAAAATGGAAGATTCGCCATAACGCAGGACAAGTTCACATGTATGTAATCGCTTTATCCCATAGTCCGGGTGGCCTGCTGGAAATTATCTCTACAGTGGAGTTAATGCAGCGGGCCTACCCAAAAGAGCGGCTGTTTATTGTGGGACTGGCCAAAGGCTATGAGAACGCCCGGGAGCTGGCCTTAAAAATTGTCCTTGAGGTGTTTGAGAAAACCGGAGATTTCCGGGTGCGGGAGTACCTTCTGGCGAAACACCGGGGAGAGGGTGAGCAGGTGAGCCTATGACCGTAGTGTTACTGATTTTAAAAATTATCGGCATTGTGCTGCTGTCTCTGTTTGGGCTTGCGATTCTGGTTCTGCTATCGGTACTTTTTGTGCCGGTGCGGTATCGGGTCAGCGGGGAAGTGAAGGAAGAATGGGAACTCTGTGTCAGGTTTAAGGTCAGCTGGCTTCTTCATATCGTGAGTTTTCGAGCCGCGTATCAGGAGGGAGAATTTCAGCAGGAGGTCAGGATTTTCGGCATTCAGCTGGATTTAGACAAAAACGCGGAGGATTCCGTGACAGAAAAGAAAAAACGAAAGCGAAAGGATTCCGGGGCAGGAAGGAAGAAACGAAAGCGAAAAGATTCCGGGGCAGGAAGGAAGAAAGAAAAGGCCGTAGAGTTTTATGAGAGCAATCTGGTCCGGGAGCAGACAGAATATGCAGGCGCAGTAGAGCGCGGAAGAGACCAGGAACGGACAGAGACTGAAAAATTGACCGAGGGTTTACCCGGTGGAGAGACAGTCGTCGTTGAGAAAAAAGATTTTTCAGAGCAAAGAACTGTCCGGGGAAAAATAAAGGCGTTTTTCGGAAAAATAAAGAGTTTTCTTGGAAAAATAAAGGCCCTTCCGGGGATGATAAAGACCAAATGGGAAATCCTAAAAGGAAAAGTCCGGGATTTCCGGGGGCTTTTGGAACGTATTCGGAAGGAATGGCAGGACGAAACCAACCGAAGGGCCTTAAAGCTTCTGTGGGGAGAACTGAAAGTGTTTTACAGGCATTTTCGTCCCAGAAAAATCAAGGTGGACGCCGCCTTTTCCACAGGGGAGCCGGACACTACGGGCCAGGCGCTTGGCGTCATCAGTCTGATTCCGGCTGTCTACCGCTATCAGATCCATCTGGTCCCTGATTTTGAGGCGGAGGAATTCTATTGCAGAGGGACCTTTGACGTCAGGGGACAGGTTCGGGGAATCCATGCGGTTCTTTTGCTGTATCACCTTATCAGGGATAAAAATATACGAAGCATCATACAACGTTATCGAAATTCATAGGAGGTTTCATTTATGCAGGACAACAGCTTTAACAACACAGTACAATCCTTATTCAAGGGAATGGACAGCTTTCTCACCACAAAAACCGTGGTAGGGGATGCCATTCACATCGGAGACACCATCATCCTTCCGCTGGTGGAGGTCAGCTTTGGGGTGGGCGCCGGTGCCTTTGCCCAAGATAAGAAGAACAACGCAGGCGGAGGCCTGGGCGGAAAAATCACTCCCAGCGCCGTGCTGGTAATCCAGAACGGAACCACCAGGCTGGTGAATGTGAAGAATCAGGACGGCATCACCAAGGTGCTGGACATGGTTCCGGATTTTGTTAACAAATTTACCGCCGGAAAAGGGAAATCGGAGAAGGCCGGATTTACGGAACAGGTGGATGAGGATGCCAAAGCGAAGGCAGCGGAGGAGATGGCCGATATGTTAAACGTTCCCGGTTCCGGGGAGGCCGCAGACTAGAGAGCTTACGGCGAAGCTTTGATGTATCGTATCAGAAAAAAGAATATGAGTGGTATCATGTAATTTCCCAAAAGGCATATATTATAATGATATATGCTTTTTTTGTGTCGGTTTTCGTGTATCGGCAAAGCGGCACGGGCAGGAGTGATACCATGAAACGCATGATAGGCTTCATTTTGTTCTGGATAGCGGTGGGAATGCTCATTATGCTGTTCATACACAATATATTGATTGGATTTATTATAATCGGTCTGCTTTTGCTGATTGGGTATAATCTGTTTTGTTGAGAAGCTTGTATTTGGGAGATATAAAATATTTTCATAAATAGCGAAAATATTTCTGTTGTATTTCGTACCTTAAGATGTTATGATGAAATACGATGAAATGAAGTAAAGCATGGAAGCCGGGTGAAAATCCCGCACAAGGCCGTTACTGTGATTCGTTTTCTCCTTTATGATACCACTGAGTCATCGGGAAGGTGTAAAGGAGGCGTGGAAAACGCAGGCGATAAGTCAGGATACTTGCTTTATTTTTGAAGGAAAGATTCAACTCTGCGGACTCCGGAGTAAGAATGGAAACAGGGGAACAGAATACACTTCAACTGTTTACTGTCCATATACGAAGCCTGCATAAATGCGGGCTTTCATTTATTTAATCGGGAGGCCTCCTGTAGAATGGAAATGCTCCGGGAGGATTGCCGGCATTTATCCGGTGGAAAATGCAGTTCAAGAAGGGAGGAGATACATATGAAGCTGCCCAGAATCTTACTGGCGGCCCCCGCCAGCGGAAGCGGGAAGACGCTGATCACCTGCGGGCTGCTGAAAGCTCTGAAAAACAGGGGACTTGCGGTGAATGCCTTTAAATGCGGGCCGGATTATATTGATCCCATGTTTCATAAGCGGGCCCTTGGAATTTCTTCCGGGAACCTGGATACCTTTTTTACAGAGGATGAGGTTACAAGATATCTGTTGGGAAAGGAGGCCTCTTGCGGAGATATTTCCGTGATGGAAGGCGTTATGGGCTTTTATGACGGGATTGGAAGCGGCAGCACGCAGGCGTCCGCCTATCCTCTGGCGAAGGTCACCGGCACACCGGTAATCCTCATTGTGGATGCCAAGGGTATGAGCCTTTCCACATTGGCACTGATTAAGGGGTTTCTGGAATACAGGGAGGACAGCGGAATCCGGGGCGTGATCTTAAACCGCGTCAGCGCGGGATTCTATCCGGAATTGAAGACACAGATTGAAGGGCAGCTTCCGGTGAAGGTGCTTGGGTATGTGCCGGAAGCGGCGGAATATGTGATAGAAAGCCGTCATCTGGGACTGGTGATGCCGGATGAAATCGAACATTTAAAAGAGAAGCTGCAGGGGCTGGCAGAACTGCTGGAGGAAACCCTGGATATGGAGGAGCTGCTTGGGCTGGCAGATCAGGCGGAGGATTTTGTGTTCCGGGAGCCAAAGCTGCCGCGGCTTGAGAAGAAGGTCACCCTTGGCATTGCCAGGGACGAGGCGTTCTGCTTTTTTTATCGGGACAACCTTAAGCTGCTGGAGCAGATGGGGGCGAAGCTATGCTTTTTCTCTCCCCTGCGGGACGACAGGCTGCCGGAGGGCCTGGACGGAATGATTTTCTATGGAGGCTATCCGGAGTTGTATGCCGAGAAACTCAGCGCCAACGAATCCATGAAAAGGTCCATACGGGAGGCGGTTGCGGAAGGTATGCCGTACCTGGCGGAATGCGGCGGCTTTATGTATCTCCATGAGATCATGGAGGATATGGAGCAAAAGTCCTACCCTATGGTGGGAATCATTTCGGGAAGGGCCTACCGGACCGGACGGCTGAACCGCTTCGGATATATCACGCTGACGGCCAGGAAGGACCAGATTCTGGGAGCGGAGGGGGCAGCCATCAAGGGGCATGAATTCCACTTTTTTGACAGTACCTCCAACGGGGAGTGCTTTCGGGCAAGAAGACCGCAGTCAAAAGGGGAATGGGACTGTATCCATGGAAATATGCAGGGCCTGGCGGGATTTCCGCATCTCTACTATTATTCCAACCCGGAGATGGTGTTCCATTTTTTGCGGGCCTGCGCAAAAAAGCATAAGAGCAATGAAAAATAGAAATGAAAAAAGAAACGAGGAAGAACGATGTACTTTGTTTATACCACCGCAGCATTGATTCTGGGATTCCTGCTGGACCTGCTGCTGGGAGATCCCCAGGGCAGATGGCACCCCATCATCGCAATCGGACATTTGATCGGAGGCGCGGAGAAAGGACTGCGGAGGATTTTTCCCAAGACAAAAAGAGGGGAGCTTTTTGGCGGCGTCTGTCTGGTTCTGATCGTGACAGTGGTCTCCACGGCAGTGCCCCTGGCACTGGTCATCCTCTTCTATAAAATACACTGGATCGCAGGCCTGTTACTGGAGACGGTGCTGTGCTATTTTATTCTGGCCACCAGGTCTTTGAAAACAGAGAGCATGAAGGTGGCGCAGGCTCTGGAGCAGGAGGGGCTTGGCGCCGGAAGACGGGCCGTATCCATGATCGTGGGCCGGGACACGGAACGTCTTGACGAGGCCGGAGTGACGAAAGCTGCCGTGGAGACCATTGCGGAAAATGCTTCCGACGGAGTGCTGGCCCCCATGCTTTCTATGGCAGTGGGCGGGCCTGTGCTGGGATTTTTTTACAAATCCATCAATACCATGGACTCCATGGTGGGGTATAAAAATGAGAAGTATCTGTATTTCGGGCGGGCGGCCGCAAGGCTGGATGATGTGGTGAATTTTATCCCGGCAAGGATGTGCGCATGGTTTATGATAGCGGCCTCTTTTTTGGGAGGATTTTCCGGGAAGGACGCCTTTCGGATCTACCGGAGGGACCGAAAGAAACATGCCAGCCCCAACTCGGCCCACACGGAGGCGGTTATGGCGGGAACTCTGCAGGTGCAGTTGGCTGGGGACGCCTGGTATTTCGGAAAAAAGAAGGAGAAGCCCACCATCGGAGATGACATCCGTCCGGTGGAGCGTGAGGATATTGCCCGGGCCAACCGTTTGATGTACCGGACGGCATGGATGGGCCTGATTTTTTGTGTGGTGGTAAAAGCCGGTGTTTTGCTGGCAGTGTGGCGGTAAAGACAGGAGGCTTATCGTATACGAGGTGGTAAAGGCCTGGAATTGCTTTGTGGCGGGTTTTCGGGAAAATGACAGAAATTTACGGAATGAAAGCAGGAAACAGCAAATGCACAGACATGGCGGAGATATCTATACTTATAAGAATGTGCTGGATTTTTCGGCGAATCTGAATTTCAGAGGAATGCCGGAGAGAGTGCGGCAGGCGGCGAAGGAAGCCGTAGACGACAGCGGGAACTACCCGGACCCGGACTGCCGCATGCTGCGGGAGTCCATCAGTGTCCGGGAGCAGATACCGGCAGAACACATCATCTGCGGAAACGGCGCCGCGGATCTGATTTTCACATTGGTGAGGGCGAGAAGGCCCAAAAGAGCCCTGCTTGGGGCCCCCACCTTTTACGAATATGAGCAGGCCCTGGTGAGTGTGGACTGCAATATCGACAGATACTATATGCAGGAGGAGCAGGGCTTTCGGCTGGAAGAGGATTTTACAGAGCGCATTACGCCAGAAACGGATATGGTGTTTCTCTGCAATCCAAACAATCCCACCGGGGTTCTGACGGAGCCGGCTCTCCTGGAGCGTATTTTAAGGCGGTGTGAGACCTGTGGCGCATTGCTGGTGGTGGATGAATGCTTCAACGATTTTTTAAAGGAGCCGGAGCGTTATTCGGTAAAAAAGTATCTGGAAGAGACGGATAATCTGTTCCTTTTGAAGGCTTTTACGAAAATGTATGCCATGGCGGGGCTGCGGCTGGGATATGGCCTGTGCCGGGACAGCGCGCTGCTTGGGGAAATGAAGAAATGCAGCCAGCCCTGGAGCGTGTCTCTGCCGGCACAGATGGCGGGAATCGCGGCGGCGAAGGATACGATGTTTGCGCTGGTCAGCAGGGACGAGATTCAGGCCGAACGGGAATATCTGGCGGAAAGGCTTCGGGAAAGGGGCTGCCGGATCATTGGCTCTGCGGCAAATTATATTTTTTTCCGGGGACCGGAGGATTTCTATGAGAAATGTTTACAGCAGGGGATTTTGATTCGGGACTGCAGTAATTATGAGGGGCTTTCCAGGGGCTGGTATCGGATTGCGGTAAGGAGCCGCCGGGAGAATCTTATGCTGCTGAAAGTGATGGAGGACAGATAAATGGCAAAGGCAATTATGATACAGGGAACCATGTCAAATGCGGGGAAGAGCCTGCTGACGGCGGGGCTTTTAAGGATCATGAAACAGGACGGGTATAAGGCGGCGCCCTTTAAGTCCCAGAACATGGCGCTGAATTCCTTTATTACAAAGGAAGGGCTGGAAATGGGGCGGGCCCAGGTCATGCAGGCGGAAGCGGCAGGAATCGAGCCCTCGGTGCGGATGAATCCCATCCTGTTAAAGCCCACCAACGAGATGGGTTCCCAGGTCATCGTCAACGGAGAAGTAATCGGAAATATGGGGGCCCGGGAGTATTTTGCCTATAAGAAGCAGCGGCTGTTTCCGGAGGTGATGAAGGCCTATGAGTCGTTGGCTGCGGAGTACGAGATTATCGTAATCGAGGGAGCCGGCTCTCCTGCCGAGATCAACTTAAAGCAGGATGATATCGTGAATATGGGCATGGCCAAAAGAGCGAAAGCGCCGGTGCTGTTGGTGGGGGACATCGACCGGGGCGGTGTGTTTGCCCAGCTGGTGGGTACGGTGCAGCTTCTGGAGGAGGACGAGCGGCGTCTGGTAAAAGGGCTGATCATCAACAAATTCCGGGGCGACAAGTCGATTCTGGACCCCGGCCTTACTATGCTGGAGGAAAAGTGCGGGATTCCGGTGGTGGGAGTTGCGCCTTATATGTATATCGATGTGGAGGATGAGGACAGTCTGACGGAGCGTTTTCATCAGCGGACGGAGGCGGCGCTTATTGATATTGCCGTGATCAGACTTCCCAGAATCTCCAATTTCACGGACTTTAATGTGTTTGAAAGCTTTGAGGGCGTATCTTTACGATATGTGGAGCGTGTGTCCCAGCTTGGACGGCCGGATATGATCATTCTGCCGGGTACCAAGAATACCATGAAGGATCTGAAGTGGCTGCGGCAGTCCGGTCTGGAGGCGGCCATCAAGAAGGCCGGAGAAAAGGGCACCGTCATCTTCGGCGTGTGCGGCGGCTATCAGATGCTGGGGGAGACCCTGGCGGACCCCCAGGGTGTGGAGGAAGGAGGCAGCATGCGGGGCATGGGCCTGCTTCCCACAGATACTGTGTTTGCGGAGGATAAGACCAGGACAAGAGTGCAGGGAAGCTTCGTCCGCCTGGGCGGCGTATTAAAAAAGCTGTCTGGCGCCAAGCTTGCGGGATATGAGATTCACATGGGCGTTACCACCCTGCGGGAGGGTGTGGGGACCTTGACGGAGCTTGGGAATGCATACGGGGATGCTGTGAAAAAGCAGGAGGGCGCCCAGGCCGGAAATGTCTACGGCTCCTATGTGCATGGGATTTTTGACAGCGAAGAGGTATCCCGGAATGTCATCGAAGCGCTGGCGGCGGCAAAAGGAATCACCCTTCAAAATTTGAAATCGGTGGATTACCAGGCCTATAAGGAAAGCCAGTACGATATTCTGGCTGACACCCTGCGGCAGCATTTGGATATGGAGCAGATTTACAGGATATTAGAGGCGGGAATCTGAACGGATTCCCGCACCGATGCAGTGAAAAACAGACAGGAGGAAGAAACATGAGTGGATTGATTCATATTTACGAGGGAGACGGTAAGGGGAAGACCACTGCGGGCATTGGTCTGAGTGTCCGGTGTGCGGGAAGCGGACAGAAGGTTTTGTATACCCAGTTTCTGAAAAATGACAGGTCCAGTGAATTGGCGGTTTTAGAGCAGATTCCAGGAATCCATGTGGCGCGATGTGAAGAAAAATTCGGATTTACCTTTGGCATGACACCGGAGCAGAAGAAAAAGGCGCAGGCTTTTTACACGGAGCATTTTCGAAGCGTGGCCCGGATGGCTGTGGAGGAGAATTGCAGCCTGCTGGTACTGGATGAGCTGATTGCCTCCTACAACCTGGAAATGGTAGATCGGGAAGAAGTGCTGAAATTTCTGAAGGAAAAGCCGGAGGAGCTGGAGGTGGTCATGACCGGGAGAGACCCGGCCAAGGAGCTGTTGGAGCTGGCGGACTATGTGTCGAGAGTTGTGAAGGTAAAGCATCCCTTCGACAGGGGAATTGCGGCCAGAAAGGGAATTGAATTGTAATTGTTGTTTTTTTGCGGAAAATCCGTTATACTGAGGGAAACAGGACCTGGTATAACGGATTTTCTGTGATGAGAAGAAACAATCCCTGGTCCATTTTGAATTCTCTTGATACGGGAAAACTCAGGACTTATTGGGCGAACACCAGCTCCAACAGCCTGGTGGGTAAGCTGATCCGGGAGGGAAACAGGGACATCAAGGTGGCTTTTGAAAGACTGCTGCAAGGTGGACATCTGCGGATCCAGATAGACGAACAAATCGTATACAATCAGCTTGATGGGAACGAGGAAGCCATTTGGAGCCTGCTTCTGGCCAGTGGCTATCTGAAGGTGGTGTCCTATGATGGTATGGATTATGACGGATACGATGCGGAAGGCAACTACACAGAGCCGGAGTACGAGCTGGAGCTTACGAATTTTGAAGTGAAGCTTATGTTCCGTAAGTTGGTGGGAAGCTGGTTTTCAGAAGCCAAAGCGGATTACAATGATTTCATAAAAGCACTGCTGCAGGGAAATGTGAAAGCCATGAACGCCTATATGAACCGGGTGGCGCTGGCAACCTTCAGCTATTTCGATACGGGGAAAAGCCCCTCAGGAGCTGAGCCGGAGCGTTTGCGCTCTGAGGGGAAAAGGGTGCTGATAGGATAAGGGTTTTTAACCTATCTGAATCATGGGAATGTTGAGCGCGGATTTAAAAAAGTTGGAATAACGCCTCAACAGTATCGGAAGGAGCGGCGTGGAGACTGAAGAGGCGGGTGCCATCCGTTACAAAAGGAATTTTTATTCATAGCATATACTGAATGCCGGTCTCATATCTTCAATTTTACCGCGTGAGATTCCATAATTTGCGGCGAGCCTTTCCCAATGATTCTTTACGGTCTCTGTTATTTCTTTCGCCATCTTGATAGCATCTGTCTCTTTGATTCCAAAACGGACCGCTGTCTCAAGGGCGAGAGAAATGGAAATCCGGTTATCGTTTTCGTTTACGTTAAGCGATAACTCGTCACCGTAAGGTACGGGATTCACATCGTAAAGCGGGGACAGGATCCATCCATTCTTCTTTAATATGAAAGCATGATTTCTTAAATGGTCGTCAGTATTTGAAACTGCCATATTAAAAACAATGCGTTTCCATAATTCAATTAAGTCTGCGGTAGGGTTGGCTCCGCTTGATTTGATAATGGAAACAAGGTCTAAATAACTTAATCCATCTGCTGCGGAAGCACCGTCTGTCTTGCCAAGCAAAGTCATCGCTGAAGCAAAGTGAATGCGCTTATCTCCGTTGCGGTCAAAACGCTTTACAAGGAATGTACTTCCAAGCTTTGAGAATGTTTCAAGTTTAGAATCGGGAACATTGAGACAACACATACGCGCAAGGTCGTGAACTACCTTTTCCCAGGCACCGGTATTATTGGTATCGTTTTTGGATGGGAATTTTGCAATCCAAAGCTGGCCATTGGTATCTACTACCGTAGCTTTCGGTCTGGCACCACCAAGTGAAGAACCGGGTCTAAGTAAATGGTTAAGCCACTTTTCATCAAGTTCCATGTCATTGTTTTCAAAATGCCGGGAAGCTTCTTCTAAAGTTCTGAGTTTAGCCCATGGCGGAGCAGCGGTTTCCTTATCGTTAGATAAGAATGCGCCGTCTTCTTCTAATTTGAAACGGAGGCCACCCATACGTGTTTCATCATAAACGCCAATCAAAAAGTCACTTTCATATAATTTTCTCGGTTTACGAGATTCGCTATCGGCAAGCTTGCGCTCTTTTTTGTTCATCAACAACCGGCCCCAGCGGTCAGGCGACGCATCTGCAAATACGCCAAAAATAGAATTCCCACTGGGATATTCTCTGCCGCCATATCCTAGGAAATCGGGGTCAATAGAAACGGGATAGTTCGTGGATTTAAGCCAATCCTTGTCATGTTCAAAAGCATATGTTTCTCTGCCTTTTATGTTATTTACATAAAGTCTGCCGAGTAATTTAGGTTCCTCAAAAGAAAAACTATCGTAAACATATATGATCTTTTCGTTTTTAGCCATTATTTACCCATCCTTCCTTGGCGCTCTTTTTCTGACAGGCAGATTCAAATCCTGGATTTTTCTCCCCATAATATCATCTTTTGCCACAAGCAAAAGATCTTTATCCATGTTGTTAAGAGCATGCAAAACGGCAGCATATATTCCAATAGCAACCGATGGACTGCCTTTTTCTACCTTCCAAAGTGATGCGCGGCTGATTCCGGCACGGGCGGCAACAAGTTCTACGGATAAGTTTCGGCGAAGTCTCGCCAATTTAATCTGTTCACCCATGGTTTTTAGTATTTCCTCCGTTGCCGGTAATATATTGTATGAAACTTTTTTCATTTCAACCACCTCTTAATGTTAATAATTATAAACTAAAAATGTCCTTTTGTCAATAATTATAAACATTGCATTTTAAAACTTGAAATTTGCTCATTTATAGCCATCTAGTTAACCTTATACACTATCAAAAACTAGCAGAAAACTTTTCACTGTACAGAAAGTAACAAAAGGTATATTTTTTATTCTCGGAAATCATGGAGAAACACTTAAAATTGTGATACTCTTAAGCTAAGAACATTTAAAATTTAGACCGGAAGCAATGATTTAAGAAGGAGAAGAAGCAACATGCAAAAGATAACCGTACTGATGATAGGAACCGGCGGCTACGCCGCCGTCTACCTAAGGGAGCTGCTCCACAGCCCCCGGGCGGAGCAGTTCCAGGTCACAGGGGCGGTGGACCCCTATGCGGCCATGAGCGAATACGGCCGCGAGCTTTCTGACTTGGGCGTGCCCATTTATGACACGGTAGAGGAATTCTACCAGGCGCAGGCGGCAGAGTTGGCAATCATAGCAACTCCTATTTATCTACACGCCTATCAGGCACAGTATTGTATGGAGCACGGCGGCCATGTCCTTTGTGAAAAACCAATCTGCGCTACTTTGGAGGATGCAAAGGCTATGATGGCCACCAGAGACAAAACGGGCCTCAAGTTGGCCATCGGTTTTCAGTGGTCCTTCAGCGAAGCAATTTTGAAGTTAAAGCAGGATATCCTGAGTGGATTATATGGAAATATCCGTCAAATTCGGACCATTGTGTATTTTCCGCGAAATTTGGATTATTACCATCGGGGAACCGGTTGGGCGGGAAAACGCCGCCTGGATACTGGGGAATGGCTTCTGGACAGCGTAGCTTCCAATGCCACTGCCCATTACCTCCACAATATGCTGTTTTTGACCGGGGATAAGATTGACAGAAGCGCCGAGCCGAAAACAATGGAAGCAGAGGTCTACCGGGCAAATTCCATCGAAATGTTTGACACCTGCGCACTGCGCATCCGTACCGTGAAAGAAGTCGAATTGCTGTTTTACGCAACCCACGCTGTGCCCATGGAGCAGGGGCGGATGCCGGAATTCGTGCTTGAGGGCGAGAATGGAACCGTAACGCTGGGGTATGAAAATGGACAGGAGATCATGGCCGGATGCCTGAAGGATGGCCGGAATATCAGCTATGGGAAGCCCGATGCGGATGAACTGCGCAAGCTTTACTGCATGGGGGAAGCCATCCGGGAAAATACGCCCCTGCCCTGTGTGCCGGAGACTGCGCTGCCTCATTTGAAATGTATCTGCGCTCTGGCGGAGAGCTTTCCGGAAACGCCGGAATTTCCTGCGGAATAGTATTGGGACATGAAGGTAGTTATGATAGGCGCCAGCGGACACAGCGACATCTGTGTGCCGGATTCCGTCTGCCAGGAACGAAATTTTGCGGCGATTGCCCCCGGCAGCCTGGGAGAATCGGTCGCAGGAATGGAACGCAGATTGCGGGAAATCGGGTATAGTCCGAACGTATATGCGGATTACCGGGAAATGCTGCGAAAGGAAAAACCCGATGTGGCGGTAGTAGATAATTTTTATGGGGAGCACGGGCCGGTAATATTAGACGCATTTGCGGCAGGCTGCCATGTGTTTGCCGAGAAGCCCGCAGCCGCAGGTTTGGAGCAATTAGAACTGATACAGGAGGCCTGGCACAGGGCAGGGACTTCCTTTGCGGGGATGTTCACGTATCGGTATGACGGAGCCTTTTATCGTGCCTGGCAGCTGATTCAGGAAGGGGCCGTTGGAAGTGTGCGCCTTTTAAATGCGCAAAAATCCTATAAATACGGGACACGTCCGGATTTTATGAGCCGGCGGGAAACTTACGGCGGTACCATCCCCTGGGTGGGAATCCATGGAATTGACTGGATTTTATGGATGAGCGGCGGCTGTTTTACATCGGTTACGGCGGTTCAGTCCGCAGCGGAGGCGCCAAACGGCGTCTGTCCGGAAACCACCGCACTGGCGCAGTTTCGAATGAAGGACGACAGGATGGCTTCGCTGACGGTAGATTATCTGAATCCGGAGGCGGCTCCGTCCCATGGGGACGACCGGATTCGTGTGGTGGGTACGGATGGGGTTCTGGAGGTGCGTGATAACGGCGTAACGCTCCTGAATTCCCGGGGAGTACAGCATCCTCAAAATTTGCCGGATGGGGATTTTTTTGCTGATTTTCTGGCCCAGGCTGCAGGAAAGGGGAAATGCCGCATTTCGGCGGAGGAGACATTTGCGGCCACCCGCACCGCGCTGCTTGCCCAACGGGCGGCAGACAGCGGGGAGACGATTTGCTTTTAATGAAATTGTTTTCGATAGCTTAAAGGTGTGACGGATTCCCTGGATTTGAATATCTGAATAAAATTATTCACGTTGGCATAGCCCACCTTTTCCGCGATTTCCTCAACGGAAAAATCCGTGGTGATCAGAAGTTTCTTTGCCTCCGTGATACGGAACAGCACAAGATACTCTTTGAAGGTAGTTCCGACAATGTCCTTAAAAGCGATGGATAGGGTGTGACGGCTGACAAAATTTTTATCCGCAATCTCCTGAAGGGTGATTTTTGTATCGAAATGGTCGTTGACATATCTCTGAGCATAAAGCACGGCATTGGAAATATTGCTGTGGCTGCGCATGGGAAAAAATTCCGGATGAGCGCGGTATAGATCGATCAGGATCGCCACAACGATGGAGGCGCTTCTGGAGACGTAAAACGCGTGCTTTTCGGTAAATTCCTCTGTCATACGGGCAAAAAGAGGGAGAAGCATATCGTATGCTTCATCGCTAAGCGTGAGGACATGCCGGAAGCCCTTTGGCCGCTGCAAGAAGATGGAGATCAACTCCACATCCTTAATGTTTGACATAATAAGGTCGCCGGACATGGAGGCTACATATCTCTGATAGGGTGTCTCCCGGAGGATAAAGCTGTGGCGTTCCAGACGGCTGATGAAGAGCAGGGATTTCTCCTGCAATTCATAGTGGTGATGGTTGATGAGACAGGTGGCTTTGCCTCCGGTGACCAGAATCATCTCGTATTCAAAATGAGCTTCTGGAGTGAGGAGTGATGTTTTCGGCTCCTCGGAGTAGAAGCAGCTGATGGTGGGGACGTGGGTGTAGTCCATTTTGCACAGGCACCTCCTTCGGGTGGTAGTGGTTATATAAAAGTATAAAGAATAATTAGAAAGGTGTCAATGAAATATGAAGCATGAGAGATTTTCTTATAAGAGTCTGGAGGAAATCCAGGCGAAGGCGGAGGAATTAGGGGTGCATCTGCCTTTTGCCAGAGACACGCATGTGCTGACACAGGAGGCTTCCTTTGGAAATGTTACCTTGAAAAACCGCATGGGGATTGCGCCAATGGAAGGGGCGGACGCCCTCCCGGATGGTTCTCCCTCGGAACTAACGTTGCGAAGATATGTGCGGGAGGCGGAGGGCGGCAGCGGGATGATCTGGTTTGAGGCTATTTCCATCGTGCCGGAGGGCCGTTCCAGCGCCCATCAGCTGATGCTGACCAGGGGGAATCTTGATAACTACAAAAAATTTACGGCTGCCATTAAGGAGGCCGGAATGAAAGCCAACGGGTTTGCGCCTTATCTGATCATGCAGGCCAATCACAGCGGACGTTATTCCAATCCCCAGGGAAAGCCGGCTCCCATAATTGCATACCGGCATCCGGAATATGAAAAATTACGGGCGGCCGATGACAGCTGCATTGCTACGGATGACTATTTAAAGGGGCTGGAAGAAAAATTTGGGGAAGCCGCCCTTCTGGCAAAGGAGGCGGGCTTTGACGCTGTGGATATCAAGGCCTGTCACGGGTATCTTTTGATGGAATTGCTGTCCGCTTATCAGCGCCCGGGTCTTTACGGCGGAAGCTTTGAGAACCGCACCCGCCTTTTAAGAAACGGAATCGCCGCCGCAAAAGTTCATGAGGATGAGAAGTTCCTGGTGACAGCCAGAATCGGTATTTACGACGGCTTTGCTTATCCTTACGGGTTTGGCGTGAAGGAAGGGGAAGGGCTGGAGCCGGACATGAAGGAGCCGATCCGCCTGGTCCGCACCCTTCATGAAACATATGGGCTTCCGATGGTGAATCTGACCATGGGGAATCCCTATGTGAGCACCCACGTTACTAGGCCCTTTGACGGAGGAAAATATATTCCTGATGAGCATCCGCTCTATGGAGTCGCCAGAATCATTCAGGGAATCGGAGAGGTGAAGAAGGCTGTCCCGGATATGTTCATCTCGGCTTCCGGCCCCTCTTATCTGCGGCAGTATTCCGATTTATATGCCGCCGGAGCCGTGGAGGAAGGTCTTTGCGACAATATGCTGTTTGGAAGGATGTCTTTTGCCAATCCGGCATTTCCGAAACAGATCATGGAAAACGGCAGAATCGACAGTAAAATGATCTGTGTTGCATGCGGCAAATGCGGGGATCTGATCCGGGCGGGAAAACCCACCGGATGTATTGTGCGGGATACGGAGGTCTATCTGAAATATTACCGGGAATATCAGGCGGAGAATAAGGCGTGAGAAGGAAAAACGGCGCAGGAAAGAAGGATTTTTATAGACAAATAGAAAGGAACGTTGATAACATGGAGAAAACAGCCATTGTGACAGGCGCAAGCCGCGGAATCGGGTATGCTATCGCCAAACAGCTTGGTCTTGACGGATATCAGGTGGTGATATTGGCAACCGGAACGCGGGAAAAATATGAAGAAGCCCTTCAAAAGTTGACAAGCCTGGGAATTATCTGGCATTATGTTCAGGGGAGCATCGATTCCCCACAGGACCGGAAACGCCTGCTGGAGGAAACGCTGAGACGTTTTGGGAGAGTGGATGTTCTGGTGAACAATGCCGGCGTGGCACCTCTGGAGCGAAAGGATATTCTGGAAATGAGCGAGGAGAGCTTTGACCGGGTGATTGGTATTAACACAAAAGGCACCTTATTTCTGACACAACTGGTGGCAAACCAGATGCTGAAACAGGAATGGATTGGAAAGAAGAGAGGCACCATTGTAAATGTGGGTTCCTGTTCCGCGGAAGTGTCCTCCACCTCCAGAGGGGAATACTGCATCTCCAAAGCCGGAGTCTCCATGGTTACCCAGCTGTTTGCGGACCGGCTGGCACCGGAAGGAATTCTGGTTCATGAGGTCCGTCCCGGCGTCATTGCAACTGATATGACCAGCGCGGTAAAAGAAAAATATGACGCTATGCTAAAGCAGGGCGTTTTCCCCATAAAGCGCTGGGGGACCCCGGAGGATGTGGCGGATGCGGTAAGCGTATTTTGTTCTGATAAGATCCTTTACACTACCGGAAGCTATCTGGATATTGACGGCGGTTTTCATATCCGGCGGCTGTAGGATATGGCGCTGCGCCAGGAAAACAAGTGTCAAAGATTTGGCTGAGCAGAATTTCATGTGGAGGAAAATGACAGTGGCACAAACAAAGCAACAGACAGAGAACCGGAAAAAAGAACAGGAGGCAGCCCCTAAGGAAATGGAAATCCGCACTCTGGTGGTGGGAACGGGGGCGGCGGGCTATGCTGCGGCCCTGCGTCTTAATCAGTGTGGGGAACAGGACCTGGCGATTTTAAGCGAAAACGTGAAAGCCGGAACCTCCCGCAATACAGGGTCGGATAAGCAGACTTACTATAAGCTGTCCCTTGCCGGAGACGAGGCGGATTCCATAGGCAGCATGGCGGCGGATCTCTTTTGCGGCCAATGCGTGGACGGGGATCTGGCGTTGTGTGAGGCGGCCCTGTCAACGCGTTGCTTTTACCATCTCATGGAACTTGGGGTGCCCTTCCCGGACAATGAATACGGAGAAGCGATTGGTTACAAAACGGACCACGACAGGGGAAGAAGGGCTTCCAGTGTGGGCCCCTATACTTCCAAAACTATGACGGAATGTCTGGAACGGGAAGCAAAGGCCCGGCAAATACGCATTTTGGACCATATGCAGATGATAAAACTTCTCGTGAAGGAGGAGCGGGTGTACGGGGTACTCTGCCTGAAGAAAGAAAAAGCGGCCTGCTGTGAATTTGTTATTATCTGGTGCGAAAATGTGGTGCTGGCCACGGGCGGCCCGGCAGGCATGTATCGCAACAGTGTTTATCCCGCCTCCCAGCTTGGAAGCAGCGGAATCGCTTTTGAAGCGGGGATAAAAGGAAAAAATCTGACAGAATGGCAGTTTGGAATGGCGTCATTAAATCCGAGATGGAATGTGAGCGGGACCTATATGCAGGTCCTGCCGCGCATGATTTCTACCGATAAGGAGGGCAATGACGAACGGGAATTTCTGCTGGATTATTTTGAAAATCCCAGGTCAGTACAGTTTCTGACCTTTTTAAAGGGATATCAGTGGCCCTTCGATTCCAACAAGATTTACGGAGGCTCCTCCATGATCGATCTTCTGGTGTATCAGGAGACCATTCTGAAAGGGCGCCGGGTATTTCTGGATTTTATGCGCAATCCGGGAGGAGAGAAGGTGGCTTTTGAGAAGCTTCCGAAAGAGGCTTATGAATACCTGCACTCCGCCGGGGCCTGTTTTGGTACGCCCATTGAGCGGCTGCTGCATATGAATGAGCCCGCCGCTGCCTTTTACCGGGAGCATGGCGTAGATTTAAAAAAAGAAAGGCTGGAAATTGCTGTTTGTGTACAGCATAACAACGGAGGCCTTTCCACGGACGCTCATTGGCAGACCAATATCGAAGGCGTCTTTGCGGTGGGAGAGGTTTGCGGAAGTCATGGTGTGACCCGTCCGGGCGGCACCGCCCTCAATGCCGGCCAGGTGGGAGCCCTGAGGGCGGCGGAGTATATTGCCTATGTGAGAAACCGGACCCATGGGAAGGAAGCAAACGAAAAATCGGCGGATAACGGTGGAAATACCAGACAAAATACAGCCAGGGGATTTTGCCGGAAAGAAGAACCCCGGGAATTCAGCCGGGAAGAAGGCCGGGAATTTTGCCGTGAGGAAGCCAGGAAGCGCATGGAGCTGATTTCTCTGTCGGACCGTTCCAACCTGGGAGGAGCCTGGAAGAAAGCAGCCAGGCGCATGAGCAGGGCCGCCGGAATGATTCGAAGTGAGGAGACGCTTTCACAGGCGCTTGACGAGGTGACGGAGGAGCTTAAGCATTTTGAAAGGGATATTTATATCTCGGATTTCAGTCAGGCAGGAATGTTATTCCATTTTCTTGACATGCTGATAGCACAAAAAGTATATTTATCCGCCATGCTGGACTATGTACGGCATGGCGGCGGCAGTAGAGGTTCTGCCCTCTATACCTGCCCCGATGGGAAAAAGCCGGGAGAGAAAATGCCGGATTTATATCGTTGTAAGCTGGATGAAGGAAAGCTGGGCGGAGAGGTTCAGGAAATCTGTCTGTCCTTCGATGGTTCCAAGGAAAGCTCTCGTGAAGGGGGCTTCTGTGAGGATTTTTGTGAGTGTCAGACAAGCTGGCGGCCGGTGCGGCCGATACCGGAGCCGGACTATTTTTTTGAAACTCAGTGGAAAGCGTTTCGTATCAGAAGAGGGGAAGAACAATGAGAAGTATATTTTTAGGCGGAAACAGAATACGGGAGATTTATAATAAAGAAATAACGGATTTTCTTGTGGAGCAGGCAGGATTATTTCCGGAGCCTGTTTCTAAGGAAGATATCCTTGCGCATTCGGACAAGTATGCGGATACGGAATACCTGTTTTCCACCTGGGGAATGCCCCATTTTACGGAGGAAGAAATCACTAGATGTCTGCCGGCGCTGAAAGCTGTGTTTTATGGCGCTGGGTCGGTGCAGCAGTTTGCTCGGGAATTTTTGAATGTGGGTGTCAGAGTGTTTTCCGCCTGGGGAGCGAATGCTGTTCCCGTTGCGGAATATACCACTGCGCAGATTATCCTTGCAAACAAAGGCTTCTTTCTTGCCAACAGAAGATACACTTCCCTGGATACCAGAGCGGCGGCGGATGCCTATTTTCAGAAAATGCCGGGGAATTATGATGTGAACGTGGGGATTATCGGTGCGGGTATGATAGGTAAGCTTGTAATAAAGATGCTAAAGCCCTATAATATTCATGTGCTTGTATACGACCCCTTTCTTTCTGATGAAAAAGCGGCGGAGCTTGGCGCAGAAAAAACATCACTGGAGGAACTTTTTACCAGATGTCAGACCATATCCAATCACGTTGCGAATCTCCCCCAGACTGTGGGAATGGTTCACTACGATTTGTTCCGGCGCATGAAAGAAAATGCCGTTTTTATCAATACCGGCAGAGGTGCCCAGGTAGTGGAAGCGGACCTTATACGTATTTTGGAGGAAAAGCCGGATATAACAGCTGTGCTTGACGTTACCTTCCCGGAGCCTCCGGCACCTGACAGTAAGCTGTATACGCTGGAAAATGTAATTCTTACGCCCCACATTGCGGGCTCCGCCGGGCAGGAGGTAGCGCGCATGGGCGAGTATATGGCGGAACAGTTCCGAAAATTCAAAAATAAGGAGCTCTGCGAATATGAAGTAACCTTAAAGATGCTGGAAACCATGGCGTAAGCAGGGAACGCTAATGGAAATCATAGCGTAATCAGAAAAAGCTGCCGGAAAACGGCGTAAGGAGAAGAAAATGACAGGAAAATCAGGACTTGTATCCATAAGCTTCCGCAATCACACTGTGGAAGAAATCATAGAAAATGTAAAGGCCGCAGGTCTTGGGGCCATTGAGTGGGGCGGAGACGTCCATGTCCCCCATGGGGACGCTGTCGCGGCAAAACACGCAAGGGAACTCTGTGCGGAAAATGGGATAGCGATACCGGAGTACGGTTCTTATTATATCATCGGACAAAGTGAGGAGAGCCTTTTTGAAAAGGCGCTCTTGTCCGCATCCATACTTAAAACCCCGGCAATCCGTGTGTGGGCAGGACAAGGCATCAGCAGCGACACCATTTCCAATGAGAGCTATGCGGCCTACGTTCGGGACGCGCAAAGAATCTGCGACTGTGCGCCGGACATGCTGATCTGTCTGGAATGTCATCCCGGGACCCTTACCGATGAATATCATACGGCTCTGCAGTTTCTGCGGGATGTGGACCGGGAGAATCTGAAGATGTTCTGGCAGCCGAACCAGTACCGGAATGTAGAATATAATCTGGACTCCATTCGGGCGCTTCTTCCGTATATCTACAGCGTTCATGTGTTTTCCTGGAAACGGGACGCACGGTTCCCGTTAGCAGACGGCTCTGATGAGTGGAGACGTTATATTGACCTTCTGGGTGGGAAGATGGTAAACTATATGTTGGAATTTATGCATGATGATAAGTTGGAGACCCTGGCGGAGACAGCGCAGACCTTAAGGGATTGGCTGCGTACTTTCGTATAGAGGATACTGCCGCTATGGTGCGAGAGTTCCGGTTATTTTTCACGGGGTGGGGAATTATATAACTGATAAAGCTGTTTTCGCAAGAGATTTGAATTTTTTGGCTTTTGACTGGAACGTAGCCCTGGATGGCACATTTGTTATAAGCAGACCATGGAAAGACGCCGGCACTTGGCGAACCGACCGTTTACGGGCGGCGAGCCTAGTACCGCTGCGTCTTGATTTGAGCGGGAGCGTGTCTGCG
>CALWLN010000202.1 GCA_944381535.1 uncultured Lachnospiraceae bacterium
ACTTTGTCACCTGCTACACCCCAAACTCCCAGCGGGAGCTTTTAAGGCTTTCCTACCGGATGGAGTGGGAGGACGCTTTCCTGGCCTATCTGGACGGCTTAAAGGAGAAGAAGCCTGTGGTTTTCTGCGGCGACTTAAACGTTGCCCACCAGGAAATCGACTTGAAGAACCCAAAGACCAACCGCAAGAACGCAGGCTTCACTGATGAGGAGCGGGAAAAATTCACCGTCCTGCTGACCCACGGCTACATCGACACCTTCCGCTATTTTTATCCGGACGTTACGGGCGTCTACTCCTGGTGGTCCTACCAGTTCAAAGCCCGGGAGAAGAACGCCGGGTGGCGTATCGACTACTTCGTGGTTTCCCACGATCTGGAGGACAAGCTTGAGGACGCGAAAATACATACCAAGGTTCTGGGCTCTGACCATTGCCCGGTAGAGCTCACCATAGACCTGTAAAAGGACAAGCCGAAAAGACAGGACGGCTGACATCCGCCGCTGAAACCGGACAGCCACATACATTACTTTCCGATCTGCTCTGCGATTTCCGCCAGCCTGTCATAATTTTTCTCAAAAAACATCTGATAGCCCCGGCAGAAATAATTGTCAGCCTCTCCCTCCCGGCTGCGGTAACAACCGCCCCGGCAGAGGGAAAACCAGGGGCAGGCCCGGCACCGGGGCGAATGGTTCCGGGACCGGTTCACAAAACCGATTTCCCCTCTTTTTTCCTCCATCTGCGCCACCCCGGTCTCGTTGATGTTGCCGAGACAGTATTCATCCAGAGCATAGAAATCGCAGGGATAGACGCTTCCGTCGGCCTCCACCACGTTCTGTATCCCGCAGATTCCCCGCTGTTCACAGGATTCCGGCATACGCCCCACAAGAATTCCCACATAATTCTCAAACTGGCGGATGTAGGGCTGCCTTCCATTTTTCCAATCTCTGTACCACAATTCAAACAACTCGTTCAAAAAGTTCCCATACTCCTCCGGCAGGAGAGAATAGGGCTGCTGCCCGCGGACTTCTCCCAGGGGGTCCAGACAGGTGATAAACTGAAGGTAATGCCATCCTCTCCTTTGATACTCCCGGTAAATCTCCCCGATGGCCGCCGCCGTCTGCTTATGAACCACCGTCAGAATGTTATACTCCACCCCGTATGCGTCAAAAAGCCCGGTGGCCTTAAGCACCCTGTCGTAGCTGCCCCCTTTGTCCTTTCCGTGACGGTACCGGTCATGAAGCTCCCTGGTGCCGTCCACCGACACGCCCACAAGAAACCGGTGCTCCCGGAAAAATTCACACCACTCTTCGGTGATATGGTAGCCGTTTGTCTGTAGGGCATACTGGATACGGATATGATTTTTATTATACTGATTTACATAATCTATAACCTTCCGAAAGAATGCAAGGCCACGCAGAGTAGGCTCCCCGCCCTGAAAGGCGATGGTGCAGCTTCCCTCCGCAGCCAGGACAAATTTGCGGATCACATTTTTTAAGGTTTTCTCCTCCATAAATCCGAAGGACGCTGTGGTTCTCTTGCTGGCCTCATCGCAGTAAAAGCAATAGTCGCAGTACATATTGCAGTTCCCCGAGGCCGGTTTTATCAAAAGGCTTACCGGCGGCATAGCTCTGCTCCTTTCCACACACCAAAATCCGGGCCGGGCATGTAATGGCCAAATACCATGTAGCTTTATCCCTGTGTACGCACATACTCCTCAAGAAACGAAAGCAGCTCATCCATCTCTTCATCCGTCCCAATGGTAATACGCAGATAATTATCAATCCGGGGCTTGGGAAAATAGCGCACATAAATTTTGCGCTCCTTTAAGGCCTCAAACAAATCCTTTGCCTTGATATCCGGGTGGGTGGCAAAAATAAAATTACTCTGAGAATCCGGAAATACAAACCCCAGCTTTCTTAATTCTCCTTTCACCCGCTCCCTGGTGGCGATAATTTTCCCTGTGGTTTCCTTAAAATACGCCTCGTCCTTCACCGCCTCCACGCCCAGAACCAGAGCCGTCAAATCCATCGTGTAGGAATTAAAGGAATATTTCACATCATTTAAATATTTTATCAGCTCAGGCTGCCCAAAAGCAGCGCCAATGCGCATTCCCGCCATACTCCGGGACTTGGAAAAGGTCTGAACCACCAGAAGATTGTCATATTCCGGGATTAACGACAGGGCCGAGGTCCCACCGAAATCAATATAAGCTTCATCGATGATCACAATTACATCGGGATTTCTATCGAGAATCTCGCGAATCCCGGAGAGGCTCTCCGCCACTCCGGTAGGCGCATTGGGGTTAGCCAGCACAATTCCGCCGTTTTCCTTGAAATAGTCCTCCCGGCGAATCCGGAAATTTTCATCCAGAGGCTGGCAGGCATAGGGAATCCGGAACAGATCCGCCCACACATCATAAAAGGAATAGGTGATATCCGGGAACAGGACAGGCTTTCCGCTGTTAAAAAAGGTCAAAAAAGCCATGGCCAGCACATCATCCGACCCCACCCCCACAAAGACCTGCTCCGGTTTCAGACCGTACCGGTCTGCCAGAGCCTTCACCAGCACCGAAGCCGTGGGATCCGGGTACAGCCGGAGCCTGTCCGAAGAAATCTCCTTTAACGCCCGGGCCACTCCCGGCGCCGGGGGATACGGATTCTCGTTGGTATTTAACTTAATCATCCCCGGCTGGTTGGGCTGCTCTCCCGGCACATAAGGGACAACCTTTCTTACATTCTGTTCCCAAGTAAACATATGATTTCCTCCAAATTCTGTTCCTTTTCTTCCGTCCTGCTTCCCGAAGTCGTTCGGGCGGAATGCGCAGGTTTTCTCTTCTATACTTTACAATGTTCCCTCATAAAAGTATAGTATTTTTTGATTTTTTCTATATTTTTTACTGATTTTGTGTTATAATTTATTTTAGTCATTTCGGAATAATTTTGGATTTAAGGAGGATTTTTCATGGAATCCGGTTTATATCAGATCGTAGAAAAGCAAAAATTATGTGAGATACTGGAATCCTTTCACGCCTGCATCGGCCTGCCCACCCAGTTGATCGACTCCAACGGTATTATTTTGGAATCCTTCGGCCAGACCTCCCACTATTGCAGGATCATCAAAAAATTTCTGCCCAAGGAGGATTCCTGCGAGCGGGTACATATCCGGGCCAGCCAGAAGGCCATGGACCTGGGAGAAACATACATCTTCTCCTGCCACGCCAACTTAAACCACATGGTGTTTCCGCTGATGAACAAGAATGTCCTCTACGGCTCCGTGCTGGTGGGGCCTTTTTTGATGGATGAACCTGACTCCACCCTGGTGCTGGGTATCGACAAGCGCTACAACCTGTCCACCACGGCCCTTCTGGACCTTTACGAGGAACTGGACTCCATCAAAATCGTCCCCTCCTCCACGGTCACCCACATCAGCCGCCTTTTGTACTATCTCTTTGTGGATCTGATTTCCGAGAGCAAACAGCAGCTGATCATGAACCAGAACAAGCTGACCCAGCAGTCCAGGATCAATGAATCCATCCAGATGTACAAGTCCGGCTCCCTGCCCAACCGCTCCACCTACCCCATTGACCTGGAAAACGAACTGATCACCAAGGTCAAAACCGGAAACGTGGAGGCGGCCAAGGCCATTTTAAACGAGCTTCTGGGCTATGTATTTTTTGCCGAGGGCAACAGCCTGGACATTGTCAAGACACGCTCTATCGAGCTGTGCTCCCTGCTCTCCCGGGCGGCCATCGAGGGAGGCGCCACCTCGGACAGCATTTTAAAGATCAACAACCTGTACTTAAAATCCTTACAGTCCATGCGCTCCCTGGACGACGTATGCTTCAAGCTCCAGGAGACCCTGGAGACCTTCACGGAATGTATCTTCAACTACATTCCAAACAAAAACAGTGAACTGATCAAGAAGGCCGTCCAGTACATCGCCCAGAATTTCTCCTCCCCCATCGCCCTGGAGGATGTGGCGAACCATGTCCATCTGAATCCCGCCTACTTCTCCACGGTATTCAAGCAGTCCACGGGCTCCTCCTTCAAGGAATACTTAAACATGGTGCGCATTGAGGAGAGCAAGCGGCTTTTGACCAACACCAACTACTCTGTCATTGATATCGCCGTGGCCACCGGCTTTGAGGACCAGAGTTACTTTTCCAAGGTCTTTAAGAAGTATACCGGCCTGACACCAAAACAGTACCGGTAGCAATTTTATCAGTGCCTGCTCACTGGGCCGCCGACAGTTCCTGAAGTCTGGCCTCCGCTGCCGTCAGCACATTCAGGTTGGTCACATAGCCCTTCGCCGCCTCGGACAGCCCGTTGTACTGTTTCCGGGCCGCTTCTATGGCCGCTTTCTTCTCCAGGGTGACCTCCCCGATGGCGTTGATGGCATCAATCACCGGCTGGGCCTGGCTCTTTGCCTGGGCCGCCGCCTCCTGGGCCACCAGATTGGCGTAGGCTGCCTCCGCTGCCACCAGCGTGTCATAATTCTTCACGTACCCCTTGCCCATGTCGCTTAAGCCGTCGTAGGCCGCCCTGGCCGCCTCGATGGCGCTCTTGCTGTCTAAGGTCACCGTCCCGATGGCCTTGATGGCGTCCGTCACCTGGGCCGCCGCATCCTGCGCCTTGGCCTTCTCGCTCTCCGTGCCGGCCAGCTCATAGACAAACACGGCATCCCCGGCCTGAATATTTTCAAAAATCTTCTTTGCCGCGCTGTAGGGCAGATTGATACAACCGTGGGAGCCGTCGTTCTTGTAATTGTTTCCGCCAAAATCATCTCTCCAGGTGGCATCATGAAGTCCGATACCGCCATCAAAGGGCATCCAGAAATCCACCGGCGTCCGGTAAGTTCTTCCTTTTAAAACAGCGTCCCGCTCTTTATAGTACAGACTGAAGGCACCAATTCTGGTTCCGTTTCCCTCGGAAATATCTCCGGACACAAAGTCCGTCTCCACAACCAGACTTCCGTTTTTGTAAAAATACAAATGCTGGGCCGTCAGATTAATCTCCACATAGGTGCCGCCATAGTCCTCGCTGCCATGGCTCCTGGCAGTCTTGGCATAAGCCGGCTCTCTTGTCACTGTATTTCCCTCCCGGATATCCGCAAGAAGCTTAGCCGTTTCCTCTTCCCGATCCAGACGCCATCCATACTCGTTTCGGGACAGAGTGACGGTGGCCCCATAGCTGGTGGCAAATTTTCTGGTTTTTCCGTAGGTATCGTATTTCTCCGCCAGGCCGTCTATATACTCCGCAGCCTGCTCCTCGTCAATGACTACCTGCTGGTCCTGGGAAACACTGAGCCACTGCTGAATCAAGGTATCGTCCACCACCTCGGTGGAATCTCCGAATTGATATGTAATCTCTGCCGACACATAAGTGTTCATTTCATCCTTTAGCGCCACAAGTCCGGAGTCCTCCTGTCGGACCTTCGGCTCCTCATAGCAGCCGCCATCTTCCAGGGAAACGCTCTGTTGAAGATTGGTGACGGCTTCGCCTACCAGTTTTTCCACAAGCGTCTCATTCAATAGAGTTCCCTCCACCTCCGGCACAATCTCGTAGCCGGTATCCGGCCGATACTCGGACAGATAAGCGTCCTGGGGATTCACAACATTCACCGGCTGAAAACAGGCAAGGCCAGCAAGAGTTTCCCGGAAACTTTCCTCGTCGTAAGCCACCATGGTTTCAAGCTCTATGCTGGTATTCCGAAACAACGAAACAATCCACGCAAAACCGCTGCGGGCCTCAAGGCTCTCCTGAAGGCTTCCATCAAACACGGGCTTTAAGCCGATTTCAGGTCCTTCTATCGTCTCCGTCTCCCCGCCGCGTTCTGAAATCTCCAGCTGATATTCATCAATCTCAGCCGTTATGATCTGTTCCACCTCCTCCACAGTCATACCGGAGCAGTCCACACCGTTGATGGTGGTCCGAAACCAAAAATGGCCGCGAAAGTAAAATCCGATGGCCAGATACACAATGGCCAGCACCGTCACCACTCCGGCTGCTATGAGAAGAGCTATTTTTATCTTTCTTGATTTTTTCGATGTATTCATACCATAAATCCTTTCCAAAATTTTCACTCTTTTCTAACATTATATAAACTCTTGCCCACTTGTCAACAAATCCGCAGTTTTTTAATATTTCTGTAAGATTCTTGCCATAAGTTTTGTCTCCTACAATAGGGAGGTCCGGAGAGCTTTTCTAAAAAATAGAAAATAGCCGCTTATATGCGACCATGCACCTGCCCATCGGAGAGTTCGTTACTGTTCATGGGATGGGGAAATTACAGCCGCTGAAGCTGCTTGCCACAGGAGATTTGAATTTTTCACTTTTGAATGGAACGTTGCCCTGTGTGGCGCATTTGTTATAAGCAGACCATTGAAAGACGCCGGCACTTAGCGAACCGACCATTTACGGGCGGTGAGCTTAGTACCGCTGCGTCTTGATTTGAGCGGAAGCGCGTCTGCGTTAATAAATGCGCCACACAGGGCAACCTCCAGATCAAACCTCAAAATTCAAATCTCCTGTGGCAAGCGGCATTACCAGTTGTGCATTCCCCATCCCATGAACATTAACGAGAGTTCTTGAAAAATCCAAAAAATTTTAAAAAAACAGTTGCATTCTGCCGCAACATGTGCTAGTATATTTTTTGCGCGGGGTGTGGCTCAGCTTGGCTAGAGCGCACGGCTGGGGGCCGTGAGGTCGCAGGTTCAAATCCTGTCACCCCGATTTATCATACCGCGTAAGGGAAGAACGCGTTGCGTTCTTCTTTTTGTTGCGGTTTCCGGCTATCCTTGCGGTTTTTCTGCAAAAATAGATAGAAAAACGGTATGGAATCCTAAATATTTTTAAAGATTTTCTTAATTGTCAAAATTCCCATTGTTACGCCGTTTTTGCTGTGGTATAATATCGTCAGATATCATACAGGTGTTGTCGAGCCTGGAGCGAGTAAGAATTTTTTGAAGGACGTGTCATTATGAAAGCATTTTTGAAAAAATATAAGCATGCCTGGATATTATCCTATCTGGTCGTATATCTGGCCGGGTTCGCTATTCTGGAGAAAACCGTGACCACCCGGTTTCATGTAGTACACATGGCAATCGACGACTATATACCGTTTATTGAGTATTTTATCATACCCTATATGCTGTGGTTCCTCTATGTGGCCGTGGCGATCGTGTATTTCTTTTTTACCAATGTATCGGATTACTATAAGCTGTGCTGCTTTTTGTTTGTGGGAATGACGGTCTTTCTTATCGTATCCGCCGTCTACCCCAACGGCCATTATCTGCGGCCCAGCGTATTTAAGAACGATACGATTTTTACGGACCTGGTGCAGTGGCTGTACGCTACGGATACCTCCACCAACCTGTTCCCCAGCATTCATGTGTACAACTCGCTGGCCGTTCATTTCTCCGTCATGAAAAGTGAGAAACTCCGGCAGTACAAATGGGTGCAGATCGGCTCCGGCATACTGATGACCAGCATTATCCTGGCCACCATGTTTTTAAAACAACATTCGGTATTTGACGTGATTACCGCCTTCCTTCTGGCCACCGTGATGTATCCTCTGGTGTACGGCCGGGAATGGCAGCAGAACCGCAAGAAAATTTTCCGGGGAGAACTACAGAAAATCTGATTTTCCTTTGAACGAAAACTTCCCCGAACACTATATGGACATCCGCTTATTATAAAGGCGGATGTCTTTTTTTGTGTCATTGGCGGCTTCGTATCGGAGACCTTAATTATTTGTCTTACGGTTCTTTTTATATAAGAACTATAAAGAAATTATTAAAAATATCATTTCCTCTTGACTATTAAAAAAATATGTATAAAATAGTTTATTGTAATAACAGTTCTTTTATATAACAGTTATTTTAAGTAACCATTATAGAGGAGGATTTCCGCATGGCCAGAGCCACTATACTACTGGGGAACATTCGACGGATTATCAAATTGTATGACAGTATGTTGAAGCCCATTTGCGACCGTTACGAACTTTCCCCCATCGAGACTACCATTATCAGTTTCCTTTATAACAATCCGGGCAAGGACACCGCAGCCGATATTGTGGAACTGCGTATGCTCTCCAAAAGCAACGTATCCCCGGCCGTAGAGAGCCTGATTCAGAAATCCCTGCTGTTCCGCCGGCAGGACACTGCGGACAGAAGGCGGATCCATCTGTCTCTCACTCCCAAGGCAGAGCCCATTACCCGGGAAATCGAACAGGTCCGCAAAAGCTTTCACGAACAAATCTTCCGGGGTTTTAGTTCGGAAGAAGAAAGCATACTCGCACAGTTTCATAAACGGATCGAAGAAAACACAAAATTTCGCCTTCCAATTCAAAAAGGCGCTCCGGCAGATGTCTGAAAAATAAAAGAACAACGCCGAACATATACGAGAAAAAACAGGTCGCCGCAAAACGGATGATCTCTCATCTGTTTCGTGACGACCTGCTCTTTTATACTTGTATTTTTACTTTTTTGGCTCTGTCTCAAATATCGTCTCCACCAGCCCGGATATTTTCGCCCTTGGGCTTTCCGGTGGCGCCGAAGCTCTCAAAATCCTCAAAGTAGCGCTCCAGCTTATTCACAGGAAAATGTACCTGGGGAAGGTCCTTTATGGCCATCATCCAGGAGACAGCCACTTCCTTTGAGGCATCCCACAAGGTTCCGTCCAAATCGAACAGTATTCCTTTTTTCATCACACAACTCTTTTCTTTACGCAAAACGGGGATTTACGCGCATTTCCTTTAAATCCTCGGAGATGATCAGCGTGGCCTCCGTGGCTGCCTGAATCTCCTCAACCGTATATTCCGGATTGTACTCGGTGAGCACAAGCCCCTTTGGCGTTACCTCTATCACGGCCATATCGGTGATGATGGTGTTCACCTGACCCGCAGCAGTTAGAGGCAACGTGCATTTCTTCAAAATCTTTGGCTTCCCCTTGTTGGTGTGCTCCATGGCCACGATCACACGCTTGGCGCCTACCACCAGGTCCATGGCTCCGCCCATGCCGGCTACGATCTTCCCGGGGATGATCCAGTTGGCAATATTCCCCTTCTCATCCACCTGCAGGGCGCCCAGCACCGTGGTATCCACATGGCCGCCCCGGATAATGGTAAAGGAGTCCGCGCTGTTGAAAAATGCTCCTGTGGGCTCGATTCCCGCCGGCGCGCCGCCGGCATTGGTGATGTAGGGCGCATCCTCCGGGTCATCCGCCACAGCTTTCAATCCCACAAAGCCGTTCTCCGACTGTAAAATAAGAGAGACGGAAGGATCCACATAGCTGGGCACCAGCGTGGGAAGACCGATTCCCAGATTGATCACGTCGCCGTCCTTTAATTCCCGCGCCACCCGGGCGGCAATATACTGCTTCTTCTCTTCCATCAGTTGGCACCTCCCTCTAAAATATGGGTCACATAGATTCCCGGTGTATGTACATTTTCCGGTCCGATGGCTCCAGCCTTCACATGCTCGTCAGCCTCCACGATCACCATATCCGCCGCCGTAGCCATCAAAGGATTAAAATTCCGTGTAGAACCCCGGTAACGGACATTTCCCACCTCGTCCACCTGGTAGGCCTTGATAATAGCCACATCTGCCTTTAAGGGCTTCTCCAGAAGGTACTCCACGCCGTCCACCTCGATGACTTGTTTTCCCTCCTGGACAACGGTCCCCACTCCCGTGGGGGTCAAAAATCCGCCTAAGCCTGCGCCGCCGCTTCGGATCCGCTCCGCCAGGGTACCTTGGGGCGTAAACACAATCTCAAGTTCTCCGTCGCTGTACTGCTGGCCGCAGACTTTATTTAAGCCCACATGGCTGGCGATCAGCGTCTTGATCTGATGGGTATCTATCAGTTTTCCAATGCCCTGCCCAGGACGGCCCGCGTCATCACAGATGGCAGTCAGATTCTTCGCTCCGCTCTCCACGATGGCGTCCACCAACCGCTCAGCGGTTCCGTTTGTCATAAAACCGCCGATCATGATGGTCATGCCATCCTTGAAAAGACCGGCCGCTTCGCTCTGGGTAATTCTCTTTACCTTTGACATATCTGTCTCCTTTCATTGTTACTGTCCAGCTTTTTGGACATAAAGGTACATCCCCCAGGGGACCTTCTCTTCGCCTATCGGCGAATTCACCTTGCCCGAAGGGTGTTTCATTATTACTGTCCAGCTTTTTGGACATAAAGGGTTTGTTAATATTATAACAAACTTTTCCAGAAAAAGATAGCCTAAGCTTCTATATTTTTTTCTTTATTTTCGTCATTTTTCGCAATGGAAAGAGACAGCTCCTCTAACTGTTTGTCACTGACCATACTGGGGGCGTCCGTCATGAGACAGGAGGCGTCCTTCACCTTGGGGAAGGCGATAACGTCCCGGATGGAATCCGCCTGTACCATCAGCATCACCATGCGGTCCAGACCGTAGGCCAGTCCTGCGTGTGGGGGAACACCGTATTTGAAGGCGTTTAGCAAAAATCCGAACTGCTCATAGGCGCTCTCTCTGGTGAACCCTAATACCTCCAGCATTTTTTCCTGAATGTGGTTCTGGTGGATACGGACGGAGCCGCCGCCCAGCTCGGTGCCGTTTAACACAATGTCATAGGCCTTGGCCCGGACAGCGCCTGGGTCGGTGTCAATCTTGTCCCAGTCCTCCTCCATGGGCATGGTAAAGGGATGGTGCATGGCCATAAAACGGTTCTCCTCCTCAGACCACTCCAGCAGGGGAAATTCGGTCACCCAGAGGAAGTTGTACTGATTCTTGTCAAGAAGGCCAAGTTCCCTGGCCAGTTCCAGACGCAGGGCTCCAAGCACATCCCATACGACCTTATTTCTATCCGCCGCAAAGAGCAGTAAATCGCCGGGCTCTCCGCCCATGGCCGCAACCAGAGCCTGAAGCTGCTCCTGGCTCATAAATTTCGCGAAGGAGGACTTGTAGGTACCGTCGGCGTTTACGGAAAGGTAAGCCAGTCCCTTAGCGCCGTAACCCTTGGCAAATTCCACCAGCTTGTCGATTTTCTTTCGGGGCATGTCGCCCTGGCCCTTGGCGTTGATACCCCGGACAGAGCCGCCGTTTTCCAAAGCTCCGGTAAACACGCCGAAGCCGCAGCCTTCCACCACCTTGGACACATCCGTAAGCTCCATGCCAAAGCGGGTGTCCGGTTTGTCGGAGCCGTACCGGTCCATGGCCTCCTGCCAGGTCATCCGTGGGATGGGCAGGGAAACCTCCACACCGATGGCCTCCTTAAATACATACTGCAGCAGACGCTCGTTGACCTCGATCACATCATCCACGTCCACAAAGGACAGCTCCATATCCGCCTGGGTAAATTCCGGCTGTCGGTCCGCCCGCAGATCCTCATCCCGGAAGCACCGGGCGATCTGAAAATACCGGTCGTAACCGGAGCACATCAGAAGCTGCTTAAAAAGCTGGGGCGACTGGGGCAGTGCATAAAAGCTGCCGGGATGGACACGGCTTGGAACCAGATAATCCCTGGCCCCCTCGGGGGTGGATTTTGTGAGCATGGGCGTCTCGATCTCCAGAAAGCCCTCTTTTTCCATAAAATTGCGAAGCAGCATGGAAACCCTGCTCTTCATCATCAGATTCCGCTGTAGATCCGGCCGCCGCAGATCCAGATACCGATATCTCAGGCGCACGTCCTCTTTGGTCTGGCTGTTCTCCTCGATGGGGAAAGGCGGCGTTTCGGATTCGGATAAAATACGGACATCCTCAGCAATCACCTCGATATCGCCGGTTTTTAAGTTCTCGTTGACTGCGGCGGAACGCTTCTCAATGGTTCCGGTCACCGCAATCACAAACTCGTTTCGTAAGGTTTCCGCCTTGGCGAAGCCCTCCGCTCCTACCTTGGGCTCATCAAAGACGATCTGCAAAAGCCCGGAACGGTCCCGCAAATCAATAAAAATCAAACTTCCTAAATTTCTTCTTCTCTGAACCCAGCCCATCACGGTCACTTCCTGGCCGATATTGGCACCGGACACCTCCGTACATCTGTGGGTTCTCTTTAATCCCTTCATGGATTCTGCCATGGTATTTCCTCCCTGTTTTTCCTATCTAAAATAAAATTTTGCCGGATATCGTTTCCTACTCTGCTTCTCTGGCATAAAATTCCAGGAACTCCGTGTAGCCCTCTTTTGCAAGCTGCTCTTTCTGGAACTTTTTATTTTTGTTCATCCGCACCACCAGCACCTGGCAGCCTGCCGCCCGCTCCTCCTGGGCTTTGGCAATCACCCCGGTCAGCTTCTCCCCGGGATAGCCCTTCTCAATCAGGTAAGCCTTCTTCCGGGACTGACCGGGAATCTTGAAACCATTTTCCATCATCAGCAGTATGATTCGCTCAAAACCGATGGAAAAGCCGCAGGCCGGCACATCCCTGCCGGTGAAATTGCCGATCATCTTGTCATACCGTCCGCCGCCGCCGCAGCTTCCGCCAAACTGAGGCATGGCAATCTCAAAAATCGTCCCGGTGTAGTAGGACATCCCCCGCACCAGGGTGGGGTCGAACACCAGCTCAAATTTGGCGTTCTTGGTGGCATTGACGGTGGAGACGATTTCCGAAAGGCTCTGCTCCACCTCCGGCTCCAGGAATCCTTTCAGTGTTTCCGCCAGGTAAGCGATTCCGTCCTCCGCAGCCTCCACTCCCTGAAACAGAGCGAGATATCTGTCAATGCTCTCTTTGGAAAAGCCGTTCTCGGAAAGCTCTTTCTCCACGCCCTCCAGGCCGATCTTATCCATCTTATCCAAAATGATAAATACGGTATCGTAATCCTCCTCTGCAAAGCCGCTGTAGGCCGCCATGGCCTTCAGGATCCTCCGCTCATTGAGGCGGATCTCAAAGCCCTCAAATCCCAGCCTCCCCAGGGTGGTGGTGGTGGCCAGGATCAGTTCTATCTCCGCCAGGTTGCTGGGTTCGCCCAAAATATCGATGTCGCACTGCATAAACTGCCGGTAACGTCCCCGCTGGGGCCGGTCCGCCCGCCACACATTGCCCATCTGCAACGCCTTGAAGGGGGAGGGCAGATTGTTGGCATTGTTGGAATAAAACCGGGCCAGAGGCACGGTCAGATCGTAACGCATACCGAAATCCACCACATCTGCCTCAGTCTTTGCCGTCTCTAAATTCAGCTTCTCTCCCCGCTTCAATACCTTAAAAATCAGTTTCTCATTTTCACCGCCCTGCTTGTTGCTGAGATTTCCGATGTTCTCCATACAGGGTGTCTCGATGGGCGTAAATCCAAAGCTCCGGTAAGTGTCCTTGATGACCCCCATCACGTAATCCCGAAGCTGCATTTCCTCCGGTAAAATATCCTTCATCCCGTTGACCGGTTTCTTTGCCAGTGCCATAACTTCATTTCCTTTCTCTGGTTTTGTTTTCAGCGATACTTATTTTCAGCAAGCCCCGCCATTCCTGTTTCCCGCCGTCACATGTATTTTGCAATGGCTTCCCGCTTGCGCTCTATCATCTCGTCAATTCTGCCAAGATAATTTTCAATATCCTTGACATTGTCCGTCCGCTCAATCCGGCGGCCCCCGTCAAAGACGAATTTCGTGGTGGCTCCCGCCCCCAGGGCAAGAATGGATTGCTTTTCTTCCATAATTAATATGTTATAAAGCCCCGCTTTGCCCTCTTTTGCGTATCCCACATTCTCAAAATTGCCCGCCATATTTTTCTGCCGATACAGATAATAAGGCACCATTCCCATCCCTCTGGCGTACCGGGCCGTCAAGTCGATGATCTCCCAGGTATTGGTGATGGTAAGGTCCTGATATTCCTCCTTAAACATCCGAAGTCTTGCCGCTCGCTTGATGGCCAGGGAATGGACCGTGATACTGTCCGGACTCAATTCCTTCAACCGCTCCATGGTATGTTGCACGTCCTCTATGGTTTCCTCCGGCAGTCCCACGATCAGATCCATATTGATATTGTCAAAGCCCAGGCTTCTTGCCAGATGAAAGCTCTCCACCGTCTGCTCCACCGTGTGGCGGCGTCCAATGAGATCCAGGGTAGCCTGCTTCATGGTCTGGGGGTTAATGGAAATGCGGGAAATGTGATGTTTCCTTAAAACCTGAAGCTTCTCGGCCGTGATACTGTCCGGCCGCCCGGCCTCCACCGTGTACTCCAGCAAATGGGAAAAATCAAAGGACTGCTCCACCTTCGTCAACAGCCGGTCCAGCTGCTCCGCCGTCAAAGTGGTGGGAGTTCCGCCCCCGATGTAGACGGTGTTCAGCTTCCAATCCCGAAGCGCCCGGGCCGTGAAGTCGATTTCTTTTTCCAGCGCGGCAAGGTACTCCTCCATCCGCGCCGCCCATTTTCCAAGGGGATAGGAGGTAAAGGAGCAGTACAGGCAGGTGCTGGGACAGAAGGGAATCCCGATATACAGGCTGTAGCCGTTTTGGTAATCCGCCTGTCTTAACAGGGCCAGCTCCCGCCCGGCGATCTCAATGCTCAGATCAATCTTCTCGTCGCTGGCAAAATAGGTGTTTTTCATGTAGTCCCGAATCCACCCGGCGTCCCGGCCCTCCTCCAGAAAGGCCATGGGGATCTTGGTGGGCCGGATCCCCGTCAGGGTCCCCCAGGGCAGTGTGGTATGGGTGTAATCGCAAAGCAGCCGGTACAGGGCCTGCTTCAAGCGGTTCTTGGTCTGGGTCCGGTCCGCGTAATTCACCGGGATTCGCAAAAGCTCCTGCCCATCTATGGCAAAGGAGATGGCGTCCGGCTCGTAGCGGATAGCCATAGAAAACAAAGGCGCCTCCGAGAGGACCTTTGTCTCTGATGTCACACTCACATCCTCTTTTGGGAAAAAAGCCTTCACCAGAGAGTGAATGTCGTATTCAAAATTTGCGATATTTAAGGTTACTAAAATCATAATACTTCCTTTTTAGAGAGTTTATAAAAAATGCTTGCTTTTTTATAAATACGGATTCCACATCCGCTCCTGGCCGATGGTGGTGCTGTCCATATGGCCCGGATACACCTCCGTGTTCTCCGGCAGCACCAAAAGCTTCTCCTGGATGGCCCGCACAAGCTGGCTCATGCTGCCTCCCGGGAAATCCGTCCGTCCGATGGACTGGCAAAACAGCGTGTCTCCGGAAAAAAGAACATCCTCTCTGGGAATATAATAGCAGCAACCGCCCGGGGTGTGTCCCGGCGTGTGGAATACCTGTATGTCAAAGCCTGCCAGATCTAACTGCTGGCCCTCCTTCACATACACATCCGCATGGTATCTTTCCCCTTGCCCCGTCATCATGCCGGAAAGGTTGCAGCGGGGGTCCTCCAGGGTGGCCTGCTCGGCCTGGTGAGCGTAAATCCGCGCATTCAGAAGCTTAGACAGTTCCTCCGCCCCTCCCGCATGGTCAAAATGACCGTGGGTCAGCAAAATTGCCACCGGCTTTACGCCAAGCTCCCTCACCCGCTCCGCCAGCATTTTGGCGGAAGCTCCCGGGTCTATCACAAGAGCCTCCTTCGTAGCGGTATTGATCGCGATATAACAGTTGGTCTGCGCCGCGCTGACGCAATATTCCTCTATTTTTAGACTTATCATAGCTGCCTCTTCTTTCTATGCTTTCACAAGTCGCATGCATTCTCTCCGATGTCTGCCGCACCCGTGGGAATCCCCGGCCGTTTCACGCCTTGTCAGCCTGTGGTCCGCTCGATATCAATGACGCTCTCCACCTGCCGGATCTTGTCCACCAGGCTGATGAGCTCCTCTTTGCCTTTGATACTAAAGGCCAGGGTGATGGTAGCAATGCCCTGCTTGCTGGTCTTGGAGTGGACGGCCTCAATATCAATCTGCCGCTCGGTGAGGATTCTGGTGATGTCCACCAGAAGTCCGGTGCGGTTCTTTCCGTAAATCTTAATCTCCGCCATGAACAGACCGGCTTCCCCTTCCTCATCGGCCCAGTCCGCCTCCAATAATCTGGCCCGGTCCTCCTCCGACAGATTGATGATGTTGATGCAATCAGTTCGGTGAATGGACACCCCCCGGCCTCTGGTGACAAAGCCCACGATCTCATCTCCGGGAACCGGGGAACAGCATTTGGAAAAGCGCACCGCCACGTCCGTAAGGCCCTTGACGATTATGCCGCTTTTTGATTTTTTCTTGGCCTCCGGCTTACCCTTGTAGCCGGCGGAGGCGGTGCTGCCGATACTTTCCAGCACATCCTCGTCGGTGAGAACCGCCTGATGGTCCTTCTGGTAGTATTCCAGCATTTTATTGATGATCTGGCCTTCCTTTAATCCGCCGTGGCCCACCGCCGCCAGGGTGGAATCCCAATCCCGAAAGCCATATTTACGCATGATTTTCTGCTGGTATTCAGGCCTGTTCAAATCCGGCCAGTTGATATTCTTGGACTTACAATACTGGGCAATCATTTCCTTGCCCCGGGAAATGTTCTCCTCCTTAAATTCACTGCGGAACCACTGGTTAATCTTGCTCTTGGCCTGGGTGCTCTTTACAATGCCCAGCCAGTCCCGACTGGGTCCCTTGGAATTCTGAGAGGTGAGGATCTCAACCCGGTCGCCGTTTTGAATCACGTAATCGATATTTACAAGCTTACCGTTGACCTTTGCGCCGATCATTTTATTGCCCACCGCCGAGTGGATGGCGTAGGCAAAATCAATGGGCGTGGAGCCGTTGGGCAGGTTTTTCACATCCCCGGTGGGGGTGAAACAGAATACCGTGTCGGAGAACAGGTCCAGATCGCTCTTCAAAAGGCTCATAAACTCCCGGTTGTCGGACATGTCCCTCTGCCACTCCAAAATCTGCCTCAGCCAGCTTAGCTTGGCTTCCTCCTGGTTCTCCTCCGCCTTGCTGCCGCTTCCGCCCTCCTTATATTTCCAGTGAGCCGCAATACCGTATTCCGCGGTGCGGTGCATCTCATAGGTGCGAATCTGTATCTCAAAAGGCTGTCCGGTGGGTCCGATTAAAGTGGTATGCAGAGACTGGTACATGTTGGGCTTTGGCATGGCGATGTAATCCTTAAAACGACCCGGAATGGGCTTATACATCTCGTGGATCACGCCCAGGGCCGCATAGCAGTCCTTCAACGTATTTACAATGATCCGAATGGCGAACAGATCGTAAATCTGATCCAGCGTCTTGTGCTGGTTCACCATTTTTTTATAAATACTGAAAAAATGCTTTGCCCGGCCTTCCACCTGCGCCTGGATACCGGCATTTTTCATGTGCTCCTCTACCTCCGCCACCAGGGACCTGATATATTCCTCCCGGACGCTCTTGCGAACGGCCACCTTTTCCACCAAATCGTAGTAGGCCTCGGGCTCTAAGTATTTCAGGGACAAATCGTCGAGTTCAATCTTAATCTTGGAAATACCAAGACGCTGGGCTATGGGCGCATAGATATCCATGGTCTCCCGGGCTATTTTTTTCTGCTTTTCCGGACTTCTGTATTTTAACGTCCGCATGTTGTGAAGACGGTCCGCCAGCTTGATCAGGATCACACGGATATCCTTTGCCATGGCCAGGAACATTTTCCGCAGATTCTCTGCCTGCACCTCCACCTTGTCCGCGTCGTAGGACAACTGTTCCAGCTTGGTGACCCCGTCCACCAGAAGAGCGATCTCCTCCCCAAATTCCCGGGTGATATCCTCCTTGGTCAGCACCGTATCCTCCACCACGTCGTGGAGCATTCCCGCCACAATGGTTTCCTTATCCAGCTCCAATTCTGCCAGAATGATACACACACAGAGCGGGTGCGTGATATACGGCTCACCTGATTTACGCACCTGTCCTTTATGGGCCTCATAGGCGATACGATATGCTTTTTCAATCAGAGAAATGTCCTCGGAGGGGTGATAACGTCTGATGCTGGTAATCAGCTCCTCGTAGAGACTTTCGGGGCTGGCAAACTCCTTGGTCTCCTTAATTTTGTCAGACTGCTTTACGGTTCCCTCCACTTTTTCCATCTCGATTACGTTCCTGTCGGTCATATTACTCTCCCGTCTTTTGTCCACTTGGTGATTATTCTTCCTATTATAAGGAATTTTTAATAAAAATGCAAGATTTTCGTGCAAAACACTCACAGACGCCCTCTATTCAACAGTTTTGAGATGCAATGCCAATTTTCGCAACCCTTTTTTACAATAACTGAATTACGATAATTATAGCATAAACAATCTACTAAGAGAAGCATGACTTTTGAAGACGTTCGCACGTATTCATGGAATTAATCAGAGCCAGCCGCAGACCCTCGCCGCTCGTGGGCTTATCAAGTGCCGCCAGGATGTTAAGCAGCGATCATCCTGCGAGAAAAGTGTTAAAAAGTTCAAAGTCTGATAAAATTAATAGTTGTAGCATCCTGTGAACAATGGTAAACTTGTATCAGATGAGTTAGATCAATCCCTATACCTGTGAAGGAACAGATTTTCTGGGAAATGAAGTCCGGCTGTATGAGATTTTTGACGGCGAGGGGCAATAAAGACCAGCATAAATATACGGATAGCAAAAAATCGGGCAGGGTTCTCTTGCCCGATTTTTTACCGCAATGCCGCAATCACACTTTTTAAGCATCGTATTTTTGTAGTTCCCCATGCGCAAAATCAAATTTGCAAGATTTTCAAGTATCTTTGCATGTCTTTTCCTCGATAAATTATACTTTTTTCGAATCGAAACCCTAATTTCTCCGCAAGATGAATGGAACCATGGTTCTCTTTTTGAATGAGACAGTAGATTTTGGGGACGTTAAGGTTCTCCCCGGCATAGGCGAGAATCCCCTGGCATACCTCGGTGGCGTAGCCCCGGTTCTGATAGGGAAGGCCTATCACATACCCCAGCTGCAGGGGAGGACCGGCCTCCGGCAAAACCGCGTCTTTGGGCGTACCGTCCCCGTTCCGTGATGGCAGAGTCTCCTGCAAAGTTATAGCTCCCGGCGCCAATGTCTCCTGAGGTGACAATACCTCCGATGGCAGATGCGTCAGCCCGGCCCGTCCGATGAGCCTGCCGGATTTCTTTTCAATCACCGCCCACAACCCGTAACCGTAAAAGCGGTACATGTAATCAATATAGGCTCTGGTATATTCCTCCTGCTTCGCCCGGTCCTCAGAGGGGCCCCTTACATAGCGGGTAATTTCCGCCGGACGGTACAGTTCGTAGAGGGCGTCCAGATCCTCCAGGGTAATCTCCCGCAGATAGCAGCGCTCAGTCTCCAGGACGGTCCAGGGCAGATGGTGGTGACGCCGGTAGACCAGGTCCAGAAAATGAAAATCTACCTCCTCAAATCCCTCCACCAGATATTCCAGGTGGGAATGGATGCGGCGGCTTATGTCCTCCGGGATATTGTCAGACCCTGCGTTCCTGTTATCTGCCGCAGTTGACCGCAAACCTGCCGGAACAGGCCGTTCATATCCTAAAACAGCGGCATTTACGGCTTGGGCCCAGGCAACGGTGGATTCGCAGTCCGCAATAACAAGACAGTCTCTGAAAAGAACGCTCTGATTTGTCCTGATATCTACCGTAGCCGCCTTATACTTATGTAAACTTAACAGAAGTTCCCTCAAAGCCTCTGTCCAGTTGCCGTGCTCGATTAACTTTTTCTTGTCGAATAAAACCGCGTTTAATGGCATGGGCCAAACCCTCTTTTCTGTTAGAAAACGGCGCATTCTTTTTTGAATACGCCGCCTGCCTGCTTCCTGTCACCGTCTTCTCCACCGGACAGTTTCCTTACCGCTCCGGTATAATGATCGCCGCCACAATATAGGCCAGTATCCCCGTGCCGGTGCAGCCTAACAACACCAGCAGTAAACGGATGATGGTGGGGTCCACATTGAAATATTCCCCGATACCGCCGCACACACCAAAGAGAATGCGGTTGGTTCTTGATTTATAAAGTCGTTTTGGTTCCATAAAAATCCCTCCTGTCATACGTCTGATATCATCATATTATTCCATAAATGAAATGTCAATACTTCCGACGCCGCAATCTATTTTTATAAAATTCACCGCGCCGTTATCCACCTTCTGGCTGGTTCCAAGACCGTTGTATTCGGATTCTCCCACCGACACACTGCCGACGCCGGTGTCCACCTCATAGTCGTAATCCCCCTGCCGCCCGGTCATGGACATGAGAATCTCGCCCACGCCGCAGTCCAGGGCAGTATCCACAGCGGTTACCTTTCCCAGTTCCATCTGGCCCACGCCACAGGTGGCTTCCAGCTTATGGGTCCATACCTCGCTTAGTGACATCGCGCCTGCGCCCACCTCCAGCTTCATCTCCTCCGCCCGGAGAGCAGCAGTACCCTCGCCGCTGTCGGAAAACGCTCCGGCGCCTATCTCTAAATCCAGTTTTTCACAGGACAGCACAGTGGAAAGTTCCACCTCGGCGGCGTCCACATCCAGCTTCACATCATCAAAGGCCATCTCCGCCGGTATCCGGAGGGTCAGCGTCGCATCATCCCCATTCGGACGCAATATCCAGAAATTTTTCTTCGTAAAGTCATCGGTCACTTTCAGGGTATCCCCCTCCAGTTCCAGCTTAATGGCGCGTTCAAAGCCTTCCCCTTCCTTCCGGTAGGAAACCTCCGCCTCAATCGCGTTGCTCTCGGAGGGCTCTATCACCAGCGTGCCCCACCTATATTCGATGTCCAGATTCCGCGCCTCTGCCTTTTCCCATGTCTCCTGAAACCGCGTCCATTCACCTTCCCGATATTCGTTTCCTTCTTCCACATCGTTTCCCCAATGCAGTCCGGAATCCGTCCAGATAAGACTGAACGCTCCGTCACCTACCAAATCCGCAAACTGTCCGAATCCAAATCCGAGACTCATGCTGACGATACAAAACAAAATCCCCGCGCCCGCCAAAACCGCGCACAAAATCAAGCTGATTTTTGTAAATTTCTTCATGCCGCTCTCCTCCTTCCCTGAACCAGACGGCTGCACAAGGATATGATTCCCCGAAACATCCAGGGTAAAAATTTGCCATACAGCCACACACATCCGACCGTTCCCACCAGGGCCAAAGCCAGCAGAATCAATCCGCTGCCAAGAAGCCCCATGCCGGAAGCGATTCCACCCGCCACAAGAATACTGATCCCGATTCCCGCAAACAGAAAGCCAAGGATATAAAAGGCCAGCACTGCCAGGGTCAAAGCCAGCAAAAAGCCCAGCACCGTTCCTATCACGCCCAGGAGAACGCCTGCCACCGCGCCCAGGGCACCCAGCCAGAGAGGGCTGGTCAGAACCGCTACAATCACCAACAGGACAATTTTCAAAGTTCTATTGGGGTCCTCGTTGCTGCCAGCTGCTTCCTTCTCTTCCTCCACGCCGATATCCGCCTTGATGATCGCCGCAACCGCTTCCGGAGATTCCAGTTCCCGGATAATACGCTCCTCATTTTCCACTCCGGCGTCCTCAAAATATCCGTTGTAATAGGCCAGGGCTTCTATTCGTTCTTCCTGTGGAATATCCATCAGCAGCTGTTCCAGCCGCTCCATAAATTCTTTCCTGTTCATATAATCTCCTCTCCCGAAAACAGCAATGATATCTTTGAAGAATAATTCTCCCATTCCGTTTTGTACAGATTCAACTGCACACTGCCTTTTTCCGTAATCTTGTAATACCGGCGGTTCCGGCCGCCGCATTCCAGGTCGTAAACCTCCAGGCAGCCATCCTTCTGCAGCCGCCGCAATACGGGGTACAGCGTGGATTCCGAGACCTCTATGGCCTTCCGCACATCCTGGGTGATCTTATAACCATATGTGCCATCCTCTTCTTTGTTGACGACTGCCAGAACAATCGCGTCCAGAAGAGCCGCACCTGTATTAAATACCATGCAATCACTCCTTCTCTGTTTTCAAAAATACACTCCTTTGCAAACGCCCTGACACTGGGAACAATACGCTCTCTCGCTGACGTTATTCACAATCTAGTATTATTTTTTGTACATTACTGTTTTAACAATAATACTATATATCGTATAATATTATTTGTCAATATATATTATGATCTTTTTTCGATTTGCTTGAAAAAAATACCACCTGTAATTTAAACTATCTTTTTAAAATATTTGTATTGAATATCAGCGCATTTTGAAATATGATTAGATTCATAGACTTGACCCTAAGGAGGAACCATCATCATGAGTATGAGAGAAAAATTACACACCGGCGAGCTTTATCTGCCGGATGATGAAGAAATTATGAAAGAACAATTCAAGAAGCTGGACCGTCTGTATGATTTCAACCAGACCTCGGCAGAAACTGCTGGATCGGCGCCGGCGCAATCATTCTCCCGGGCATCACCATCGGCGACAATGTGGTGGTGGGGGCCGGGAGCGTCGTGACAAAGGATCTTCCCTCTAATGTGGTGGCTGTGGGAAATCCCTGTAAAGTATTGCGTGAAGTAAACGAACACGACAGGGAATATTATTTTAAAGGCAGGCGGATTGAGTACGACCAGTTAACGCGCTGAATGTATACGCAATCAGCCGGCTGACTTTTTCCAAAAGGATATACCATCAGCCGGCTGATCTCTCCAAAAAACGCGCCATTAAGCGGTAACCCTTCCGCTGCCGTAGGCTCTCTCCAGTCTTCGCAATACCACGCCAAAACAGATGAAATGCACCGCAAAGGTGATGGCCCAGGTCACCGGATAGGACAAAAACAACACTTCCAGGCTGGGAGATACCGCAAACACCGTATAAATCCACAGAATACGCAGACCACAGGCGCCTAGCATAGACACCACCATGGCCAGCACGGAGTGTCCCACTCCCCTTAAACAACCGCTCATGACGTCCATGATGCCGCATAGAAAATAGGGAGCGCAGACAAGGCTCATGCGCAAAAGCCCGTAAGAAATCACCTCCGGGTCCGAGTTGTAGATCCGAAGCAGCACTCCTCCGGCCAGATAGGCCCCGACTCCCAACACCAGTCCCGTTCCCGTCACCAGGCCGAGACAAAGCCACATCACCTTTTTGATACGCTTGAAATTATAGGAGCCAAAGTTCTGGCTGGTAAAGCTTAAAGCCGACTGGTGAAACGTATTCATGGCCGTGTACACAAAGCCCTCAATGTTGGAAGCCGCCGTATTTCCGGCCATGGCAATGGAGCCAAAGGTATTGAGGGAGGACTGGATCAGCACATTGGAGATGGAAAACAGCATTCCCTGCATGCCTGCCGGAACGCCGATTCCCGCCATCTCCTTTAATTTTTTCCAGTCAATACCAAGCTGGCGCCACTGGAAGCGGTAGCTGGAATAGGAATTGGCCAGGCAATAGAGGATCAGCCCTGCGGACATAAACTGGGAAACTGCCGTGGCAATAGCCACTCCGGCCACCCCCAGATGAAAACCGATCACAAACACCAGGTTCAGGATAACGTTGACGACCCCCGCCGCAAACAAGATAAAGAGGGGCCGCCTGGTATCGCCCACTCCCCTTAAGACCGCGCCACCGAAATTATACACCAGCGTTCCGATCATACCACAGAAATAAATACGCATGTACAGCACCGAATCCGCGATAACATCATCCGGAGTTCCCATCAATTCCAACATGGGATGGGCAGCCACAATTCCAATGACGGTCAACACAGCCCCGGCCAGTATTGCAACCAGCACCGCCGTATGTACCGTAGCCTGAATCTCGCGCTCCTGTCTGGCGCCGTAATATTTCGCGATCATCACGTTGACGCCTACGGACAGACCCACAAACAAATTCACCAGAAGGTTGATCAGGGAACTGGTAGCCCCTACAGCCGCCATAGCCTGATGTCCGGTGAAATTTCCCACCACTACAATATCCGCTGCGTTGAACAGAAGCTGCAGCATTCCTGACAGCATCAGTGGGATAGAAAACAATAAAATCTTCGATAACAGCGGCCCGTTACACATATCTATCTCGTAACTCTTGCGGTCGCTCTTTTGTTTTCTCACAACTCTCTCTCCTTCCGTATTATTTTAAAAGTACATGTAGGGCATTCCTCTGCCACAGCAAAGGCCTCCTCCTCCGCAGCACAGATTACATATCAGATATGTAATGCAAATCTTACTGCACAAACCGCTTCCTCCCGCGCTGCCGGAGCCATAGAATTCCCGGCGGCTGTCATACCAGCTTCCACCGCCCTCCAGCTGGGATAAAAGCTGCCGGTATTCCGGATTTCCCGGTTCCATGTTCACAGCCTGTCTGGCATGCTCCAAGGCCGTTAAATTGTTGCCGGAGCCGGAGTTCGCAATGGCGCTCAGATAGTACCATTGAGCGTCCTTTCTTCTGATATTGTTCAGCACGTTCAACGCTTCCCTGTAGTGGCCGCTTCGAATATAATTCACTGCCGCCTGCTTGTAGGCGGTCTCCTCGTCGGTACCTGCCCCGCTTCTCTGCTGACCGCCGGCGTTTCCGCCAAAACCGCCAAAGTCAAAACCGCCAAAACCGCCGTAACCACCGCCACTGCCATAGCCGCCATAACCGCCACTGCCGTAGCCACCGTTGCCATAACCGCCGCTGCCGCCATAGCCGCCTGCGCTGTCATAACCGCCGGAGGTCCCACGCTCCCGCTCATCCATGATCTGCTGATAAGCCTGCTGTATCTCTTTGAATTTCTCTTCTGCCTGTTTTTTATTGGGATTGTTCACGTTGGCATCCGGGTGGTATTTTCGGCTCAACGCACGGTAAGCTTTCTTTATCTCATCATCCGTTGCGTTTCTGGATACACCCAGCACCGCATATGGGTCACACATATTTTTGTCCTCTCTTATCGCTGCTCGCTCTTCTTCGCCGTCTGCTCCGCCGCCCTGGCCCGCTTTTCCTTCACCATCTCATAGCGGCACCAGACGCCGGAGTATAAAATATTCCGCAAAATCTCAGTATATTCGATCAATGGCAATTTTTCAAAGGCCTTGGAGCACTCTGCCATCATCATAGTGAGAATACCCTCACAGCTCTGCTCGAACTGTTCTGTGTGAAACAGGGGCAGAAGGGGATTAAAGTTTCCTTCCTTCTCATCCTTCTCCACATCCTCGTAGGCGTCCATCAGATAAATGAATTTTCCAAGGATAAATCCCATCCGCCTAAGTTCCTGCTCCCACTCGTCCTGCCGCCAGGCAAAAATCTCCGCCATGATATCTCCGAAATAGCCGGCGATCTCATCCACCCTGTCGGTGTATGCCGGATAACCGCCATCCTCTGTGGTACTGCCGATACCGTTTTTCTCACATTGGTGTATCTTGTTCAGCCGGTCCGCCATCAGTTCCGCCTTGACGGGATACCGCTCCCGCACTGCCGCTACCTTCTTCTTCAGCAACCCGGCCATGGCCCGTTTGCTCACCTTCTTCTCGTCCAGCCAGTCGTCCTGACATTTATAGTAGGACAGCAGCAGATTCATCTCCGCCGCGTACCGGGAAAATTCATTGCTTCTGGCCAGGTGCTTCTCAAAGGGATGGGCAATGCATTTGACCAGTTCCTCTGTGGTCTCCGGCTCGTAGAGACTGGTCAAAAGTAAGATCAAAAAGGTCAGATCATAGCTTAAGGTCATCTGCCCCCGCTTGCCAAAATCCTGCTTCAACGCCTGACAAAACCCGCAGTAATAAGACTTATACAGGTCAAACTCCTTGAATTTCATTTCCTGTTTATTGATGATAATATAGCCAAACATGAAGGAACCTCCTTATTTCCAGCGCCGCCGGCACGCAGCAAAAATGAAAAGCCAAAGCTTCGGATTTTAGCATGATAAACTATATCTATTCTAAACTTTTCCATGAAAAATACAAGCAAGAAAAGCGGAAATATCTATTAAATTTTTCTAAAACCGACTTCGACCGGTCCTTCCGGCCATGATGCCCCTTAAGGCACGGTAAATCCATGTCCGATGAGCATACGTTTATGGTAAGGTCTTCGAAATTTCATCCAGCTCCTTAAGCCAGATATCCGCGCAGGCATCGCTGGGCATACGAAGATCCCCCCTGGGAGAGAGGGCCACGGATCCCACCTTGGGGCCGTCCGGGAGGCAGGAGCGCTTAAACTGCTGACTGAAAAACCGCCGGTAAAAGGTCTTCATCCATTTTAGTATGGTTTCCCTGTCGTAGGTATCCTCAAAGGCGATGCCCGCAAGCCGGAAAATCTTGGAGGGCGAAAAGCCGGACCGGACCACATGGTAGAGGAAGAAATCGTGCAGTTCATAGGGCCCCACAATGTCCTCGGTCTTCTGGGCAATCTCCCCGTCCTTGGGCGGAAGCAGCTCCGGGCTTACCGGGGTGTCCAGAACATCCAGCAGTACCTCCCGCAGTCCGGGCTCCTTGACGGTATCCGCATAGTAACGCACCAGATGGCGCACCAGGGTCTTGGGCACCGAGGCGTTGACCCCGTACATGGACATGTGGTCACCGTTGTAGGTGGCCCAACCCAGGGCCAGCTCCGACATATCTCCGGTTCCGATGACCAGGCCGCCCTGCTGATTGGCAATGTCCATCAATATCTGGGTGCGCTCTCTTGCCTGGCTGTTCTCGTAGGTCACATCATGATTTTGCTCATCCTGGCCAATGTCCTTAAAATGCTGCCGCACCGCCTCCCGAATGTTGATTTCCTGGAAGGTGGCGCCAATGCTCTTTATCATCTTTACCGCATTGTCATAGGTCCGGTCGGTGGTGCCAAAACCAGGCATGGTGACACCGTAGATGCCCTTCCGGTCAAGGCCCAGCAGGTCGAAAGCACGCACCGTCACCAGCAGCGCCAGGGTGGAGTCCAGTCCTCCGGAAATCCCCACCACCGCGCGCTTGCAGCCCGTGTGCGAAAGACGCTTTTTCAATCCCATGGCCTGGATGGAGAGAATCTCCTCACAGCGCTTCTGCCGCTGGGCTTTGTCCTTCGGCACAAAGGGAGCCGGATCCACAAAGCGGGTCAGTGTGGTCTCCGCAGGCGTCAATGAAAAATCAACGCAGGTATAGCCGTTCCCGTCGGTGAGGAAGGTTCCCATCCGCCGGCGGTCGCTGTTCAGCTTCAGAATGTCCACCTCGCCGTAAATAATCCCGTTTACAAACCGCGGCGCCTCCGCCAGGGTCTGCCCGTTCTCCGCGATGAGATTGTGGCCGGAATAGACCACATCCTGGGTGGATTCCCCCTCTCCGGCGCTGGCGTACACATAGCCGCAGATAAGCCGCGCGGACTGGCTCTCCACCAGGGATTTCCGGTAAATATCCTTGCCGGTGTTCTCATCGCTGGCGGAAAGGTTCACAATTAGATTCGCCCCCGCCAGAGCATGGTCGATGCTTGGGGGCTTTGGTGTCCACAAATCCTCACAGATTTCCGCGGCGATCTGAAGCTTCGGCATGGCTTCCGCGCCGAAAAGCAACCGGGTCCCCATGGGGACAGTCTGATTCTCCGCAAGCCGGACTAAAACCGGTTCGGCCATCCCCGGTACGAAATGCCGGGCCTCGTAAAATTCGTTGTAGTTGGGGATGCAGGTCTTGGGCACGAATCCCAGCACCCGCCCGTCGCTTAAGGCCGCCGCCACATTATATAATTTTCCGTTGTGATTCAAGGGCAGTCCCAAAAACACAATGCCGCTTTTTCCCGCCGTGTGGTCCGCAATGTATAAAAGCTGTTCCCTTGCTTTTTCAATCAACAGGTCCTGCCAGAACAAATCCCCGCAGGTGTAGCCGGTAATACAAAGTTCCGGGAACACGATAACCGCAGCCCCCCCGGCCATGGCCTCGTCTATTTTTTCACAGATTTGATTACTGTTATATACCGGGTCCGCAACCCGTACCCTGGGCGTTACCGCCGCTACTTTGATATATCCGTGTCTCAACGCTAAGTCTCCTTTTTCTAGATCCCGCTGTGGGCTCCATTTTCCAGTAATGCCTTTAATTCCTCCGGCGTAAATTCGTAGGCGGTATTGCAGAAATGGCAGTTCACCTCAATGGGCTCGCCCTCGTCTATCATTTCCCGCAAATCCTTTTTCCCAATGCTGATAAGGGCTTTTGACACCCGCTCCCTGGAGCAGTTGCAGTAAAACCGGGCGGGCATTTTGTCCGTAATCTCCAGCCCAAATTCGCCCAGCATATATTCCAGAAGCTTCTCGGGAGTATACCCCTGCTCCAGAAGGTCCGTAACAGAGGTCACGGTGGCAACCTTTTCCTCCAGGCGGGCAATGACCTGTTCGCAGGTATTGGGCATAAGCTGAATGATAAAGCCTCCGGCCTGCTTCACCGTGTTATTTTTTTCCATGAGAACCCCCAGGCCCACCGCGGAGGGCACCTGCTCGGAAGTAGCAAAATAGTAGGTCAGATCCTCGGCAATCTCGCCGGTCTGCAGGGCCACCTGGCCCACATAGGGTTCTTTTAAGCCCATATCCTTGATGACATTTAAAATGCCGCCGCCCACAGCCCCCGCCACGTCCAGCTTTCCTCTGTGGTTGGCCGGCAGGATCACATCCGGCACCTCCGGATAGCCCTTGACATTGCCCTTGGAGTCCGCAGTGACCGTAAGTCCCTTCAGGGGGCCGTCTCCCTTGACCTGAAGGGTTAAGAGGTCCTTATCCCCCTTCATCATCACGCCCATCATGGCGCCGCCGGATAAAAGGCGGCCCAGGGCCGCAGTAACCACCGGACTTGAATTATGCCGGGTTCTGGCTTCCTCCACCAGTTCCCGGGAGGTGATGGCAAAGGCCCGAATCTGGCCTTCCGCCGCTGTTGCTCTTACAATATAGTCTGTCATGTTTCATTCACTCCTCTTCCCATGCTCCCGGGCGATTATATAGATACGCTCGCTGTCCGGCCGGGGCGGCTCTCTGGTGAAAGCGTCATAGGCCGCGACAAATTCCATGCCTGCCTCCCAGATAAGTCCTATGACGGTTTCCAGCTCATACCCTCGCTGGGCGTGGGTCTCCTCAAATTTTCGATACAATCCGGAGGGCTCCCGGACGAAGAGGGTCAAATCGTACTCGTTGATTCCGGTCTCCTCATCATAATAATTTTCCCAGATGAAACTGCCCTCTTCCCGGTTCTCACAGATGGCGCTCTCCCCCAGCAGTTCCCGGTATTTATATAAAGTGTTCAAATCAAAAATAAATACTCCGCCCGGGTCAAGATAATTGTTGACCAACCGAAACACCTGAAGGAGTTCTCCCTCTTCCAAAATATAATTGATGGAATCACAGATACTGATCACCGCCGCCACCGTACCGTAGAGTTCAAACTCCCGCATGTCCTGGCACAGATAGAGAATCGTTTCGTGCTCCTGCTCCAGGGCCTGCTGCAGCATTTCTTCGGAATTGTCCACGCCTATCATGTCGTAGCCGGCCTCAGACAGCAGACGGGTGATTTTACCCGTACCGCAGCCCAGGTCCAGGACGAGGCCGTCACGGATATTGTGTTCTTTTAATAGGGAAATAATGTATCGGCTCCACTGCTCATAGGGGACATTGTCCATGAACAGATCGTAAACTTGCGCAAAACCGGTGTATGCTTCCATGGATACCTCCTGTTCGGTGAACAGCGTCATAATCTGTTCAGTAATAATATTTCTTAAAATTGTGCTATCACGACAATCCCATGTGTTTCCAGTTTACCACAGGCTGTTTTTGATGGCAAGGTGAAGTGTCCACAATTTTAGAAAACGGTTTGATGAAAATTGAAAATCAATGGAATCTATAAAGAGAACAGATAAAAATAGCATTTGAATATCTGCAAGCAAAACCTGCTTACAAACATTGATAGAAATGTCAAAAAGCGGAGGGTTAATGGGGGGTGACACCGTCACCCCTCCACATCATTCTTTTAGTAAATCATATAATGCATATTCATTTCTTTTAATATTGGACACCCTTCGATATTCTTTAATTGCTGCAATAAGGCAGTCAATGTCATGAAAATATTCTTTTACAAAACTGACACTTTTCACATTTGACATTTTTAAATCTGTTTTGCAAAAATCGCTTGGCTTCTTTCCAGATTTCTTGTACTCGTTGTACTTTCCCTCATTGAAAATTACCAACATCTCGATTTCCGGAGCCGTAATTACATTAACGACATCAATTTTATGTTTGTATGCCTTACTCAGTTTAAAATTTTCTCTTCTGGAATCCAGAATCCGTAATACTGTAATTTTCTCTTTAAAACCCTTTCTCAAATATCTGGTTTCAAATGATTTTGCATCACGACAGCAAATAATTTCTCCTTCTAACAGCGCCTCTCTGCTAAAAATCAAGCGTTCCGCATCCAACAACAGATTAATTATTGCCTGTTCTGCACCGCCTTCGCAGATACAAGCTATATATCCTTCCAGTTCCATAATTAAGCCCCCCTGCTTCGTGCCAGGAGTACCTTTTTCAAATCCATATAGGATTCATACATCGGAACCGTTCCTTCTAAAAATCCACTCTGATATGCTTCACTTTTTTTAATATCATTCCTGTTGAGTATTTTGCTCAAATTCTGTACGGTGATTCCATTTCGATTTCTGGTAATAAAAATATTATCGTTTCTTTCAAATTCATCCAACAGTTCCGCATAATGTGTGGAGAAAACCAATACTGCCCCTTTGGAGTTCACCCTGGAATCCCGGTAGAAACGAATTAATATGGAAACTATCTCCTTATTGAAATGGTTTTCCAATTCATCCACTAAAAGATATCCACCTTTTTCAAAAGTACGCATTGCATAGACGAACGTATTAATTCCTTTGATTGTACCGGAAGAAAGGTATCTATTCAGTTCTGTTGGATGATTCAAAACAATTTCTTCTTTATCTCTAAACTTCAATCGAATATCTGCATCCTTCTTCATTTCTTTTATTCTCAGATATTCAATACTTGGATCAAAAAACGCAATCAGCTCTGGAGGAAATGTCTCTAAAACACTCAAAAGATTGGTATTCGTGTATTGTAGCATATCCGCCACATAAAGACTGCTTCTATTCTGCTTATTAAATGCCACCATAATACTTACATCATCTAATAGAAAGGCTTCCGTTCCATCTCTGACTATAGATGCCTTTATAGATGCAAAATCATAAAGTCGCTTTTTACTCTTTACCTTTGAAACATCTTTTGTTTTTAGTTCCTCTTCACAAATATAGTATCTATCTGCTTTCTTTCCAACATTCGTTTTGAGATAATGAACCTGTTCTGTATCGGTATAAAAATAAATTTCAAATACAACTTCTTCCCCTTCTGCTATTCCATCCAGAATTTCATTGCATGCAATGGTGTTAATAGGCTCATTGTTCAGCATGCGTATGACAAAAGATAATACTTTTAACAATGTAGTTTTACCAGAAGCATTAATACCAACAATGGAAAGTACATTGTTCTGATAGATATTGCCAAAAATGCAATACATATTCTCTGCATTTTCTTCACTGACTCTCTGCATTGCCGCAAAATCAATTTCTAATGTCTCACGAAATAAAGCTAAACCATTCACAGTTATTTTAAGCAACTTCATTTCATTCACCATCCTCGCATTATTTGTTATTATATTATTGATTTTACCTTTTTATATTCAAAAAGTCAATTTCAAAAACGCAATTACCGTTTTTATTTTTCATCTCTTCTTTTAAGCATATCCATTTTTTTAATAACCATGCACCTGCCGAACAGTAAAACGCACACATCACCCCTCCACATCAATGACTTCCCCCGCCAATATCCCTTGGAGCAGATCGCTGGCCTTCGCCACGTCCTCCTCATAGGGAATCATCACATAATTGGGTTTGCTCAAAGAGAACATACTCTTATTCGCGTCCGAACCACTGACGCTGAAACTCTGCACATCCCAGCTTCCCCCATTGGTCAGCTGAAACCTGACCAGCTGGGTGATCTCGTCCGTGGTCATATTGGTGGCAAAGGTTCCCTCCACCTCCTGCATGATCTCCGCGTAATTGGTAAGAAGGGTTGTAGAGGTCAGCTTGTCAATCACGCCCTCTATGACGCGCATCTGGTTTTTCCCCCGCTGGCGGTCTCCCGAGGCGAAGGCGTGGCGCTCCCGGGCAAAATCCAGCGCCTGGGAACCGTTCAAATAGTTTGCTCCCTTGACATAATGGGTGGAGCCCACGGTAAAATCATAATCCGATTGGACGGTAACCCCGCCCAGAGCGTCGATCAGTCCTTCAAATCCGGTAAAATTCACCTTGAAATAATAATCAATGTCCACGCCATAGAGCATTTCCAGGGTTCCCATGGACACATCAATCCCATAGATTCCCGCATGGGTCAGCTTGTCCTTCTGGCCGTTTGAAATGGGCAGCTCCACGTAGTAGTCTCTCGGAGTGGAAACCATCAGGATCTGCCTTGTCTGGGGATTGACGGCCACCAGAATGTTCACGTCCGAACGGCTTGTGGTGGTTACAGCGCCCCAGGTATCCAACCCGCTGACATAAACCAGAAACGGATCGCCCGGTTCCACAGGCTCCGCCGGTTCTTCCTCCGTCGGCTCCTCGGTCGTCTGGTCCTCCTGGGGAACCTCCACATAGGTGACGATCTCATAGGAAGCGATCTGCTTGATTCTGGCATCCAGATTCTCGTAGCCCTCCACTTCCTTTAATGGCTCTAAGTACCCTTCATTTAAGAGGATCACATCGCAATCCTGAAACAGCAGTCCATTTATCAGCAGAATCACATCGGAATATTCCTGGGGCTCTATGGTCTCTCCCAGGTCCTGCTCCGCCATCCCAAGGGCCTGGTCCGTGCGTTCCCGTTCCAGCTCGCCGATAATGCCGAAGGTCATCCCTGCGCACTGCTCCACACTGGTAATGTCCTCCTCCGCCCGGACATAAACCCCCATCACCGTTCTCTGTTCGGCCTGATTGGCCACTACCCCAAGGGCAGAAATGCTGTGATACAGATAATAATTGGCAACAGACGTCAAGATAACACTCAAAAGCGCCAGAAAGGCTCCGACGGCATACCAGAATTTTCTTTTTTTCTTTGGGAACAGCAGCAATGCCGACCCGGCTGTCAGCAGGAGCAGCACTCCATAGATTCCTGCCAGGTAGAGTCCCGGCAGTACCGACAGCTTACTTAAAAAGACTGTCAGCAGGACGATTCCCGCAATGTTGATCAGTTCTAAAATGCTTCCCAATATAACGCATACTTTTTTTCCTGTTTTCATGCCCTTTTATCCCTTTCCTGCCTCTGCTGCCGCCTTGTAAACAATGGGGCCCGTTCCTCATTTCAGAAAAACACTACTCTACCGTAACACTCTTGGCCAGATTTCTCGGCTTATCTACATCCAGCCCCCTGGCGACACTGATGTAATACCCCAGAAGCTGCAGCGGTACTACTGCCAGGGAAGTCGCGAAGAGCGGATCTGTTTTGGGAACATATACGGTAAAATCAGCGGTGTCTTCTATATTGTACTGGCCGTAAAAAGTCAGTCCCATAAGGTAGGCTCCCCGGCTCTTACACTCTACCATGTTAGAAATGGTTTTTTCGTATAACTCCGGCTGTGTCAGAACACCTACCACCAGAATATTATCCTCAATCAGAGAAATTGTTCCATGCTTCAGTTCGCCGGCCGCATACGCCTCCGAATGGATATAGCTGATTTCCTTCATTTTTAAGCTGCCTTCCATGCAGACCACATAATCAATGCCCCGGCCAATAAAGAAAACATCTTTTGCGTTGGCCTGTTTTGAGGCGAACCATTGGATACGTTCCTTGTCATCGAGAATTTTTGTAATCTTCCCCGGCAATGTCTGCATCTCACAAATAAGCTCTTTATATCTTTCTTCACTGATCGTTTCCCGTATCTTTGCGAACTGAATTGCCAGGGCATAACCTGCAACCAGCTGGGTGCTGAAGGCTTTTGTGGTTGCCACAGAGATTTCCGGCCCGGCAAGGGTGTAAAAGACGGCATCTGCCTCCCTTGCAATGGAAGAGCCCACCACATTCACAATACCAATCGTCCGAATCCCTTTGTCCTTTGCTTCCCTAAGCGCCGCCAGACTATCCGCCGTTTCGCCCGACTGGCTGATTATGATCACCAGGCCATTTTTGTCCAACAGCGGTTTTCGATAGCGAAATTCCGAAGCCAGCTCCACACGCACAGGAATTTTAGCAAGGTCTTCCATCACATATTGAACCGCCATTCCCACATGGTACGCTGAGCCACAGGCTACGATGTAAATCTGACTTATTTCCCGGATCGTATCGTCATCCAGACCAAGTTCGGACAGATCGATCTTATCCTCTTTCAAAAATGAGTGAATGGTATCTTCCACTACTTTGGGCTGTTCGTGGATTTCCTTTAACATAAAATGCTCATAGCCGGCTTTTTCCGCAGCCTCCGCATTCCAATCAATGGTTTTCGGATTTTTCCGGATTTCATCCCCGTCAAGATTATAAAAGGTAATTTCTCCCTTGCGTACACGGGCCATCTCCATATTTCCGATATAGTATACGTTTCTGGTGTATTTCAAAATCGCCGGCACATCCGACGCAATATAGGATTCCCCGTTCTCCACTCCAAGGATCATCGGGCTGTCCTTTCTCGCGACATAGATTTCTTCCGGGTAATCTCGGAACATGACTGCGAGAGCATAAGAACCACGGATACGCACCATAGAGTGATTAATCGCGTCCACCGGCGTGCCTTCATACTTTTTATAATAATAGTCAATCAGCTTCACCGCCACTTCCGTGTCTGTGCCAGAATAAAAAGAATATCCTTTCCTTAACAGTTTGTCCTTTAACTCCTGATAATTTTCAATAATGCCATTATGTACCGCAATTACATTCCCGTCATCGCTTCGATGGGGATGGGCATTCTTCTCGGACGGCTCCCCATGGGTGGCCCATCTGGTATGGCCAATGCCGCAGGTTCCTGAAATCGCTGTTCCATCATTCGTCTTCTCTTTCAGAATCATCAGACGCCCTTTTGCTTTCACGATTTCCGCAGGATTACTGCCATCACGAACTGCCACGCCGGCAGAATCATAACCGCGGTATTCCAGTTTTGACAGACCATCCAGCAAAATAGGCGCTGCCTGTTCTACTCCATTAAATCCCATAATTCCACACATGTTCGTTTTCTCCCTTCTTTGCCTCCGCCGCAACCTCATGCACTATGCGGTCCATCTCCTCATACTTCTCCATCATATCCGCAAACAGCGCCAGCTGGCATCTGGTTCTCACCAGGTTATGCCCCGGATAGTTGGTCTTAAAATATTTATCCCCGGTGATGTAATCGTCCAGGAAGCGGCTTGCCTGCTCCAAAGTGATGGTCGCCGCTCCCAGCGCCATGGAATCCAGCTCCGCTTCCGTCAGAAAGCCGGCGGTCTCCCCTATGTATCCCTCCGCAAATGCCCGGAACAGATCCAGGTCCAGGCTGACCTTGCTCAGATCCGCCTCATCTTCTTCGGCGGTGTTGGCCGCAAACCGCACCGTATCGCCAAAGTCATGGGCCGCCAGGCCCGGCATGACGGTGTCAAGGTCGATGACGTTCACCGGCTCCAGTGTGTCCTTGTCAAACAGCACGTTGTTGGTCTTGGTATCGTTGTGGGTCACACGGTAAAACAACTCTCCTCGGTCCAGCTTTTCGTTGAGCTGGCAGGCAAAGTCCCTGGCCTTGGCGATGGCATTGATTTCCTCCTGTACTTCCGCGCATCTCTGGCAGGGGTCCTCCTGTACATGGCCGAAGAGGGTTTCCAGACGGAGACGTGTATTGTGGAAATTGGGAATGACTTCGAATAGCTGAGCCGCGTCAAAATCGCTCAGCTGTGCTTCAAACCGCCCAAAAGCCTTTCCCGCCATACGTAAGACTCTGGGGTCATCGGAACTGTCAAAGGAGAGGGCATCCTCCACGTAATTGCTGAGTCTCCAGAATTCCTGCTCCCCTTCTTCCCCTAGAAAGATATAGTTGTCCCCCTCTTCGGTATGATGAAAATGGAGACGGCTTCTCCGGTCCGTGATGCCGGCCGCCTCGTTCTTTTTCATGAGGTGGGAGGTGATCAGATCGATGTTGCGCATCATCTGAACCGGGTCTTTGAACACATAGGTATTCACCCTCTGCACCAGGTATGCGGTTTGCTGTCCCTCATGGACGCAGTTCACCTTGTAAGTGGTATTGATGTTGCCGCTGGTCAGCTGTTTCCAGTCTGTCAAGGTTCCGGGAATCCGGAACCGGCGGCATACTTCCTGTAATTGTGCTTGTATTGTGTTTTTTTCTTCCATGTTTTATTCTCCTGTTGCTGTTTTTATTAGAATTTCCGCCACACCATCTTATTGACCACACCGGTATAGCTCTGAATGATTTTTACCACCTTGTCGGACACATTTTCATCCGTATAATCCGGTACAGGAATCCCATTATCCCCATTTTTCACCATCTCCACAGCCGTATCTACCGCCTGCAGGAGAGATTTTTCATCAATTCCCGCAAGAATGAAACATGCCTTGTCCAACGCTTCCGGCCGCTCCGTACTTGTGCGGATGCACACGGCTGGGAAGGGGCGTCCCAGGCTGGTGAAAAAGCTGCTCTCCTCCGGCAGAGTCCCGGAATCCGAAACCACGGCAAAGGCATTCATCTGCAAATGATTATAATCATGAAAGCCCAGGGGCTCATGCTGAATCACCCGCTTGTCCAGTTCAAAGCCTGAAGATGCCAGACGGTTACGGGAGCGGGGATGGCAGGAGTATAAAACTGGCATATCATATTTCGCCGCCATCTTGTTAATGGCGGTAAACAACGAGAGGAAATTTTTCTCCGTATCAATGTTTTCCTCTCTGTGAGCGGACAGCAAAATATATCTGTGAGGCTGAAGTCCAAGCTTATCCAGAATATCGGACTGTTCGATCTCCGCCAGGTTCTGACGCAGCACCTCCGCCATGGGAGAACCGGTCACATAGACACGCTCCTTGGGCAGCCCACACTCATGGAGATATTTTCGCGCATGCTCACTATAGGCCAGATTCACATCGGAAATAATGTCCACAATCCGGCGGTTGGTCTCCTCCGGCAGACACTCATCCTTGCAGCGGTTTCCGGCCTCCATATGGAAAATGGGGATATGCAGACGTTTCGCCCCAATGGCAGACAGGCAAGAGTTGGTATCTCCCAGAATCAGCAGAGCGTCCGGCTTTATCTGATTCATCAGTTTATAGGAGCAGTTGATGATATTTCCAATGGTCGCTCCCAAATCGTCGCCCACTGCGTTCATATAGACTTCCGGGTTGTCTATTTTCAGATTTTCAAAGAAAATGCCGTTGAGGTTGTAGTCGTAGTTCTGGCCGGTATGGGCAAGAATGACATCAAAATATTTGCGGCACTTGTTGATGACCGCCGCCAGGCGGATAATCTCCGGGCGGGTGCCTACGATGATCAGAAGCTTCAGCTTCCCGTTTTCTTTAAAACAGACGTCTTTGTAATCCGTCTTAATATCTGCACTCTGCATAACTTTCTCCCTCCACTGCTATTCTTCCACAATTTCAAAAAAGGTATCCGGGCGCGCCGGGTCAAAGGACTCGTTTGCCCACATCACCGTCACCAGATTTTCCGTTTCGGAAAGATTGATGATATTGTGGGTATAGCCCGGCAGCATATGGACTGCCTCTATTTTATCCCCGGACACCTCAAAGTTCAAGACCGGATAGGGCTGTCCGTTTTCATCCAGTCCGATTTTGCGCTCCTGAATCAGGCCGTGTCCGGACACCACAATGAAAAATTCCCACTTGCTGTGGTGCCAGTGCTGGCCTTTGGTAATGCCGGGCTTGCTGATATTTACGGAAAATTGTCCGCAGCCGGCAGTCTTTAAAAGTTCCGTAAAACTGCCCCGGTCATCGCAGTTCATTTTCAAAGCAAACTTTGCTTTCCGCTCCGGCAAATAGGAAAGATAGGTGGAATACAATTTCTTGGCAAAGGAATTGTCCGGAATCTCCGGCATTATCAGAGTTTCCGGCTGTTTCTTAAATAACTCCAGTAAATCCACGATTTCACCCAATGTAACTTTATGGGTGATGGGAACATAGCAGAAACGTCCCGCCTCCCGAGGGACTGCTTCTACGCCCTCAAATTCGCAGTGATGCTCCTTTCCCTCCAGGGCAGAGAGCAGTTCCTTTACAAGGTCGTCAATATAGAGCAGTTCCAGTTCCACGGCCGGGTCATTGACCTGGATGGGCAGATCGCTGGCAATATTGTTGCAGAAGGTGGCTACCGCAGAATTATAGTTAGGCCGGCACCATTTCCCGAAAAGGTTGGGAAACCGGTACACCAGCACCCTGGCGCCGGTTTCTTCGCCGTAATCAAAAAATAGTTCCTCGCCTGCCAGTTTGGATCTGCCATATTCGGAACCGGCAAAACGGCCAAGGAGAGTTGCCTGGATGGAGGAAGAAAGCATGACCGGGCAGTGGTTGTTATGCTTTTTCAAGGTATCAAGCAGGGTGCTTGAAAAGCCAAAATTGCCGGTCATGAACTCCGCAGTATCCTTGGGGCGGTTTACGCCTGCCAGATGGAATACGAAATCTGCCTGCCGGCAGTAGGTATCCAGCAGTTCTGGTGCTGTCTGGATGTCGTATTCATAGACTTCATCAATTTGGAGACCCGGATGGGTACGGTCTTTGTTCTGTTGTATGTTTTTCAGTGACTGGCAGAGGTTTTTCCCTACAAAACCTGCTGCGCCGGTGACTAGTATGTTCATTTTCTTCCCTCGCTTCTTAAATTGTTTTATCCTTGCATCATAATTTTAAAGACCATATCTGAACCAATGCCAAATACGGTCTCTAGAGTATTTTTATATTTCGTGACTTGTAATCACAAGCTCCTAATTCCTAATATACTTTTGGCAGATAGGAATGTCTCTGGCAAACTCGTGGCCAAATCTTATGATGTTCACACATTACCATACATGGAAAACCAGAAACGTTATTTCATGCCATTACAACCATGCACTCTTTCTCACAAAACGCGATACCATACTTGATGATTTTCTTCATGCCCCATCGTTTCAGGCCTTCCGCGTATTTCCTCTCCTCAATCTGTCTAAGTGCCTCTGCACAGGCTGCCTCCAGGTTCCCATCATCCGCATACTTCAGTTCGATCACAATCCCTGAGCGTTCCGGTGTCTGGATGGAAATATCACTGTAGCCTTCCCCAGTCTCCGCATTGGACTTTACCAACCAGCTGTCCCGACTCCGCAAAAGCCCAAGCAGCATCCCATGATAAAAGTTTTCTTTCATGTTCCTTCGTACCGCCGTATCCCTCACACTAATGGAATCCCACAGGTACTCACCGAGCATATCCTGAATCGCTGCCACATCCCCGGCCGGAAATGCCGCGCAAAATCGGTTGATCCGCGCTGCGTCTGCCTGGGTCGTTTCTTCAAACCAGTCCTTTACCAGATCAATAAACAGTTCTCTTACCTCCCTGTTCGGCAATGCCAACTCCATTTTCTTTCCCTGCACCCTCTTTCGACAGGTCAGGTACCCTTTGGAATAAAGGACACTCCAGATATTATCAATGGAATCCTCCACCTCCCTGTAGGTCAGTTCCTGACGAATGGATTTTGTGATGGTTCCGCCGTTGATCAGCTGCTCAACCTCATTTCTCGTGCTTTGATTCGCTTTCTTCATCAGACGTCGAATCAGATCGTTTCCGCTGGTGTTGGCCCAGTAGTTTTCCGGTTCTACACATGGATTTGCCAACAGCTCATCGCAGTAATTGATCACATCCCAGGGACAATATACGTCTGTATCCCCAAAACGATACCCATCATACCAGTCACGGATCACATCTTTATAAGAGGACAGCCCATAGAACTTAAGGATTTCATCCACATCTGCATTGGTAAAGCCGAAGTACTCATCATACCTGAAATCCGAAATCGTGTGTACCTTCGGATTGTTCAGTCCAGTAAATATGCTCTCCTTGGAAATCCGCAGACACCCGGTAAGCACTGCAAAGTACAGACTGTCATTTGTTTTCAGCGCGTTGCCAAGCAGGTTTCGAATGAGATTTACCATCTTATCATAGTATCCTCCCTGAAATGCCTTATCCAATGGAACATCATACTCATCAATCAGCAGGATAACCTTCTGACCATAGTGCTTGGATAAAAGACGAGAGAGCGTTTTTAAACTTGCGACCGCAACTTTTTCTGACATTGTATAAATCCCGCCCTGCGATGAACCAACCTCTGTCAACTGAGCGTAAGCTTCCTTTTCATCATTCGTCAGCCTGTCGCTGAAACCTAAAAAATGGAATCTTACGGCTTCATCTCCAATCACGGTCCGCAGCGCATCCAACGCTGTTTGAAAATCCAGACCATCAACACTTTTCAGACTTATGGAGATTACAGGGAACTTCCCCATGTATTCTTCACACAGATTCTTTTCCTGCATGATCTTTAGCCCGTCAAAAACTGATGGGTCGCTCCCTATCTCAAAAAAGTTCTTCAGCATGCTCATGTTCAATGTTTTGCCAAAACGCCTGGGGCGTGTAAACAGGTTTACTTCACCCCAGTTTTGTAACAGTTCCTTAATGAACAGCGTTTTATCCGCATAATAAAAATCATTCACTCTGATTTTTTCAAATCCATCAATGCCGATGGGAAGCTTCTTCCTCACTTTCCACACACTCCTTTCCATGTCTGCGGCATGGAACATGCCGGTAAATCCTCTTGCATGAAACCCTCTTCGTGATCTGTAATCACACCTAAACTGTGACTTGTCCACGACTTGAGTACTGACTTGGGTACTACTTGGGTACTGACTTGGATACCTCTTACAATCTATAATACTAGTTCATCTCACTCTATCCCAAAAATCTCCTCATCTTTTCACATATTTCTGATTACTGCTTGTAGGCTTATCTGGAATTGTCATTACAAGTTTTCCTGCTTTTAACAGAGGACTAAGAAAACGTTTCGTAAAAGTTTTTCGATTTACCAAACCCATATAATCCATCAGCTCTTTTCTAGTTCTAGGTATAGTACAAAATTCCAATAACTTATCTTCATCATAAGAGGCACCATAGGTGATTTCCCCCCATGATGCTTCTTCCTTCCTCCAGTTTTTATTTTTCAATGTCGCATAGAGCATAAATTCTGACTGACGATATACAGGTTCCGGCAGGCCAGCCTCTTCCATATCTCTGTATATCCGATCAACGCCTTCTCCAAACTCTTTCACAAGATCATACTCATTGAGCAGCTCAACAATCTTCGGATTTCGCGAGAAATGAAACTCCCGGATGTTGCTCACCCGGACAAGACCCGGAAGCTGGTCGAGAATCCGTCCTGTAAATTTTACGTCTTTAATCACATTCATACGGTCGCCTACCTCAGCATTTTTCCCTTCATAACGGACGAAACGGATACGTGCCCGTGGAAAAAACCGTTGGGGATTGATTCCAAAAAGAAGAACAGCCGCCCCACTTACTACCTCGTCATCGCCATGTAACGTTACAAAGTCATGATTATGCCGGAGATAATGTTTGTTGGCATACACAAGTTGAAGCCTTTGCTCAAAATTCAGTCTTTTGCTTTTATCTCCGACACGAAGAAAACCTGTAATTGTTCCATCATCTTCAATTCCAATGGCGAGATAACCCCCATCTGTATTAGCCATCGCCACAATAGGTATAGCAAGGTCAACTGCCTTAATCCGGGCAGACTTTCTATCCATAATCTGCTTTTCTGTGGAAAATTGCAAATCTTCAATTCTATCAGGATCAAACACAGCCGCACCTTCTTTCATAAATTTCTCCACTAGGTATAATTAATATAATACCCCAGATTCTGACTCATATCAATGGTTTCAATCGTAAAATTTTATCTACCATCATTCATTACTGATATCATTATTAACCTCTAAATTTAGAGACAACATATCTTTTAACCGTAAACGGTAGATAGTGCGTACCTTGTGCGCTATTGCCTTTTATGCGAAAATACTATCAGCAATAGCGGATATCTCGTAATGCGCTATCAATTATTGTTTGTATTGCTAAAACAGATATGTTTGCCTCTCGGTACAGCCATCCGGCAAGGCGGTACTCTTACAGCCACACCTGTGCAGTGCCGGTCCCATGATCATGTATATTTCCGTTGTTCAGCCATATTCTTTCACTCAAGCTCATACATCTTTTTTATCCGCTCCAATTTTTGCCAATCACTTTTCAGCCGGCTCTGCGGTAAGGATTCTTGCTCTGTATTTACCGTAAGATTTTCCAGAAGGCTGCCAAATTTTACGTACCCTGACGGAATCATATCCCAACGCTTCGCCTTATCTGTAATTCTCATTCTTTTTTGTATTACAGCAAACGGAATATCTATCATCTTCCTGGCCTGGGAATCTGATATCATCTGTTCTTCCAACAAGCGCAGAACCATGGCTTTATATGGAGTAGCAAAAATTTCCATAAGACTAAGGACATCATCAACTTCTATGGATGTTTTATCGATCTGGTAAATCCGGATCTGCTGTTCAAGAGCCTCTACAGGTACTAACAAAATTCCCGCAAACGCATTTGCTTCCATTTCCTCTTGTTCTGTCGTTCCCGTTTCGATCGTTGTGGAGTTTAAAATAGAACCGCTTCTGGCTAATTCCCGATCGTCATCTTCCAGAAAACACCGGATGTGGTATAACTCATGGGCAGCCGCAAAAATCTGCTTTGACATAGGTATTCCGGAATTAAGCATGACAAAGATACGCCCGCCACGAATAAAAGTGCAGGCACACAATTCCTTGTCCTCAATAGGAAAACGCAGCCATTCCAAAGGCATTTCCTTCGTTCTTGCATAATTCTCAATCACGGTAAAGATATCGTCCTGAATAATATTCTGTCCAATATAAAAACAGGAAAAACCCGTAGCAATTTCCCTAATTTGCTCAAATCGTTTTGGATCTCTCTTATATAAAATCCCATCAAAAATTGATGCCATAATTACATCTCCCAGGTTTCAGACATAACTTTCGCATTTTCACGGACATTCGCATGAAAAATAATCATATCAGCCAGTTCATCCGCTGTATGCAAAGCCTCTCTGGCCGCCTCCGATCCCACTTTCCCCATGAAAGCTCTCATAACATCCATTTCATAGGACTCTGCAGGAACTTTCATTAAATCATCCATCCGGATACGAAAATAGTCTGCAATTTTATGAAGTTCCGCAACGCTGATCAGCCTGGTGCCATTCAACATTTTACTCATTATCTGCTTTGATACACCAATAGCATTTGCCAAGTCAATCTGTTTCATATGATGTTTTTTCATCTGATCCATGATGTTATTGATAACTACAATATTAATATCAACCATTATGTCACCTCCATAGTTCTTTCTTTCATTATTATATGCCGAAACTTTCTGTTCGTCAATATTTTCGAGATTATTATGTGAGTTTTATTTCGATTTTACGCACTAATATCTCTATTAAAGAGACCATATGGTACAATCTGGCTAATCGTAAACAATGCAAGTCAAAATTTCCGCCACACCATCATGACAGATACTCCACCGTTTCAATATGAATATCCCTTTTCTTTTGCATTATAATATCTGCAATTTCCGTATAATCATTATTGGCTCTTACAAACCTAAAAGTAGGATATAACGAACAACGCAGGACACCTCATGCCGAGAGCCTGCGTCTCTTTTAAAGCCTACTTGTTCCTTATTTAAGCTGTAACGATTTAAAAATTAGGTATGCTATAGAAGCGGCTCTGTCCGCTCCTATAGCATGAGCCCCGTTAGGTCATTAGGGTTAAACTGCATTTTTTCGCAT
>CALWLN010000203.1 GCA_944381535.1 uncultured Lachnospiraceae bacterium
TGCAAAGCCTGCCCTGGGCAACCGTATGCTGGAGCTTCGAAAGGGGTTTCAGGAAGTCGCCTCCATGCTGGAGGTCAAAGAGAAAAAGCGGTAGGAAACGCCACCCGCAAGCCATGTATTAAGCCGGCCTGTGGGTGGCGTTTCTAGAATCTAATGTTTAATAATACGTCCAACGGGCTCTCCCCAGTCAAATTCATTATAAGGCCCTATTTTCCCGTTGAATTCTTCTGCTCTCTCTTGCTATGTATGATGTCGATAGTTTGAATCAGCTTCCCACTCAAAATCCGCCGCTTTCACCGGCTGGCCGGGCTTTAGAACAATAAAGTTTCCCTCCCACCGGCCTGTCAGCAGCTGCCGGAGGATTTCCGTGGAGCCTTCTGTGGTCTCCGGGGTCAGATCCAGCATATCAGCCGCTTTCCTGGCATACGCAAGAACGGTTGCCGTATCGTAGCAAGCGGTATCAATCACGGTAATTTTCTCATAATGCTCATACATCATTTCCAGAATGGCCTCCGCGGACTCCTCTCCGTATTCCTCAACATATTTGTCATATTGCTTCAGGATAGATTCCGAATCCAGCGTCCAGCCCCGGGTCAGATAAATACTTCCCGCTTTTGCCAGGCCCCTGGACTGGCGTTTTCCCCGGCACAGCAGCATATTGATACAGTCATCAAATTTCGGCAGCACCAGAACTGTGCCGGGGCTGACAATCCCGTTGGCGCCGTTCCCACACAGCCCGAAAGAGAGCAGAATCTCATCCACATCCTGGTGCTCTTCAATCAGACTCTGCAGCTTCTCCTTCAATTTCTCCGGCGTATTATGATAGCCCCGCTCCACCCAGACGACAGGGATGGTACAGCCGGTTTCTTCGTATATTTTATTGATTTCATCCTCCAGCATGGCGCAGGCGATTAATATTTGTTTCATGGCAGTCTCCATTTTTCCGAATTGTTACTCTATTTTATCATAAAACTCATGAGATGGACAATCTCCTTTTTTCTCCATCTGCGTATGATAGATAGACACTGATAAGAAAGGAGCTCGCCATGAATTTTCCAAATTATGAATGTGATTATGAGAAGCAGAAACATGTGCATGAGCTTACCGGCAGCACCGCTACCATAATCGAATGTAAAGAATGTCACAACCACCGGTTTTGTACCGTGTCCGGGGAAGCCATGAAAATGGGAAACAGCCACGTCCATGAAGTGAAATTCCACACGGATTTTGCGGACGGCCATTTCCATGAATTTTGTGGAAAAACCGAATGTGCCATTGAAGTAGGAAACGGAAAGCATGTCCATTTTCTGAAGGATTTCACCGAAGTGGAAGACGGCCATAAGCATAGATTCCAGGTAGCAACGTTAATCGACAGTCCTATCGACTTTAAATATATGGACTAAGGTTCCAATCTAAGGCCCCATGCCCTGCATGATACAGGGTATGGGGCTTTACGTATTGTTGATTTTCAGGGAAAAATTTTATATAATATAGGGGCCAGAAACTCCGGCCCTTCTGACAATTATTTTTTGTAAAATGCTTCTATTGCCCGCCCGATAAACGCAGTTGTTCCTTCTCCATAAACACGATCCTGGGCTGCCCGGATTTCCGCGTTCGTCCGATAGGCCGCAGCCATTTCAAGAACCATGTCGGTTGCGTCCGGCAACTGAAACAGTTGCTTTGTTACCGAATCGTATTCTCCAACCAGTTCTCTCACTTCAAAGGAATTAACATCGGCTCCCTTCATTTCCGCTAACTTTTTGATAATAGCTTCCAGCTGCTTCCGAAGTTCTGAAAATTTTTCCGGGCGGCCTGGATTTTTGGACGCTTCCAACGCCTTCTCCTTGCTTCCGTACCACGCAACAACTTTCTGAAAATTTTTTTGAGCTGCTTTACTGCCGGCGTTTTCAAGAAAATTCTTTTTCCAGGCTTCCATACTGCCGTAATGTTCCATAAAGACGGCTTTTTGCTCTTCATTCATATTTGCTTCCATAGAGTTATACATATCCTCTAATTCACTTTTACCAAATACTTCAAAATCCACTGCATTTTCTCCTTTCAAAATCCTGTCGATACTGGCAATCAGACGTTCCATACGTTCCTTCTTTGCAACCAACATTTTTCGTTGCACCCGTAAAATCTGATTTCTATCAAGACTCGGGTTTTCGATAACAGCTTTGATTTCTTTCAAGGGAATATCGAATTCGCGAAAAAACAAAATCTGTTGCAATATTTCCAGTGCTTTATCGTCATAAAGCCGGTATCCCGCTTCACTTATTTCTGTCGGCCTCAATAATCCGATTTCATCATAATAATGAAGCGTGCGCACGCTGATACCCGCTAAATCTGATATTTCCTTTACTGTCCTCATAACTGTTGACCTCCCGTTCCTGATATACTCACTTTAATCTATGACGCTCCGTGAGGGTCAATAGGTAATTTCAATTTTTTTGAAAAATCATGGTAAACAGGATAGTGCGAGTAGGAGGAAATCTCTTAATCAGAGAGATTTCCTCCTACTTGATTGTGTCACAGTAAAAATAAACCCCCTGCTATGCAGGGGGAGGGAAAATCTTTAGATATAAGTAATACTCCTGTGTTAAAATAGATGTAGGTCTGCAAACCACAAATATATAACACAGGAGGTCCT
>CALWLN010000204.1 GCA_944381535.1 uncultured Lachnospiraceae bacterium
TATATGAAACCATTTTTTATCAGGAGCTGAGCGAATAGGAGGAGCACCAATGAAAAGAAGAAAAACGGGGATAGTCGCGATTGTTTTCTTGTGGATGCTGCTGCTTTGCCTTGGCGGCTGCAAGAAAGACGTAGACACGGAGGATATTGAGGCGGAGAGAAGCAGCAGGGAGGGTGATGCGGCTTTGGCGCTGCGGGAGCAGTTACAGGATCCGGAGGTCGATGAGATTGAATTGAGCGAGGATGTAACGGTGATGGGATGTCTGACGGTCAACGGCAGCAAGACAATCCGTGGAGAAGGAACCATACTCCTTGCAAAATCGGCGACTAAAGGCGTCTATCAGGACGCATCCATCTGGGAGGATGAGCAGAATGTGACGGAAGAAGACCTGGCCGAGATGCCGGAGAGCTCTGTGCTGTATGTGGGCGATGGAGCGGAACTGACATTGGAAGGAAATGTGGTCATCAATTCCAACCAGGTGGGAAACGGTGTTGTGGTCGGTGAGGGCGGAACACTCACTGTCAAAGAAGAGGCCAGTCTGACGGGAGGAAATTTCTGTAATGTATATAGTGAAGGAAATATCTCCGTAGAGGGAGGCAGTTATGACGGCGCAAAGGGCTATAACATTGTGAATGCGGGGACCCTTTCGCTGTCCGATGGTACGCTGGAGGGAGAAGCATCCAGGGGCAATATTTACAGCAGCGGCGAGCTGACCATAACCGGGGGACAGCTTACGAAAGCAGGGGCCTATAATGTGTTCGTGGCAGATGGCGGTTCTGCTTCACTGAGCGGCGGAAGCATTGTGGGCGCAGGGACGGCAAACGTATTGATTTCCGACTCGGGTGAAGCGAAAATCACAGGAGAGGCTGCCATTATAAGCGGTACGGCGGGGATTGTCAATTATGGAACCCTGGATGTGGAGAAGGCAACCATAGAATTGAATATGACCAATATACAGAATTATGGAACTGCCAATATTAAGGAATCCGATATTCAGCAGTCAACCGTCAATAATATCGTAAACGAGGAGACAGGAAGCCTTGCGATTACAGATACCAATGTCACCAATTCGGGGGCAATCGCCATTCACAACAACAAAGGCAGTATCTCCTTTGAAGGGCTTGCCGTCCGCAGAGCCGGAGGCAGCGCCGTTTACAACAGCGGCGGTGACATTGAGGGAGAAAATCTGGTTATCTATGGCTCTTCTGGGACTGCCATTGATAATATGGATTCCCCGGATGGAACAGGCGGTAATGTAGAGATTCATACTGTCGAAATTCAAACGGGAACCGGGATGAATGTCGTCCAGGAAAGCCGCGGAGAAATGACGCTGACGGATGCCATGATTGGTACAACAAGCATCACCAATATAAAACTGGTCAGCGGAACCCTCAATATTGACGAAATGGAACTTTTGGGAACGACTGCAACCGGTGCAGGTATCTGGACCATAGGTGGGAAATTAAATATCACGAATTCTACCATTGCATCCACCAAAGGACGTGGCCTGGCTTTGGCCGGAGGAGAGATCACCGGTGAAAATATCACCTTCCAGGATGTCGTAAATACCGGTATTGACGGAATGCTCCATGACAATGGCTATACCTCGGCAACGGCCGTATTGAGCGATATCTCGTTCAGCGGCGGCGAGCGTGACAACGTTGCGGTTACCGCAAAAAACGCGGATATTACCATTGATGGCGGAAGCTTTGGAAAAACGCTGGGAAATAATGTGCGGGCTACCAACGGTGAGCTTACCTTAAATTCCGTGGATATTCTTGGTAATGAGTATGTGAGCGGTGGAAATACCAACTACCATGGGGTATATCTTTCCGGCGGAGCGGTTACCCTCAATGACTGTACGATTCAGCACCCGCTGGCATGTGCTGTTCGGAATAAGGGCGGAGAACTGCGGGCCACCAACCTGAAAACCTACAATACGCCGGAAGCGGCAATCACAAATGCCTACCATGATAATAAGACAAGTTATGGGGATATTTACATTGACGGGCTTACTACAGTCAATGCCGAACTGGGGGCTGTCCGTAATGACTGTCCCGGAACCGTTACGGTTGAAAACGGAGAGTTTGGAGAAAGCCCGGCCAATCAGGCTATGGTCACAGCGGGAAGCATGTATTTAACAGATGTGGTCATCGAAAGGGCCATAAAGCCGGGGACAGATAATTATCACAGTGTCTATGTGACCGGCGGCTATCTGGGCATGAAGTCGGTGGAACTGAAGGATTCCGATTGTAACGGTATCCGACAGACGGGAGGAACTATTGTCGGGGATGATGTTACCATCTCAAATGCTAAGGTGAACGGCATCAATGTATCCGGCGGACAGACAACGCTCAAAGACAGTGTTCTGGAATCCACCCTGCGCACCAATGTAAATGTGACGGCCGAGGGCGCTGCGGTAGTTCTCGACAATGTACAGGTGAAAGGCGCAGGGGATACTGCCGGCAACAATGTTAACTGTATCTATATCGCGCCGGGAGCAGAGGTTACCTTAAAGAATGGCACGCAGGTGTCTGGGTCCGCCACAAGAGCGGGGATTCTCAGTGAAGGCGGCCGGCTGTATATCGATGGCGCTGAAATTTTCAAAAACGCTACCCGGGGAATCAATCTGGCTAATAAATCGGTGACAGATGAAACTACCGGAGTTACAACCGTATATACACCATATGCGGAAATTAAAAACGTTAATATCCATGACAACGGAAATAATACGGTGACCGGAGGCGCTATTTATAACGAGGGAACGCTTACTCTGACAGACAGCACTCTCAGGGGAAATACTTCCACCAGCGGCGGCGCCATTAACCTTGGCAATGCCAGCAGAACCAGTCTGAGGAACGTATCGATTATCGGAAATTCGGCTACCGGAAACGGCGGTGGAATTCATGTATCCTCCGGCTCCTTCCTGACAATTTCCGGTGGCAACATTGAGTCTAACAGGGCAGGTGGAAACGGCAATGCGATCCGCGTGAACAGTGCGGATTTCTATATGACGGATGGCGCCAGAGTCGCTTCGGATAATGATATCTATCTGGAGCGGAATTGTACGATTAAGACGACCGGGACCGGGATTGGAAACACTCCGGACAATCCTCTGATGGTCACTTTGGCGGATAGCAACTATGGCACGATCGTGGTTGAAAATGACAGTACAGGAGAAGCGGCGCGAATCGGAAGCAACGTTGTATGTAAGGACAGAAACGGGAATGTTCTGGAAGTAACGCCCTTTGATACATACCTTGTGTTAGGCGGAGAAAATGAGATTGACTATGTAGCAAGGGTAGTGAACAGAGACGGAACGTACCGGTATTTTACCACGTTGAACGCGGCAATCAGCGCAGTACCTACCGACGGTACACAGACCAGGATTGAGGTTATAAAGGATATTACACTGAACGACGCAATCGACATTCCCCAGAATGGAAACCGTAATATTTTACTGACCGATGATGGCAATGGGCCTTACACGATCACCAGGAACTTCACCGGAGAGCGGATGATCATCCTGCGTACCGGAAATCAACTGACGCTGGAGGGAAGCAGCAGAAGCGACAGCAATCCGTCCTTGATTCTGGATGGCGGCGGGTTGGCCGCAGAGACGAATCAACAGATTATCTGTGTGGGAACGACCGCAGTAAACAAAAATGCCACACTTACGATGAATGCAGGCGTGAAGCTGACCAATAACAAGAATTCCAACGGCGGTGGAGCCATTATCGTATATGGCAGCCTGCGAATGAACGGCGGCGTTATCGACGGAAATGAATCCACCAACGACCATGGCGGAGCCATTTATGTGATGACTACCGGGGAGATGACCATAGGGGGCGGAACCATCAGCAACAACACCAGCAGCCTGGACGGCGGAGCCGTTATGGTAAATGGCAGCGGAAGGCTGACCATGACCGGCGGAAGAATTACAGGAAATGCGGCTAGGTCCGGCGGAGCCATCATTCTGAATTATTCCAGCTCTGCCTGCGGCGCCATGACCATGAGTGGTGGAACCATCAGCGATAATACGGCCACAAGTAATGGCGGAGGAATCTTCGTGCATACCAGAGGTGTGCTGACCATGGCTGGCGGAACCATCAGCGGTAATGAGGCAGACAATGGCGGAGGAGTTTATCTCCATTACAATGCCACCAACGGCGCCGGCACCATGACCATGAGCGGCGGAACCATCCGGAATAATGCGGCTACCGGAAACGGCGGTGGTGTGGGAATGGCAAATACGTCCAATACACTGGCCATGACCGGAGGAACGATTCGAAGCAATACCAGCGGCGGAAACGGAATGGACGCTTATGTCGTAGGAACATTATCCATGAGGGGTACGGCTGACGTGGGAAGCCTATATCTGACAGATAACAATATGATAACGATTTCTGGTTCGCTGTCAGATCGAAGCACGATTACGGAGGTTCTGCTCAGCAGCTATCCGGAGGGGAGAAAGGTTCTGGACGGAGAAGCGGCAGTAGTAGCCGCCGGCTGCACATTCTTTGAAACACCGGAGGAAAGCGGCGTAGATATTAATTCCACAGGCTGTCTGGAATCCAACGGAGAAGCCGTGGACCATGAGGCACGGATCGTGAAGCCGGATGGAAGCTGGACTGGCTACATGACTTTGCAGGGAGCAATTGATGCGGCGGCCACCGATGGTACACAGACCAGGATTGAGGTCATGAAAGATATTACCTTAACGGCTGCGCTGGATATTCCGCAGGATGAGAACCGCAACATTTTGCTGACGGATGATGGCAATGGGCCATATACAATTACCAGAGCATTCACCGGCGGAACCATGATCATTCTGCGCACCGGTAACGAGATGACATTGGAGGGAAGCAGTGGGGATGACAGCAATCCGTCCCTGATTCTGGACGGTGCCGGTCTGGCAGCGGCGAGCGACCAGGGAATTATCAAGGTGGGGACAAATACATCCGCAAATTATCACGCGACACTCACAGTGAACGCCGGTGTAAAGCTGTGTAACAACAAGAGCGGCAGCAACGGCTCCGCAATCCGTGTCTATGGAACCTTGAATATGAATGGCGGCGTGCTGGACGGAAATGAGACAACCGGAACAGGCGGTGCAATCAGCGTTGAAATTACCGGAGCCATGAACATGACCGGTGGAACTATCAGTAATAACAAGAGCGCAAAGGAAGGCGGAGGAATCGTTGTTTACGGAAACGGAAAGCTGACCATGGATGACGGAACCATCACCGGAAATCAAGGAACCGCTGGCGGAGCAATCTGCACGCTGTACTCAAATTCAGCCGGTGGAACCGTAACCATAAACGGCGGAGCCATCAGTAATAATACCGGAACAGCAAATGGAGGGGCAATCTTTATACATGCCAAGGGTGTCCTGACCATTACCGGTGGAACCATCAGTGGCAATAAAGGAAAAGATGGTGGAGCAGTTTACCTTCATCATAATGCCACCAATGGCGATGGGACTATGAATATGAGTGGAGGAACCATCAGCGGCAATACCGCTACTGGAAACGGCGGCGGTGTGGGAATGGCAAATGCGGCCAATACACTGACCATGAGTGGCGGAATCATCACTGGAAATGCAGCCGGCGGAAACGGAAACGGCGTCTATGTGGCAGGTACACTGAATATGAGTGGTGAGGCGTATGCCGATGAGGTATATCTTGTAGCAGGGAGAGCAATCAATCTGACGGCAGCGTTAAGTCAGCGTGGGAATCTGACAGAAATAGTCCTTCCGTCTTACACAGCAGGCACAAAGGTACTAGGTGGCGTCGATACTATTGTGGCAGGGAGCTATCAGTATTTCAAGGTGCCGGAGGAAAGCGGAGTAGAGATTGATTCTACAGGAACTCTGACATCCACCGGTGAGACTGTGGACTATGAAGCGCGGGTTCGTCAGGCAGATGGCAGCTATGCAGGTTACATGACCCTTGCGGAAGCTATTGCGGCGGTGCCGACAGACGGTGTGCAGACCCGGGTTGAAATTATGAAGGATATTACTTTGACAGCGGCGCTGGATATTCCGCAGGATGAGCATCGGAATATCCTGCTGACAGATGACGGTAATGGGCCCTACACGATCACCAGGGCCTTCACCGGAGGCCGGATGATTATCCTTCGCACCGGTAATCAGCTGACGCTGGAAGGAAGCAGCAAGGACGACGGCAATCCGTCTCTGATTCTGGATGGTGGTGCTCTGGATGCGAAAAATGATCAGCAAATCATCTGCGTGGGTACAAGCACTACCAATAAAGATGCTACACTTACATTGGAAGCAGGCGTAAAGCTGACCAATAATAAGAACGCCAATGGAGGCGGGGCCGTTATCGTATTTGGCAATATGGTGATGAATGGCGGTGTTCTGGAGAAAAATATATCAACAGGAGATAATGGCGGAGCAATTTTCGTGCATGCTACAGGGAAGCTGACGATGAATGATGGGGTAATCAGTGATAATGAGGGAAACAATGGAGGCGCAGTTTATCTTTATCAGAATACCATTGGTACCGGCGTTATGGCTATGAGAGGAGGAACTATCAGCGGCAACGTGGCTAGAAGCACCGGCGGCGGAATCTACATTCAAAATGGCGGAATGATGACTATGGAAAGTGGCATAATCAGCGAGAATCAAAGTACAAAAGAAGGTGGAGGTATCCTAGTGAATGGAACCGGAAAGTTGACCATAGAGGACGGAACCATCACCGGAAATCAAGGAACCGCCGGCGGAGCAATCTGTACGCTGTATTCAAATTCCGCCGGTGGAACCGTAATCATAAACGGCGGAACCATCAGTGATAATACCGGAACAGCAAATGGAGGGGCAATCTTTATACATGCCAAGGGTGTCCTGACCATTACCGGTGGAACCATCAGTGGCAATAAAGGAAAAGATGGCGGAGCGGTTTACCTTCATCATAATGCCACCAATGGCGATGGGATTATGAATATGAGTGGAGGAACCATCAGCGGCAATACCGCTACCGGAAACGGCGGCGGTGTGGGAATGGCAAATGCAGCCAATTCGCTGGCCATGACCGGTGGAACCGTCAGCGGTAATACCGCCGGCGGAACCGGTATGGATATTCATGTGGCAGGAAGTTTTTCCATGGAGGGAAGCGCAACGGCAGGAAGTGTGTATCTGGCGGATGGGAAAACGGTAACGCTGACGGCGGCTTTAAGCCAGCGTGAGAACCGGACCGAGATCGTAATGCCTGCCTATGAAGTGGATACACAGGTCCTAAACGGAGACGCAACAGTGTTGACTGAAAGCTATTCGTATTTCAAGGTCCCGGACAGCAGCGGAATGGTAATTACAGAAGCCGGAACGCTGGGAACGTCAATTAATATCAGTGGTGTGGCTGGTCTTGCGCTAAAGAATGTTTTATCTCGGATGATGTACCAGGTACAGTTGCAGTTTTGCCAGACGGCTGGCATTGGAATGAATTTTTAAGTCAGGAGGAAGAATATGAGGAAGAAATTAGTAAGTATGTTATTGGTAGTAACGCTTGTGCTGACAATGGCGGCGTGCGGCGAAACTTCGGATGAGGCACCGGATGGGAATCAAAACTCTGAAGAAACAGGGGACGATACGCAGCCGGAAGGAGAGGATTCACAGGATGGCGTCGGGCCGGAGTACGTGACGGCTCCAATCACCATTGATTTCTGGCATACCTTCGGATCCGGGCTTCAGGCGGAATATATGACGGATGCCGTTGCGAGATTTAACGAGTCCAATGAGTATGGGATTACGGTAAACGCTACGTATATCGGAAATTATACAACATTGCGTTCTCAGTTAACAACCTCCATTGGCGCTCAGGACAATCCACAGGTGGCGGTCTTAGGAATGTCTGATATTCTGGCATCTGCAGGTGTGCTGGTGGATATGCAGCCTTATGCGGACCGTGACGGAGTTTCGCTGGATGGGGTATTAGATGGTGTAAAGACAAGTATGTATTATGAGGATCAGTTGACAGCCATGCCTTTCGCAAGGTCCTGTACACTGCTTTATTACAATGTTGATATGTTTGCGGAGGCAGGATATGATTCGGCTCCCACAACCATTGATGAATTGGTAGAGGCATGTAAAGCCGTATCGGAGCAGAATGGGAACTACGGTTTCGAAATGTTGATCGACATGAGCTTCTATCAGGAGGCATTGCTTCGCTCTCTTGGGTCAGAAGGACTGATTGATGAGGATAAACAGGGGGCAAGCTGTCTGGACGACGGAACCTTTTTGCAGATGCTTTCGGATTGGGATTCCTGGATTGAGGAAGGATGGTGTGTAGCTCCTACGGTGACAGACGGAACCAATAATATGTACCAGATGATGTATTCAGGAGAACTTGCGGCATGCTTCGCCAGTAGCGCATCCCTCAGCACGCTGGTTGAGTACGGGAAAGAAAGCGGTGTTACTATAGCCGCAGCTCCCATGCCGACGTACAGCGGCGCAGGTGGCGTCGGAGGCGGTGGAGATATTTCCATTATCGCAGCCAATAATGATGAACAGCAGATTGCGGCAGCATGGGAATTTGTGAAGTTTTTGATGTCTGATGAAGAAGTAGCTATTAGAAGCGAACAGACCGGTTACCTGCCTACCTCTGAGGGAGCCGCTGCATTAATGGAGGAGCTTTTCGCAGAGGATAATAACATGAGAGTTGCCTATGAAGCTCGGGTTGCCTGTGAGGATGTTCCGGGATGTACCCAGCGTTCGGAGTGGCAGACCCAGGCGGCAACAGCAGTTTCTTATGTAATTCAGGATAAAAGTATGAGTCCTGAAGAAGCGATTGAATACTTGAAATCCATGTTGCAGACCGTGTTTTATTGATTGAAACGTATTGAAAAAAGCTACAGGCTGCCGTATCAGATTTGTCTGATACGGCAGCCTGTACCATAAATGCAATAATCAGAGGCATGACAGATGCAGAATCCGCCGGACAATATGTCGGTAAACCCTGCGCTGATAATTGATAACAGAAGGAGAAAAATTCAATATGAAATATTCAGCCAGCTCCCTGAGCTTTCCCCAGGGAGCCTTGACCGGTTTAAAAAATCTCGACAAGAGAATCGGGATTGAAATTTTCTATGAATTTGCCAGCGAAGATATGTGGAACCATGTGCTGGAGGCAGCCATGGAGGGACGAGAAGGAGAGTTCAGCATACACAGCCCCATGTATTTTGCCGATATCGGCTATACGGAAGAAAAAGAACTGTTTCGGGAGCTTCGTACACCCTTTGGGCTTTATCACAGATTCCACGGACAGTTTTACGTACTGCATTCCCAGGGCGAAGGCCATCTTCCCAGCGACGAAGTGGAAAGAACAGAGCTCAGAAAAAAGGTGATCCGGAGGATCAAGGACTTTTCAGAGCTGTGCCAGGAGGAAGGCGTCACACTGGTGATTGAAAATCTTTTCAAAGGAGTTCCGGGGCCGTTGTTTGACCAGAACCAGTATCTAGAACTATTTGAGGAGGCGCCAAAGGCGAAAGCGTTGATTGACGTGGGCCATGCCGTGCTTGGTCATTATGATATCTTAAAGATACAGAAAACCTTAAAGGAACGGCTGATTGGATACCACATACACGATAATGACGGGATACATGATTCCCACTGGAGAATCGAAGCAGAGGGAGGCGTTGTAGACTGGAAAAAATTCTGCCTGGGTGTAAAAGAATTCACGCCGGAGGCGACCCTGGTCATGGAGTATGCTCACGCAAAGGTAGGCGACTACGCAAAAGATATGGAAAAGTTGGAGCGAAAGTAGGACAAAACAGGAGGAAATGAAAAATGGATATGAACAGCCTGCTGGGAAGCAGGGAATGCGCATGCGGCAAAATACATAGCTGTGACATCAAAGCCGTGTTCATCGGCCCCGGCGTTCTCGGTAAAATCAAGGAAGTAACAGAAAATTACAGACACATTTTGCTGGTGGCGGACAAGAATACCTATGGGGTCTGCGGGGAAAGGGTGAAGGCGCGGCTTGGTGGGAACCTGGAGCATTTGCTGGTATACGAAAGCGAGGGAGTTCTTGTGCCAAACGAGGAGGCTGTGGCTGCCATGGAACGGCAGCTGACGGGAGAGACGGACCTGATCGTGGGTGTGGGCTCCGGTGTGATTCAAGACCTCTGCAAGTATGTCAGCCACTGCGCAGGCCTGCCCTATCATATCGTGGCCACAGCGCCCTCCATGGATGGCTATGCCTCCAACGGAGCCGCCATGATCATGGGAAGCATGAAGGTGACTTACAGCGCGCACGTACCGGAGGTTCTCATAGGAGACACGGAGATTTTGCGGAATGCTCCCATGGAGATGATTCAGGCAGGATACGGGGATATTTTAGGAAAATACTCCTGCTTAAACGACTGGAAGCTGAGCCGGGAGGTCAACGGGGAATATTTCTGCCCGGAGGTTTATCAGTTGACCTATGATATGCTGCGGAAGACAAAAGATTTGGGAGAGCGTCTTCAGGCCAGGGATGGAGAAGCGGTTCAGATTCTGATGGAGGCCCTGGTGGGCGTGGGCATTGCTATGGCCTATGTGGGAAATTCCAGGCCGGCCTCCGGCAGCGAACACCACTTAGCCCATTTTTTTGAAGTGGTGGGGCTTTTAAATCAGGAGCCATATTTTGCCCACGGTATCGATGTGGCATTTTCCACGGTTTATACACAGCGCTTGCGGGAAGAACTGCTGGCAGATACGGCGCTGAACGAGAGGATGGCGGTTGCCGGAGAGAAGACGTATGCATTTGACTGGGAAGCTTGGGAGAAGGATATCAGAAGCATATACTCCAAAGCTGCGGAGGGCGTTATTGCGCTGCAGCGGAAGCTGGGCTGGTACGGCGCAGACAGACTGGACATCTACAGAGAAAGGTGGCAGGAGATTCGAGATGTATTGAAGGAGGCGCCGTCCTCGGAGGAGCTGATCGGATATCTGGACAGCGCAGGCCTGGATATCCACCAGTTTGAGCAGACCTACGGGACCGGTAAGATAGCCGACGCCATAAAATATGCCAAGGATTTAAAGGACCGGTATACGGTTTTGTGGCTGTACTACGATTTGTTTTTCAGATAAATGTTTCTTGCTATTTGCACGGTAATATTGTATATTGAATTTGTATGATTCAACTATGTTTTGTCCCTTTTCAGTAAAACGTATCCGAAGGAGGAAAAACGCAAATGTCGCAAAAGCAAGAGAAGAAACGAGGCTACAGCACAGGCCAGCTCATTATCGCAAGCCTTGGATTTGGCGCGGTAATGGTATTTTGGACTATCTACAATTCCTTTGTTCCATTGATTCTCGACGCAAAGCTGAGTAATCTGGGCAGCGTTGTGTTGTCCGCCACTGTGGTTTCCACGCTCACCGGTTTCATCATGACCATCGACAATTTCTTTGGCCTGATTTTTCAACCGATTTTCGGGCGCAAATCCGACCATATGCGTTCCCGTTACGGCAAGCGTATGCCGTATCTGTTGGTGGGCGTTCCGGTATGCGCAGTCCTTTTCATCCTGATTCCGCTGGTGGCGAGGATTGAAGGCATTGCCGGTATCCTGGTCATGATGGTTGTCATCATTATCTTCAACTTTATCATGTCCACCTGGCGGGCGCCCTGTGTGGCCATCATGCCGGATATCGTTCCCGCGGAATATCAGAGCGACGGCAATGCCATCGTGAACATGGTGGCAGCGGTGGCCACGATCATTGCTTCCGTGGCGGCTACGATTCTGGGGGCTATGGGATTTAAGCAGGCCATTGCGGACGGCGATTATCTCTCTGTGTTTGTATTTGGTGCGCTCATCTGTGTCCTGTTCCTTATCATCATCCTGCTCTTTGTGAAATGGCCGGATAACCGCAAGGAGCAGATTACCAGGACAGAAGCCCCAGGTGAGAAGAAGGAATCCCTTCGCCATCTACACCTCTCTTCGGATGTGAAGAAGAGTATGTTTATTATGATGTTTGCGCTGTTCTGCATTTCCGGATCCAGCGATGGATTCGGTACTTATTTCACGTTGTATGCCACGAAGCTTTTAGATATGGAGGCGGCCACCGCTACGCTGGTTCGGACCATCGCCACCCTGGGCGGCGTGCTTCTGGCCGTTCCGGCGGGAATCATGGGCCGCAGGCTGGGCCGGAAGAAATCCATTACCATCGGTCTTGTGATCGTGGCCGTCTGTCATGGACTGATGTTTTTGATCCCTTACACCGGCATTACCTCCGCCAGCCTGCCCCTTACCATATTGAACTTTGTTTACGCGGCGGGATTTATTCTGATCAACATCAATACGCTGCCAATCATGCTGGCAATCGGCGGCAAGAAGCGGTTTGGCGCGTTTACCGGTTACTATTATACCGCTACCTTTACCGCAGCCGTGGTATGTCCCACTTTGATCGGGTTCCTGGTGGGTGTTACCGGAACCTACAACACGGTACAGGCCTTCTGCCTGATTGCCATGGTGATAGCAATTATTCTGGTTGCCAATGTGAAGCACGGCGAGAAGATGGACGATGAGGACGAAGAGGCTCTGGTGAAAGCTGTGGAAGCCGCCGAGGCCGAATGACGGCGGCCTTATGAATGGAGGAATAGATATGACTTACATTGTCGCGCATCGGGGGGCCTGCTTTTTCGCTCCCGAAAATACGATTTCCGCTTTCCGCAAGGCCATTGAGATGGGGGTGGACGGTATCGAGACCGATGTCCAGCTGACGGCTGACCGGCAGCTGGTCATCCACCACAATTACGTGGTGGACGGAACCACGAATGCCACAGGCAGGATCGCCGATATGACACTGGCAGAATTAAAAGCCCTGGATTTCGGCAGCCATAAGGGGCCGGAATATGCCGGAGAACGGATTGCCACCTTGGATGAATGTCTGGATGCCGTGCATCCTTTAAAGCTTGTGAACATCGAACTGAAAGCGCCGGTGGACCGGTCCATCCCTTATGTGGAGATGGTGGTGGAGGCAGTGAAGGCCCATGATATGGTGGAGCAGACGATCATTTCCGCCTTTGACCACAGCCTGCTGAAACAGGTGAAGGAATTGTGTCCGGAACTTCGGGTAGGCGCGTTGACGATTGACGCCGGGCTGAAGAGACATCCGCTTTTTGAAATCATAGTAAAATCTGTTCCCGCTAATCTGCCCCTGTCTGCGATTACGCCGGAGGATTTATCGTTGCCGGAGGAAGTGCTGGCGGGAATGGGGAATGTGGATATTGTGGCGAAAAGTCCCAAAGCCGCCATTCTGGAACTGCTCCGCAGCTGTGCCGCTCTGCTGCCGGCCCAGGCCACCATGGCGGAGGCGGCTGCATGGATGGAACGGCAGGAGGATCTGGTATCTTATGTTAAGGGCCTGGATTTTCCTTTGGATTATCTCCACCCGGAATACCATTCGGTTTTGGCGGATGAGACTTTGGTCCCACGGCTGGTGGAACTGGGAATCGGCGTAAGCCCCTATACGCCGGATAAGCCGGAGGAGCTGAGGGCCTTGTATCAGGCCGGATGTTACAGTATCATTACGAACCGGCCGGACATTTTGTTAGATCTGAAAAAGGAAGAATGCTGATATTTTAACGGGAGGAAGAAGTGAAGTGAAAAGTGAAGATAAGAAGCGTCTGCTTGAGAAAATCAGGCTGTTTGTGCTGGATATGGACGGTACATTTTACCTGGGAGAACGGATTCTTGACGGCTCCCTGGAGTTTTTGGAAAAGGTGGGGGCTTTGGAAAAGCAGTTTTTATTTTTCACAAACAATTCCTCCAAGTCACCGGAATTATATATCGAAAAGTTGAAACGTATGAACTGTCACATTACCCGGGAGCAGATCATGACGTCCGGGGATGTGACCATCGCCTATCTGAAGCAGCATTTTCCGGACAAAAAAATATACCTGGTGGGAACTCCGGCCCTGGTTCAGTCTTTCCGGGAGGAAGGAATCCTGCTGGTGGAGGAGGAGCCGGACATTGTGGTGGTGGGCTTTGATACCACCCTCACCTATCATAAGCTGGAGCGGGCCTGTACCTTTATCCGGAATGGCGCAATGTTTCTGGCTACCCATATGGACATCAACTGCCCCACGGAGGATGGCTTTATCCCGGACTGCGGGGCCATGTGCAGGCTGATTTCCTATTCCACCGGGAAGGAACCGCGTTTTCTTGGAAAGCCCGAGAAGGAAACCCTGGAAATGATACTTCAAAAGAGCGGCTTCGGAAGAGAAGAGGTGGCCTTTGTGGGAGATCGGCTTTACACGGATGTGGCTACTGGCGTGAAAAATGGCGCAAAGGGGATTCTGGTGCTTTCCGGGGAGACGAAAGAGGAGGATTTGGCGGAATCGGAGATCAGGCCGGATGGAGTATTCATGTCTTTGCAGGAGATGGCGCGGTATTTGTGATGGGGAGGATTTTTTTGAAGGTTGAGACATAATTTTTCTGACACATCATATGGCCGCTATTGTATTTTAATATTTTATAGGTTATAATACAGATACTTAAGTAATGCGGAGGTTGTTTTGGAGAAACAATATCAGAGATGAGATTAGTAGGTTATCATAATACAGAAGCAGTCAACGTTGAAAGTATTTTTCAACATGGATTTATATGTAGATATAGTAATGAACATTGGTTGGGACAAGGCATTTATTTTTTTGCGGATATTGACGTTGCCATCAATAATATAGATATGTTAGAACATGTAAATGATATAAAGACGATTGCAGTTGAAATAGATGTGGATGACGTGGCTTTTTTGGATTTGGATAAAAAATAACAAAGACATTTCCAAAAGATAATCTGCCATATGCAGAGCCCATTGAAGGTGTCGGGTATTTAGGGTTACCCTTCCTAGAGAAGTATCTGTGTGTTAATAGTAATGAATATATAGTAAAAATGAATTTGGTTGAAAAGGAGTGGATTGTATGATAACCCCAAATGTAGAAGAGTTAGCGAAAGTATATGGGATAGAAATAAATGATGTTGAAACGGGAGAAGGCGGATTGTTTTACGTTAATTTTGAAGGGCGAAAAGAATTTTTAAATGATATCTTTAATTCAAGCGATACTAATGCAGGCGTGAGATATGAAAGTGTTACTTTAGAGAATTGTAGCATGTATTCGACTTATTCAGGGATGGCATTTTTAATGTCTAATGCCGCATAGAGGTAAAAGAATGATGAGCAAAATAGATGCAGCAAGAAGTATACTTACTTTAAATCGGACTGTGATTGAACGATTGAGTTTTGAACGATTCTCGGATGAAGTGAATAAAATTGATGATGAAGGAGAGATATCTTTCAATCATGAAATAAAAAACTCGATGAACTTACGGTTAAAGTTTATTTGGGAATTTCCCTGATGAAAGAATCAAAATATGATATAAAAGCCTTGATTTCTGGGATTTTTTCTATATCGGAGGATTCGGTATTAGGAAAGAAGGTATTGGTTAATAACACAGTGGCAATATTATTTCCTTATCTGAGAAGTCAATTAACTCTTTTGACGTCACAACCAGGATTCGAACCGGTAATTTTACCGGTTATGAATATCAATGCGTTGCTGGGGGCAGAAGAGGATTAATTGTGTAGGGGAGTATGTGATAGTTCACAGGCCGGTTTTGCGTTTTGCGTTACTGGCCTGTGAACGTTTTGCAATCTGCTTGCTTCCTGGCTGGCGCTATGGTATGATTTTAACAGATGCAATAGTTGTAGGAGGCGCAGTGTTTTATGGGAAGCTATCTAAATCCAGGTAACAGTGGGTTCGCCGGAATCAGAAATGATGTAATGTAGATAAAACAGGCCTGATCACATTGATTAATATGAATGCTGAGGCTGTGGCAAGGCAGATTGAAAAAATACATGGAGAGGAAGTAGAACTCGGGAAACCCGAACTCCGCTTTGTTACGTTTGGGTATCGAAAATCGCAGCTTTCCAGCTTCGATTTTCTCTATAACAACAATGAGCAGGCACAGCGTAATCAAGCGGGCTTTCTTCAGCTATGAGGATGAATTTGTAATGTTTGAAGAGCTGCCAGCCGGGGACAGCCGTGCGGATATTGTATATCTGCCAAAGAAGGATTCTATTATGCCAGCGCTGGTTAGATTGATAAAAAGGGGACAAGCATGCAAAATATACTATTCGACCTGGACGGCACTATCATTCAGTCCGAGGAGGGAATCACAAAATGTGTCCAGTATGCCCTGAAGTATTTCGGAATAGATGAGCCTGACTTAAAGAAGCTTCGGGTGTTTATCGGGCCGCCTCTGCGGGGGCAGTTTATGAAACGATACGGATTCACTCCGGAACAGGCGGAGGCCGCCGTCTGGAAATACCGGGAGCGGTTTGATGTGAAGGGAATCTATGAATGTGAATTATATCCCCATGTGGAAGAAACCTTAAAAAATCTGAAGGCAATGGGATACCGGATGCTGGTCGCTTCCTCCAAAAATGAATCGGCCTGTGTGAATATCTTAAAGTACCTGAAAGTGGACGGGTATTTTGATCTGATAGGTGGAGCCACGGATGACGGCAGAATCAGCCAGAAAGCGGATGTACTGCGGATGGTGATGGAGCGGGTGGGAAACCGGAAGGCAGAAGATTACATACTGATCGGAGATACCAGATTCGACGCTCTGGGCGCCAGGGCGGTGGGAATGGACTGTATCGGCGTCACCTACGGCTTTGGAAGCAAAGAGGAGCTTGAGGAAGCGGGCGTCGTGGCAATCTGTGAAAATCTGAAAGAAGTGGAGGCATATTTTGAAGACCAACGGTTTTGTTAAGGCGTGGAGCGTGATTTTTCCTGTTTTTATCTATTATGTCATCTCCAACGTTGTCATTTATCTGACCATGCTGTTTCTGGGAGTTACGGAGGAGACCTATGCGCAGCACTATATGGTGCTCCAGACCATAGCCACGGCGGTGGCGCTGCCCGTTCTCTACAATTTCTATCGCAGAGACCAGCTCATGATGACGGTGTTCTATCAGCGGACTTCCATGGAGTGCAAAGAATTGCCGGGTAAAAGAAAAATCGTAAATGGGATTTTGACGTTTGTCTGTGGGGCTTTGGCGGGACTGGTTTTAAATAATATCATCGGGGCCACCGGTCTGGCGGAGCTGTCAGCGGGATATCAGAATGTCACTGCCCATTTTTTTGCCGGGGACCTGCTGTTTGAATTTCTGGGAGCCGGGATTCTCATTCCCTTTGCGGAGGAGCTTTTGTACCGGGGAATCGTCTACGGGCGGCTTTCCGACTGGATTGGAATTCCAAGGGCGGCTTTTGTCTCGGCGCTGATATTCGGCGTTCTGCATTTTAATATTGTGCAGTGCGTCTACGCGTTTTTTATGGGGCTTTTGCTGGTGTATTTTCTGGAGAGAACCCGCAATCTCTACGGCGCGGCACTGGGGCATATCGGCGCCAATCTTTTGACCGTTCTGCGGACAGAGACAGGTGTGCTGGACTGGATGGAAGAGGGCCCGGTGGTGTTCTGGATTAGTACAGTGTTGATGGCGGCCGTGTGCGGAGGCTTGATTTTCCTTTTGAAAGAAAAAAGTGAGAATCCTCAGAAGTGACAGATCATTCTATCAGTTCCAAAATATCCTCCCAAAGTTTCTTTACCTTTTTCTGCTTCTCCAGCGGAAGAGACAGAAGCTGGTGATAAATCTGAAGGGGGATATTTTCAGCATCCTTTTCGAAAATATCTATGTGCTCCAAAAACTGGCTGATGGGAATCTCCAACCCCTGGGTAATGCGATAAATACTCTCAAGTGTGGCATTTTTCTCCCCACGCTCCAGCTGTCCGATATAGGTGGGGTGGAAATTGCACACCTCTGCCAGACGTTCCTGGCTCATTCCTTTTTCTTTTCTGTAAAATCGAATCCGTTGTCCGACTTCGGCCGCAATCGTATCGTAGTTTTTGGTATTGTAGAATTGATATTTTTTCTATGCGCCATGGCGGAAGAGGGCGGCCGTTTACTGGAGGAGGACAGGAGAGAAAGAACGGAAGCAAAAGAAGACCGGGAGTATATGGAGCAATCCTATTGGTGGATGGCGGTGGTTCTGTTCTGTGTGGGAGCGGTTATTTTTTTGATGTAGCAGTCATATTACAACGTTCTTCTTGACATTATTTCGGTTAACCGATATAATGAGAACATGTAATTCAGATGAAAATACTAGTGAGGCATATGAGGGAGGCGGACGATGAACATCAATGAACTTCTTAAAGAAAAAGGTATGACAAAATATCGACTCGCCGTATTAAGCGGCGTACCTCATACCACATTGAATAATATCTGCAGCGGTCACGCCCGTATTGAAAAATGTTCGGCGGAAACGTTGTATAAGCTGGCGCAGGTCCTTCAAGTAACGATAGAGGAACTGATTGAAGATGCGATGAAAGACGCTGATACGATGCCAGACGCCATTCCATTTGAATTATTTAAAAGCAATGTCTGCCACAGGGTAAAGGATGACGGTGATATTCCTTTTATTGTAGAAACCTTGAAATCCGGTGATATTCAAAACTACTATGACAAAAAACAGTATCCTCAAGCATTCTATTTATTGGCTATGGTGGACTATCTGAGCCGGGAAAACGACTTGCCACTGTGCAATGCCTACAGCGACATGAGAAAACAGAAGCTGGCCAATCCCATCTATCCGGAAAGCGTACTGGTGATGGCAAAGATAATGGAGGATGATTCTGTTATAGCCGACAGCCTGGAAAAATCTATTCCGGAATTCCGGAAGTTTAATATTGCGGAAAGTGAGGTGCGTAATGTCTTTTAGCGAAACCGCATTTAAGAAAGACAATCTTGACCATTACCTTCGGGAACTTGCCAAAGAGTTCCGGAAGCTGAATGGGAAAACCACTCCTGCGGAGATTATTCTCATTGGCGGGGCTTCGGTGTTGATTAATTATGGTTTTCGTGATATGACTTACGATATGGATGCGATTATTGTATCCTCTTCGGCCATGAAACAGGCGATTAATCAAGTGGGCGATAAGTTCGGGCTGCCAAATGGCTGGCTTAACACGGACTTTATGCGGACAAAATCCTATTCGCCCAGGCTGATTGAACATTCGGTGTACTACAAGACATTTTCCAACATATTGACCATCCGGACAGTGACTGCGGAGTATATGGTTGCCATGAAACTGATGGCGGGAAGAAAATACAAGAATGACCTATCTGATGTGATAGGTATTCTGAAATACCATAAGGAAAAGGGAAAGCCGATTACGCTGGAGAAGATTAAAGCCGCAGTGGAAGAACTGTATGGCTCATGGGAGCTACTTCCGCAATCTTCATCGGACTTTATTGAACAGGCTATGGGGAAAGAAAACTACGCAGAGGTATTCGATGAAATCCGAAGTAACGAGGCGCAGAACAATGCTGTCCTACAGACCTTTGAGAGGGGGTATCCTGGCGTTCTGTCAGAGGAAAACCTAGACGAGATTCTTCGCCGGGCTTCAGCGAAAATGCAGGAGGAAGAAACGTCGGGATAGCATAAACTGGACGGGGTGTGGAGAAGCGGAAATGGAAGATTGTTTTTCGGATTATTTTACGAGCGCTCCGCGGTAATCCGTCACCTCCAAATTCGCCATATAAGCTGCAAAATCATGATAGTCTGTCTTTCGGATGGCGTATGGAATGATTTTTTCGCCTGTGGCATACCATTCATCCATCATATCGTGTAATAGGTTTTGATAGGATTCACTCATTTTTACTAATTTTAAATTCATATCATTTGCTCCTTTGTTTGCGCTGCAATTTTTTTGAAAGCTTGTTGCCATTCTTTTCTTTTGCCTTGACAACCTTCGTTCTCTTTTCGGCCACAAATACATAATACCCATTGATATCATATATCTTAACTCCGCCGAAAACAGTCGTGAGTTTATTTTTGTACCAGGCAAGGCGTTTTGTTACCATGATCATACGTCCGCCTACAGTCAGCCTTTTGAAGCCGCCCTCAATGAAAGCTTTTGCTACAGCAAAATCCGTGTGGTAAGGTGGATTCGACAGAATCACAGTAAAATCGTGTTCGGGGATATTTTCATAGCCATCGCTCAATCTGATATCAATACCAGGAACTTGATTAAGTTCTGCGTTGATTTTTGCGCACTGTACAGCCGCTTCGGAGACGTCACACATAATAACGTTTTCTTTGCCTATCAATTTTCCGGCAAAAATTCCTACGACACCGTACCCGCAGCCTAAATCTAATACCTTATCACTGTGTGAAAAATCGGCTACGGAAAGCATGGCAAGAGTGCCGATGTCAATGGCTTTGGGAGAGAAAACGGTTGGTTCTGTCTGAAAGCTTAATGATATATTTTTTATCTCTGTTGAAATCATGGCATATCAATGTCTCCTTCATAACAGTCTCCTGGCATATTTTGTCAGCTATAGTAAACGACAAATAAATTTGCCGTTTACTATAGCCCTCCGGGTGATGCGCACGATTTTTGTAAGGAAAATTCTGCGTTTACACGCAGCAAAAATCGGCGCAGGAAACGTCATAAAGAAAATATTTATGACGTTTCCTATACATTATACCCTCATCCCTGCATTTCCACAACCGGATTTTTTCTGTATGAGAAATTTTATCCAACATAAGCAAAAAACGCTCCGGGGGGAACCATTATCCCATCCTGTGCCTGTTCCCTTTTTGTTTAGAAAGTTTATAATTTTTTTATAAAAATTATTAGCACTCACACTTGACGAGTGCTAATAATTGTGCTATAACATATATAGAACAAAGGAAAGGAAATAAAAATCAGAAATATCCTTCCAATGCTCAACAGAAACAGAATAGAAACAACAATAACAATTTTGACGGCGCAGGTGCCGCGGATAAGAATGGAGGAATATATATGTTAATGCCCAGTATTTTTGGAGAAAGTTTGTTTGATGATTTATTTGACGATTTTATGAGACCGGCCAGGAGAACGGTAAGCTATTCCAATCCGTCTTCAACAATCATGCGCACTGATGTGAAGGAAAGCGACACAGGATATGAACTTCATATTGAGCTCCCCGGCTACAAGAAGGAAGACGTTAAGGCAGAACTGAAGGACGGCACTCTTACCATCAGCGCGGCCAGAAAATCAGAGACCAATGAGAAGGACGAGAACGGAAAGTATATCCGCAGAGAGAGATTTTCCGGAAACTGCAGAAGAAGCTTCCATGTGGGAGACGCAGTGAAACAGGAGGACATCAAGGCCAAATTTGAGGATGGCGTTCTGAAAGTGTTCGTACCGAAGAAGGAAGCAAAGCCGGCCGTTGAGGAAAATAAATACATTACCATCGAGGGCTAAGAACTATAGGAAACGACAAATAGATTTGCCGTTTCCTATACAAAAGAAGTCATTGAAAAACAAAGAGAAACGGGGATGCGCCACAGCCATTCCCGTTTCTTGAGTTACGAAAGAAGGCGGAAGAGATGGGAAAAAGGGATTATTATGAGGTCCTGGGAATTCAGAAAAACGCGGACGAGAAAGAGTTAAAGCGCGCGTATCGGAAGCTGGCCAAGAAATATCATCCCGACACCAATCCGGGTGATAAGCAAGCGGAGCAGCAGTTTAAGGAGGTAACGGAAGCCTATAATGTGCTGAGTGACCCGGAAAAAAGAAAACTATATGACCAGTTCGGATTTGCGGCATTTGACGGTAAGTTCGGCGCAGGGAATTCCCAGGGCGATGGAAACTGGAATGGCGCAAATTCCGGTTTCGGAAATTGGAAAACCTCGTATTCTGGCTTTGGAGAAGGCGGCGGGTATCGGGAGTACCATTTTGAAGGCGGAGATATGGACGATATCTTTGGCGACCTGTTCGGAGATATTTTCGGCAAAAGTTCCGGGCAGCAATTCCATGGCGGTTTTGGCAGTGGTTCCGGGCAGAATTTTCATAGCAGCTTCAGCGGAAGGGCAGGAGCCGGGAACCGAAAAGGGCGGGATCTGGAATCGGAGATTACAATTTCCTTTGAAGAGGCGGCCTTTGGCTGTGATAAGAGAGTTACCTTTGACGGGAGCCGGAAGCAGACCCTGGAGGTACATATTCCGGCGGGAATTGACGAGGGACAGAGCGTGCGCCTGAAGGGGAAAGGATATCCGGGAAGCAATGGGTTGCCGGCGGGCGATTTGATTTTAAAGGTTCATGTGGCTGAGAAACACGGGTTTGAGCGAAAGGGAATGGATGTTTACACAACCGAGAATATTCCCTATACCACGGCAGTGTTGGGAGGCGAAGCGGTATTTCGCACCCTTTATGGGAATGTAAAATGCAAAATCCCCGCAGGGACACAGTCTGGCAGCAAAATCCGGCTGAAACAAAAGGGGATTGTTTCCATGAAGGATCCCTCCGTGCATGGAGATGCCTATGTCACAATACAGATTGCGGTACCCAGGAGTGTTTCTCCTCATGAGAGAGAGATACTCAAAGAATTACAGGAAGCCAGATACAGAGCCGCAGGATAATCTGTGGTCTTGTCGGGGCCAAGAAGAGAGGAGAAAGAACATATGATTACAATGCCTTGCTATGACCTGGTGGTTCTGCCGGGTGTTACTTATTTTCTACAGCAGGAAATGGTGGAAAAAATTATAAGAAAAGAACCGAAAGAAGGGGAAGAGCTTCTTTTTTTGATACTTAAGGAGGATAAAGAGCGGGAAGATATGCTTCCCGAGGATGTTTATCCTGTGGGTGTCAAAGGCATCGTGGAAAAGGTGAATCAGGAAGGAAGCACGGTTATTAAGACCCATAGCCGTGTTCAGATAGAAAGTCTGGAGATTGTGGACGGAAAATTTCAGATTGAGTTCACAGAGCGCGCGGATATCCTGGATGTGGATGAGAACAGGCAACAGGAAGAACTAAAACAGCTGAAAGAGAAAATGCTTCGTTTCGTGAGCAGCTACCAGTGGGGAGTCATGGCCAGAAACTATATTCTGCGCTGGAAATCTTTAGAAGAGATTGCGGCGGCCATGTCCTATCAGCTGAATATTTCCAATGAAGAAAAATATAAAATCGTGGAGGCGGATGAAATCTCCGTACGCCATGAGCAGATCATACGAGCCCTCAGTGAAATGATTGAGATTGCCCAGATCGGAAACGAGGCCCAGAAGGCCCAGGTGCAGTCCAATGAAAAGGTTTACCGGGAGGAGGCCATCAAGAAGCAGATGCAGATCTTGCAGGACGAGCTGGACCGCATGCACCCGGAAAATATCACCGATGTCCGGAAATTTGAGATGAAGATTCAGGAGTCCGGCATGAATGAGACGGCTCGGGCGGAGGCGGAGAAGATCTTAAACCGCATGAAACAGGAAGGGAAAGACAGCCACGAGTACGGTATGCTCTACGATTACCTGGATTTCGTGACGGGTCTGTCCTGGAAAAAGGAAGAGCCGCAGAAGATTGACCTGAAAAAAGCGGAAAAAATATTGAATCAGGACCATTACGGTCTTGAGAAGGTTAAGAAGCGTATTTTGCAGCAGATTGCGGTCATGGCCCTGAACAAGAAACAGTCCGGCTCCATTCTCCTGTTTGTGGGGGCACCGGGAACAGGGAAGACCAGTATCGGTCAGAGTATCGCCAAAGCCCTGGGACGGGAATATGCCAGGGTAAGTCTGGGCGGCGTCCGGGATGAAGCGGAAATCCGGGGACACAGAAGGACCTATGTAGGGGCAATGCCCGGCAGAATCATGGAGGGAATCAGGAGAAGCGGAAAGTCCAATCCTGTGGTGGTCTTAGATGAGGTGGACAAGCTGGCAAGCTCTTATCAGGGAGACCCGGCCAGCGCCCTTCTGGAGGTTCTGGACCCGGAGCAGAACAGTACCTTCACCGACCACTATATGAATGTGCCCTACGACCTTTCGGATGTGCTGTTTATCTGCACCGCAAACGCCACGGATACCATACCGGAGCCTCTGTTGAACCGTATGGAGGTGATTGGGTTCCAGGGATATACGGAGAGTGAGAAGATCCAGATTGCCAAGAAACACCTGCTTCCCAAGGCCATGGAGAAGATGGGAATCGACAGCGGCGCGTTGAAGATTTCTGACAAGGCGCTCCATGTGATGATTGCGGATTACACCATGGAAGCCGGAGTCCGGGGACTGAAGAGAGCTATTGAGACGGTGTGCCGGGCTGCAGCGGTGAAGCTGGTGGCCAAGGAAGCGGAGCGGATATCCGTCCGGGAGAAAAATGTCCGTGATTTTCTGGACCAGAAGCCCATCCGCCACGATAGGATCAAAAAAGCGCCCAAGGCGGGGATCGTCACAGGCCTTGCCTGGACCCAGGCCGGCGGAGATATTTTATTTATCGAAACCATGCTTACAAAGGGAAAAGGCAACGTGTTGATTACCGGCCAGCTAGGGGATGTGATGAAGGAGTCCGTGCAGATTGCGGTCAGCCTTGTAAAATCCTTCTATCCCGAGAAGACGGAGTTGCTGGAAAAACAGGATCTGCATATCCATGTACCGGCGGGAGCCGTGCCCAAGGACGGACCCTCCGCGGGTATCACGCTGGTCACAGCTTTGTCATCCCTGGTGAGCGGTCATCCTGTAAATCCCGAGTATGCCATGACCGGAGAAGTCTCCCTGCGGGGCGACGTGATGGCCATCGGAGGTCTCCCGGAGAAGCTGGGGGCAGCCGTGCGGGCCGGGGTAAAGAAGGTATTCATCCCCAGGGAAAATGTGGAAGATTTGGAGGAAGTGGCGGAAGAAGTTAAGAAGAAGCTTATTATCGTTCCGGTGGATACGGTCACGGATGTCCTGAAGGCCACGGGGATCATGAACTAAATATGGGGCTGCTGCGCTTGAATTTTGAAATCATTTGCGCGGCAGCCCCTTTTGGGTGTAATAGAGATGTTTTTCGGGCTGTCTATGCCTCTACAGCCTCTGCCTCTTTCTTCAGATTCTTCTGTGCCGTGGACAGCATCAGCTTGATTCGGTTGAGCTGGTTCACCTCACTGGCACCCGGGTCGTAGTCGATGGCTACGATGTTGGACAGAGGATACCGGTGGCGAAGCTCCTTAATCACGCCTTTCCCCACCACATGGTTGGGCAGGCAGGCGAAGGGCTGGGTACACACGATGTTGTTGGTTCCGGTGTGAATCAATTCCAGCATTTCGCCGGTTAAGAACCATCCCTCTCCGGTCTGATTTCCCTGGGACACGATGGGAGAAGCATATTTGGCCAATTCCTCAATGTGAGCCGGGGCATGGAAATGCTTGCTCTTATTAAATTCGTCCCGGGCTGCGCTTCGAAGCCATTCCATGGCCTTGATACCCAGGTTGGCGTTACGCTTGCTGGACTTTTTCGTGCCCAGATGGTCCGCCTTGAAATTCTGGTTGTAAAAGCAGTATAAAAGGAAATCCATTAAATCGGGGACCACAGCCTCGGCGCCCTCGGCTTCCAGAAGGTCCACCAGATAATTGTTTGCGGCAGGCAGGAATTTTACCAAAATCTCGCCCACCACACCCACCTTGGGCTTTTGGATATCCAGCAGGGGCAGGTTGTCAAAGTCCCGGATGATTTCCCGGCAGTAGCGCTTAAATTTCCTGTGGGAAACCCGCTTTTTGGTGGAGACAAAGGCAATACACTTTTTCTTCCATTTTTCATGGAGGGCGTTGGCGGCTCCCGGCGTGGCCTCGTAGGGGCGGGTGCGGTACAGGCAGCGCATGAAAATGTCGCCGAATACCAGGGCGTACAGGCCCTTCTGAATCAACGGAAGGGTAATCTTAAAGCCCGGGTTGCCCTCAAGGCCGCTTAAGTTGATGGAGATCACCGGAATCTGTGGGTAGCCTGCCTTCTCCAGGGCCCGGCGGATGAAGCCGATATAGTTGGAGGCCCGGCAGCCGCCGCCGGTCTGGGAAATGATGACGGCGGTTTTATTTAAGTCGTATTCTCCCGAGAGAATGGCGTCCATGATCTGGCCCACCACCATCAGGGAGGGATAGCAGGCGTCGTTGTTTACATATTTCAAGCCCACGTCCACGGCGGATTTGTTGTCGTTCTTTAACACCACCAGATTGTAGCCGGCGGCCTGGAAGGCAGGCTCAATCAGCTCAAAATGGATGGGCGACATTTGGGGGCAGAGGATGGTGTAATTTTTCCTCATTTCCTCGGTGAAGACCACTCGGTTGTAGCTGGCAGGCACAATTTTTCTGGGTGTGTTCTGTTTCTCCTTGACCCTGATGGCGGAAAGGAGAGAGCGTATACGGATTCTGGCGGCGCCCAGGTTGTTGACCTCGTCGATTTTTAAGCAGGTGTAAATCTTGCCGGACTTGGTCAGAATGTCGCTGACCGCATCGGTGGTCACCGCATCCAGACCGCAGCCGAAGGAATTTAACTGAATCAGATCCAGATCGTCCCGGGTCTTGACAAAGTTGGCGGCGGCGTAGAGGCGGGAGTGGTACATCCACTGGTCCATGACGATAAGGGGACGCTCCACCTGGTGAAGGTGGGAAACGGAGTCCTCCGTCAGGACGGCAATCCCGTAGGAGTTGATAAGCTCCGGAATCCCGTGGTGAATCTCCGGATCCACATGATAGGGCCGTCCGGCCAGCACAATACCCCGGCGTCCGGTTTCCTCCATATATTTTAAGGTTTCTTCGCCCTTGCGCCTCATATCCTCCCGGAC
>CALWLN010000205.1 GCA_944381535.1 uncultured Lachnospiraceae bacterium
CGATAAAGAAAAGTGTACAGAAGCTATGCGAAAAAATGCAGTTTAACCCTAATGACCTAACGGGGCTCATGCTATAGGAGCGGACAGAGCCGCTTCTATAGCATACCTAATTTTTAAATCGTTACAGCTTAATAATATCTTACCACATAAACGGGGATATTCAATAGGAAAACGGATAATTGCGGATGAACCCTTATGAGTCGGAATATACAACCGGGAAGAATGTGATCACAGACCTGTCCCTGTGCGTGAAAAAGGGCGAAACCATCGCAATCGTGGGAGACAATGGCGCTGGGAAGTCCACGCTGGTGAAGCTGCTGATCGGTTTATATCAGCCGTCGGAGGGAATGGTGGCCTGCGGCGGTGCGGAGGGAAATGTGTATGCTGACGAAACCGGCTATGGAAACAGGTCGGCTGTATTTCAGAATTTCAGCAAATACTATTTGTCCCTGGAGGATAATGTGAGAATCAGTGCGCCAAAAAGGCAGCAGGATTGTAAGCAGCTGCTGCAGGAGGTGGGATTGAATCCGGACAGGCTGCCCGGCGGAACCTGTGCGCTTTTGGGGAAAGAATTTGGCGGCGCCGAGCTGTCCGGGGGAGAGTGGCAGAGGATTGCCATTGCCAGGGGGATTTACAGGCGAAGCGATATCATTGTGCTGGACGAGCCCACCGCCTCCATAGACCCTATCGAAGAAAGTCGGCTGTTCGAGCTGTTTTATAAAGTCAGCCGGGGAAGAACCTGTATCCTGGTGACCCACAGGATGGGAGCCGTAAAAATGGCGGACCGCATCCTTATGCTGGAAAACGGGGCGGTCATCGAAGAGGGCAGTCATATGGATCTGATGAAAAAAAGAGGGAAATACTATGAGTTGTATCAGCTGCAGGCGAAATGGTATCAGTGAAGTGTGAGCGTGTCCGTTCAGCGTGGATATGGTAAAGTTCAATAAATTTTGATATAGTCCCTTACCCCTGTGTTCCGGAAGGCAGTATGCACCTCTGATATGACGATAGGTGTTTCCCGTTGTAACAAACGTTTCGCCGGAAGCTGAAATTTTTAAAAACGCACATAATTCTCCATTTTGTCCTGCCACAAAGTACTGCGCCCCTTCCTGAACAGAGGATACCATAAACGCCTCTTGTGTTTCGGGCGTGCGATTCATAAAGAAAGGGCTTTCGCAGTAATGGCGGTATAGCGCCAAATGAAGCGGATAGACAGAATGACATTCGGTTTTTGACAATTCGGCAAAATCATAGTCGGTACAAGGTGCGCAGTCGATCAATTTACATGGCAGCATAAATTTTTGAGCAGTTTTCAGAAACGGCTGCGTTTGCACCCATAGGGGAAAAAATCCCTCTCACATCCGTGGCACGAAACGCATTGTCAAAGGGTTCATCACAGCACAAGAATCCTATCATCTTTTTATTTTCAAATGCAGCAACACCCAATCCATTCTCGGCGAAACCGTTTAAGTCAGGAATATCGCACACTTCTGGTAACACTTTTACAAATTGCCGTTCCTCATAGTAGTTTGCAAGAGCAAGCGACGTTGCTTCTTTGACGTGCTTTTTTTCAAAGTTTAAAATCTCCATTAATATTTCTCCTAATGAATTAACGGAGAGCTAAATTATAGTCACCCTCCGTGTTTGAATGTAACTAACAATATTTTTCATATCACATCATCTCCTTTGTATGAAAATGTCTATATAAACACAAGAAAACCTTGTGGTGATTGCAACTGCGATTATTTTATCGCATAAATGCTGTTTTGAATAGGCGTGATTTTACTAGCGGGTAATTTCTTTCATCATCAAATAGCAATCTATCCCCTTTTTATAAAAATGCAGCTATAATGGTTATTTTTATTCTCTCATCCATAAAATCATCTCATTTCAGGTGCAGCTTCAGTACAATTTCATCTTCACTCATTTGGCCATTTTCTTTAAAACCAAATTTGTGGTATAAGCCGAGGGCTGCTGTATTGCTCTCTTTCGTTGACAGTGTTATCTGGTCGGCGTCATTTTCTTTAAAATACCGTATGATTTCTTTTAATGCCGCACTTCCGTACCCCTTTCCCTGTAAAGATTCATCAATCATGAAACGCCAGAGACAGTATTTATCACAGGGGTCATCATTTTCTTCGTCGAATGCAAACATTGTAAATCCTACGATAGTTCCGTCAATATAAATAGCAAACGGCCTGGCAATACCAACATTCAAGCTGGCTTCTTCCAGGGAATCTTTATTCGAAGCTATGTACTGCATTTGGTCTGCTGTTACTTTTAGCGTAATACATTGACTCTTATTACGGTCATCGATTGGTTTTAATTCTATTTTCATTTCGTTTCCCCTTACTGATGTATTTCTGATTGCGGTCTTTCGGGTTGTCCGGGTGTGTCATTTTGAGAGAGCCTTCCTCCATTAATGGATTCAGATACCGGATCGTAAAGTTCCGTAAATCCTTATACCCGAAGCGCGCGGCAATCTCTTTTTTTGATCTTGCGGTAACGCAGAAGGACAGTATCTGTTCCCGCAGCGGTTCTTGGTGGTTTTCTTGGTGGTTTTCTTGGTGGTTTTCTTGGTGGATGCCATCTTCGGTACTCTTCCCGGAGAAAATCGGTCCGACCGTAGCGGTAGAAACTTCCGTTAGGGGTATGATGGTCCGGAAGATATCGCCTTCCACAAAGCTGGGCTCCCCGCCGGAATAAAGCTTCGTGTACTTGTACGTGTTGCGCATGCCGGAGCCCAGTTCGTCTGCCAGGCCAATCTCACGGAAAACCTTGGAGATCGGGGGATTTTTTGGGTAGGGCTCTGTTTGCGGGCATAAAGCTGGTATACCAGGTCGGCCACATCGGTGATGTCCACATCCGAATCGTGGTTTCTGTCATAGATACGCCCGCTGCATCGGCAGACCTGGGAGCCGGAGGGTACATGGATATGGAGTACCAGCTTTCCGTCATAGAGAAGCTCCTCCACCGGGAGGTACAGCGGCGGGAACAGTTTCTGTGGATTATTGACGGAGGTCACAAAGTTTTTCTTAATTTTGTCCGCACAGGCAGGGTCCACGCCGAGTACGGCGCCGTTGTCCGTCACACCGAGAAAAATGTGCCCACCGTCACGGTTGGCAAGAAAGAAGGACAGACAATTCCTGGTTCGTCATGGCGTAAGACCTCCTTAATTTGTGTTTCTATGATAGGAACCGCTTTGCGAACCCTATAACCATGATTCTGTGATAAATATTATAATAAAAAATCGGCACAACCGCAATCTGTTTTCGAAAAATAAAAGAGGGGAGATCACTATGACATACATTCCATTTACGGAAGAACAGTTAGACCAGGCCAGAAACAAAATCAAGAAAAAAGGTCATGGTTCAAAATCTTATGCAAAACCCGCATAAAATTTTGCTACCGGATTGCAACCGCACAGGTGGAATATTTTAGCCAAAATCCCTTAGCGTCTAAACAGCGCAGGCCGAAGCCATAACGGAAAAACTGCCGTTGAAGTTCTTCATTATGAGCGGGCAGACAGATTGCGTGGGAAACCGCTCCGGTCTTTACCCACTTTGCGCAGCTGCCTGATACATGGCAGCTGCCCAGCGAGGAAACCCTGTTGGACGGCGGCGCGCTGCTGATTATGGACATCCTGGTGGAGTTGCAGGATGGTTCCCTGGCCAATGTGGAGGTCCAGAAAGTTCCCTATCTAGTGCCAGTCCGAGAAATCGGATTGGCACTGTTATTGTGTCACAGTAAAAATAAACCCCCTGCTATGCAGGGGGAGGGAAAATCTTTAGATATAAGTAATACTCCTGTGTTAAAATAGATGTAGGTCTGCAAACCACAAATATATAACACAGGAGGTCCT
>CALWLN010000206.1 GCA_944381535.1 uncultured Lachnospiraceae bacterium
GAGGATTTGCTGGAGGAATATCGGGAAAAGAACGGAAAATAGAAGTATGAGCCTTTGCGGTTGCGATAAAGGAGAATGTAAATGAACGTCAGTAAATTGTCCTCACAATATGCGGTGCGGAAATTGAACGTGGATGACGTGGAGGATATCTATGAGCTATCCATGGAAAATCCCATGTATTATCAGTATTGTCCGCCATTTGTTACAAAAGAAAGTATTCTTGAGGATATGAAGGCTTTACCGCCCAAGACGACCTATAAGGATAAGTTTTATATTGGTTTTTTTAAGGAAGAGAAGCTGGTTGCCATTATGGACTTGATTTTGCATTATCCGGATGAGGATACGGCTTTCGTTGGATTGTTCATGATGTCCAAAAGGGAGCAGGGAAAAGGAATTGGTTCCTATATTGTGGGCGAGTGTATTTCCTATATCCGCAGTCAGGGCTATCAATCTGTGCGTCTGGGATTTGCAAAAGGTAATCTGCAAAGCGAAAGATTCTGGAAGAAAAACGGATTTGTGCCAACGGGCATTGAGAAAGATAACGGAAGCTATACCGTGGTTGTTATGGAGAAAACGGTATCTGAATAGTTCCCCGGCTTTGAGATAAAAAGCCGGGGATTTTTTCTGTCGCAATCTGTAAATCAAAAATTCAAATCCATCCCCCCGTTTGACAAAAAAAACAGGCATATCATTTTATAATAGATTCATGATTATAGGGTTCGCGAAGCGGTTCCTATAATAGATTTATGTTATAGGGTTCGCGAAGAATAAAGGAGGTGGCTTGTGAACTATGTCTTTTACCCGGACGTGTTCTGGGTAACGAATTTCGGAATGGATGTGCTGGTGCTGCTGCTGGTAAGAAGAGCAAAAAAGAGCAGAAGCTCTCTGATTCGGATTCTGATTGCGGCGGCCTTCGGCGCTTCGGCTTCGGTGTTCCTTTTTCTGAAGCTTCGAAATTTCCTGGCGTATCAGATACTGCTTCATGTGTTGGTGAACCCCTCCGTGATCTTACTGGGATTTCCATTAAAGGGAACGGGGAGATTTTTCCGGGATGTGGGATTGACCTATCTGATGACAGTGCTGCTTGGAGGGATTTTAAGCTTCGGTATGGCCACCCTTGGCCAGTGGAATTATTTTTTTCTGTGGGCGCTGGGAGCCTTTGGGCTGGCGCTGCTGACCCTGGGATGGCTGGAATCTAAAAAAAACGACGGGCAGAGCTTCCAGGTGCTTCTTCTGACCGGGGAGCGGACCCTGTCGCTGACCGGGTTCTGGGATACGGGGAATCTCCTTTTGGACCCCTTTGTGAAGCAGCCGGTACATATTATACAGGAGAGCCTTTTGGAGGAGGAGCTGACCGGGGAGAAGCTGTCCGTACGCTACATACCCTTTCATTCTCTGGGGCAGGAGCAGGGGCTTTTGCCGGTGGTAACCTTAAAGGCCATGTATCTTAGAGGCACAGATGAGAAGGAGCAGGTTCCTGCCGTTTACATTGAAAAGCCGGTGTTTGGGCTTGCGAAAGAAAATCTGTTTCAGAGGAAAAAGTATCAGGTGATATTAAATGCCAGATGTATTTCGGCATAACAGGAGGTTTCTATGTACATAAAAATAGCTATACCGGAACATTTTCAGTTAAAACTGATTCCTACTTTTCAGAATCTGATGCTGCTGAAAAAGGGAGATATTCACTACATCGGAGGAGCGGAGGTGCTGCCGCCTCCTCTGGAACTGAAGGAGGAAATGCGCTGCATTGAGATGTTGTCCTCGGAGGACTGCGGCTGGGCCAAAAGCGAGTTGATCGAGCATAATCTGCGGCTGGTGGTGTATATTGCAAAGAAGTTTGATAATACGGGAATCGGAGTGGAGGATCTGATTTCCATCGGAACCATCGGGCTCATTAAGGCTATCAATACCTTTAATCCCCAGAAAAACATTAAGCTGGCCACTTATGCCTCCCGGTGTATCGAAAATGAAATTTTAATGTATTTAAGGCGTAACAGCAAGACCAAGATGGAGGTGTCCATCGATGAACCGCTGAATGTAGATTGGGATGGGAATGAGCTGCTGCTGTCGGATATTTTGGGCACGGATGAGGATATTATTTACCGGGATATTGAGACGGAGGTGGAGAAGAATCTGCTGCGGAAGGCCATTGAAAAGCTGACCACCCGGGAGCGGACCATTGTGGAGCTGCGGTTCGGGCTTATGGGGGAAGGTTCCGTGGAGCTGACCCAGAAGGAGGTAGCGGATCTGCTGGGGATTTCCCAATCCTACATTTCCAGGCTGGAGAAGAAGATCATGAAGCGGCTGAAGAAGGAAATTGTAAGGTTTGAGTAAATTTTGAAGATTTTGGGAGAATAATTGAAAAAACAGGAAAAAGAAGGTATAATGTACACAAAAGAAGCGAGAGAGAATACTATTATACAGGCAATCATGACGAAAGGAGACAATACATATGAAGCTGGAATTTTTGGGAGCGGCCCACGAGGTGACCGGAAGCTGTCATCATCTGATTCTGGGCGAGAAAAACATTTTGGTGGACTGCGGCATGGAACAGGGGGCGGATCTGTATGAGAATCAGGAGTTATCCGTCAATGCTTCCGAAATTGACTGCGTCCTGGTGACCCATGCCCATATCGACCATTCGGGGTTACTGCCCCTTCTCTACAGCCGGGGATTTCGGGGGCCGGTGTACGCCACCAAGGCCACCTGCGAGCTTTGCAATATTATGTTGAAGGATTCGGCTCACATTCAGGAATTTGAGGCGGAGTGGAAGAACCGGAAGGCCAGGAGGGCTGGTCGGCCCCAGGTGGAGCCTATGTATACCATGGATGACGCCCAGGGGGTTTTGGACTTGTTTGTACCCTGTGAGTATAACACCTTGATCGGGGTTGATGAAAATTTAAGGATACGGTTTGTGGACGCCGGACATTTGCTGGGGTCCGCAAGCATTGAGGTGTGGGGCCGGGAAAATGGAGAGGAAGTAAAACTGGTATTCTCCGGGGACATCGGACATGAGAATAAGCCTTTGATCAAGGACCCAACCTATCTGAAGGAAGCGGACTACGTGGTGATGGAGTCCACCTACGGAGACCGGCTGCAGGAGGCCCCGCCGGATTATGCGGCGGCGCTGGCCCAGGTGCTCCGGGAGACCTTCGCAAAAAGAGGCAATGTGGTGATTCCGGCTTTTTCCGTGGGCAGAACACAGGAAATGCTGTATTTTTTAAGGAAAATCAAGACGGAGCATCTGCTGCCGGAGTACGAAAATTTTATTACCTATATCGACAGCCCGCTGGCCATCGAAGCCACCAATATTTTCCATAAAAATGTGTCCGAGTGCTTTGACTCGGAGGCGCTTAGTCTGGTGAACCGGGGAATCAATCCCATTCAGTTTCCCGGACTTCGGACCGCAGTGACCAGCGAGGAATCCAAGGCCATTAATTTTGAAAAGGAGCCGGCGGTTATCATCTCGGCTTCCGGCATGTGTGAGGCGGGACGTATCCGGCACCATTTAAAGCACAATCTGTGGAGACCTGAATCCACCGTTGTGTTTGTGGGATACCAGGTGCCGGGAACCCTTGGAGCCCAGCTTCTGGGCGGCGCCAGGGAAGTGAAGCTTTTTGGAGAGACTATTGAGGTGAAGGCGCGGATTGCACAGCTGCCCGGTATCAGCGGTCATGCGGACCGGGATCATCTGCTTCGCTGGATCGGAGCATTTGAGAAAAAGCCCAGGCGGGTGTTTGTGGTACATGGAGAGGACCAGGTGACGGAGCAGTTTGCCGCTCTGGTGACGGAGGAGTTGGGGTTTGACGCCGTCGCGCCCTACAGCGGGGAGACTTACGACCTTCTTGCCAATGTCTGCGTGAAGGAGGGAAATAAAGAGCGAAAGACCGATCGGAAGAAGGCACAGGCAGTTTCCTCCGTATTTGCCAGACTGCTGGCGGCGGGAGAGCGGCTGCTTGGGGTTATCCGCAGGAATGAGGGTGTGGCCAATAAGGATCTGGCCAAATTTGCGGACCAGATTAATTCCCTTTGTGATAAGTGGGACAGGTAGGGAGATGGAGATACCGGGGATTGGAAGATCCAGCTCCGTAAGCGACAGATATTGCATAAATTTATGAATAAATTCCGGGGAAAATGCTCATTCTTTCTTTAGAACATTATATCCCGGAGGTACTTATCATGGCAGTATACAAGGTCGAAATCTGCGGCGTCAACACCGCAAAGCTTCCCGTCCTGAAGGAAAACGAGAAGGAAGCGCTGTTTAAGCGAATTAAAGAAGGAGACCTGGCTGCACGAGAGGAATATATCAAGGGCAATCTGCGTCTGGTGTTAAGCGTGATCAAGCGTTTTGCTTCCAGCAGTGAAAATGTGGACGACCTGTTTCAGATTGGCTGCATTGGCCTTATCAAATCCATTGACAACTTCAACCCCAACCTGAATGTGAAATTTTCCACCTACGCCGTGCCGATGATCATCGGGGAGATTCGCCGCTATCTCAGGGACAACAACTCCATCCGGGTGAGTCGCTCCCTGCGGGACACCGCCTACAAGGCCATCCATACCCGGGAGCTTCTGATGAAGCAGAATCTCCAGGAGCCCACTATCCCGGAGATTGCCGCGGAAATCGGAATCTCCAAGGAGGACATCGTCTTTGCTCTGGACGCCATACAAAGCCCGGTAAGCCTGTACGAGCCGGTGTACACCGACGGCGGCGACACCCTCTATGTCATGGACCAGATCAGTGACAAGAAAAATAAAGAGGAAACCTGGGTGGAGGAGCTTTCCCTAAGCGACGCCATGCACCGGCTGGGGGAGCGGGAGAATTACATCATTCAGCTTCGGTTTTTCCAGGGAAAAACCCAGATGGAGGTGGCCGAGGAGATTCAGATCTCCCAGGCCCAGGTGAGCCGCCTGGAGAAGTCCGCGC